>JBBRHF010000006.1:0-46689 GCA_038223055.1 Actinomycetes bacterium | reverse complement strand
GCAGCCTGGCCACGGTCGGGGAGTTCATCGACGTAACCGGGGGCCTCACCGCGCAGACCGCGCGGGAGGTCGTGACGCGGCTGCGCGACGCCGGTGCAGAGGCGATAGCAGCCGCCGAGGCGTTCGCCCCCGACGACCTGTCCCACGAGGCGACCGTGGCCGCCGCGGCCGCGGATGTCGGTCTTCCGGTCACCACGTCGGCGGAGCTCACCGGGCTCTACGGGCTGGAGCTGCGCGCAGTCACCGCCGCGCTGAACGCGTCGATCATCCCGATCGCGCTGCGGACCGCCGAGGTGGTCGGCGCCGGCGTCGCGGCCGCGGGCATCACCAGCCCCGTCATGGTCATGCGCGGCGACGCAGGGGCAACCGACCTCGCCGGTTTCCGCACCGCACCCGCGCGCACGCTGTACTCCGGACCGGCGGCGTCGGTCTCCGGCGCGCTGCGCACCAGCCGGATCGAGGACGGCGTCATCCTCGAGGTCGGGGGGACCTCCACCAACGTGGCCGCCATCCGCCGCGGCCGGCCGGCGCTGTCCTACGTCCGGGTGGCCAGCCACTCCACCGCCATTCGTGCCCTCGACGTTCGCGTCTTCGGCGTCGCCGGCGGCTCCATTCTGCGAGCCCGCCGCAACAGGGTCCACGGAGTCGGCCCCCGCAGCGCCCATATCGCCGGCCTGCCCTACGCCTGTTTCCTGACTCCCGACGAGCTCGAGGGTTCCAGGGCCGAGTTGCTGGCGCCCCGCCCAGGGGACCCCGCTGACTACCTCGTCCTGCGCCTAACCGACCACCGCCGAGCCGCCCTCACCGTCACCTGCGCAGCGAACGCATTGGGCATTGTCGCGGCCGAGGACTACGCCCTCGGCAACCGCGCCGCAGCGACCGCCGCGTGCGCCGCCGCCGGGCGCGAGGTGAGGCTCCCCGCCCTCGAGGTCGCCCACCGGATGATGGCGGCCGCGACCCAGGCCGTCGCCGAGATCGTCGGTTCGGTCATGCACGACCACCGGCTCGAGCGACCTGCCATCGTCGCCGTCGGCGGTGGTGCCGGCGCCCTCGGCCGGGCCGTCGCTTCCGCGATGGGACTCGATGTCCTCATCCCACCCCGTGCCGAGATCATCAGCGCCATCGGAGACGCCTTGTCCCTGGTGCGCGCCGAACGCGAACGCACCCTGCATCAGCCGACCCCGGCACAGGTGCGGCACCTCGTGGCGGACGTCGAGGCCGAGGCCGTCGCCGCCGGCGCCGGGGTCGCCACCCTCGAGTCCCGGGTCGAGCACCTTGCCGACCGGGGGTCCGTTCGGGTGACGGTGACCGGCGCAGTCGGGCTGAGCTCCGGGGCGGTGCCGGGTCGGCCGCGGGCAACCCGGCAGCAGGCGACGGACGCCGCGCTGGCCCGCGGCCACCACGACACCCACGCGGTAGGCCCGTACTGGCTCGGCCGGGGCGCGCAGGGCGGGACCCGGGTCGCACTGCTCGACCAGTACGGCGACATCGTCCTGGACGTCAAAGGCGAGGCCCTGCCCATCTCTCGACACGACGACCGAAGTGTCCTGGTCGACGCCGTGAACCGCTGCCGCCGCCGGATCGGGCCGATCACCGCCGAACCCACCGCTTGGGTGGTGCAAGGCGCCCGCTGCGTGCAGGTGCCTGACCTCGAACCCGGCACCATCCTTGAGACCGTCGCGATGCAGGACACCGAGGGGTTCCCGGCAATCGTCATCATCGGGAGAGGCTGAATTCCCCATGGCCCTGTACATCCCCGCCGGTCGACGCCGCCGCCGCACCGCGCTGGCCACCATCCTCGCCCTCGCACTCGGCCTCGGGCTCGGAGCCGTTGCCGGTCGCGTCGCCGCCCCCACCGTGGGGGACCAGGTCCGCGCGACCCGTGCCGATGCCCGGGCGACGGCGGCAGGCCTACGGGTCCTGGTCCTGCACGACGAGTCCGGTGCCCTCGCCAACGACCAAGGCGACGGCGGTGCCGGCCTTGTCCTCCAGCGGACTCGCAAGGGCCTTACCAGCGCGTTTGCGAAGGCTCCGTGGCTCGGCGCCCGCGACCGCACCGATCTGCTGGACGAGCTCGACACGCTGGTCGCGATGCCGCAACGGACCAGCCCAGCCTTCGGGACGGCCGCAGAGTCACTGGCCGCCCACATCGACGCCACGTTCGCCCGCCCCTGACGAGAGCCGGCGTCCCCGGCCGACGAGACGGGAGCAGGCTAACCGTCGGAGGGCTGCTCGACGAGTTGCGCCGCGTAGAGCGCCAGTCCCAGCGACGTCAGGAGTTCGAGCTGGGTCTCCAGGTAGTCGATGTGGTGCTCCTCGTCGGCGAGGATCTCCTCGAAGAGGCGGGCCGAGGTGATGTCGCCGACCTTGCGCATGTAGGCCGCGCCCTCGCGCAGCCGAGTGACCGCGGCCACCTCGATCTCCATGTCGGCCTCGAACATCTCCTGCAGGGTCTGACCGATGTGCAGGGTGATGGGCCGCTGATAGTTCGGCAGGCCCTCGAGGAACAGGATGCGGTCGGTCAGGACCTCGGCGTGGCGCATCTCGTCGATGGACTCGTGGCGGGTGTGGGCGGCGAGCTTCGGGTAGCCCCAGCTCCCCTGCATCTTGGCGTGCAGGAAGTACTGGGAGATCGCCGTGAGTTCGGCCGTCAGCTGCTCGCTGAGGTGCTCAAGGACCTTCGTGTCGCCGCGCATGGCCTGATCCTCCAGTAGTCGTCAGCCGGTCGCACGAAGGGGTTCCCTGCCGTGCGAAGGGTGCTGCCAGGTGATCATGGCGCAAATTCGGTCCAAGCACGACCCGCAAGCTGTGCCGGCCCCGCAGACTTGCCCTATCTCGTCCTCCGTGCTCGCCCCTGCCGCGATGATGTCCGACACCTCATCCTCGGTGACGGCGTGGCAGATGCAGGCGTACATAGGCAGCCCTTCGCGATCGGACTTCGACTTAGGTTTGGCTAACCTTATCCGACGCGCCGAGGCTCTGGACCGCCGCCCTCTCGGGCTGTGCTGGTGGGGAGGGGTCGGGAGCGAACGAGGCCCAGGTCGAGGACTGGTCGAGGACTCTCGACCGGTCACCGACCTGGGCCTCCTGGCTCGGTAGCCCCGACGGGATTCGAACCCGCGCTACCGCCTTGAGAGGGCGGCGTGCTAGGCCACTACACAACGGGGCCGAGACCGTGCGGTGTCTGATGCACCGCGGGCCGGAACACGTCGACGGGATGACCCGCCGGGGCGCCGACCGTGCTGGGGTACCAGGACTCGAACCTAGACTAACTGAACCAGAATCAGTTGGGCTGCCAATTACCCCATACCCCAATGGCTCGGGACCCTTGGCGACGGATCGCGCTCAGGCCGGTCGAGCCGGTCACAGGATAGCCGACCGCCGTGGGGGCGGACAAAAGCACGTCTCAGTACCGGCGTCTCAGTCACCTGCGTCAGCGCCGCCGGCGGCGGCCAGCCCCAGCCGCAGGCGGCGCACGGCGCGGTCCCGGCCCAGCAGCTCGAGGGACTCCCACAGCGGCGGGGACACGCGCCGCCCGGTCACCGCGACCCGAACGGGCCCGAACGCGTGCTTGGGCTTGAGCCCGAGCCCGTCCAGCAGCGCGCCACGGAGAGCGCCCTCGACGCTGGGCGTTGTCCACGGATCCAGGCCCTCGAGGGCCACCACGGACGCCTCGAGCACGGGGACGGCGGCGGCGGTCAAGATCTTCGCGGCGTCGGCCGGGTCGATCACGAACAGGTCCTCCGCCACCAGCAGGAAACCCAGCATCCCCTCGGCCTCGGACAGCACGGCCATCCGGTCCTTGATGAGTGGGGTCGCGGCGCGCACGACGGCACGCTTCTCGGGCGTCGGCTCGGCCGGCAGCACGGCGGACTGCACGAGGTGGGCCACGATGCGCACCGCCAACTCGTCGTCGGTGAGCGCCCGGATGTAGTGGCCGTTGAGCCAGCGCAGCTTGTCCAGGTCGAAGACCGGACCGACGGCGTTGACCCGCGACCAGTCGAACGCGTGGACCATCTGCTCGAAGGTGAAGATCTCCTGACCGTCGGGCATCGAGTAGCCCATCAAGGCCAGGAAGTTGCGCAGCGCCTCGGGCAGGAAGCCCTCCTCCCGGAACCACAGCAGCCGGGCAGCGGGGTTCTTGCGCTTGCTGATCTTGGACTTGTCGGTGTTGCGCAACAGGGGCATGTGGACGAACACGGGCGCCGTCCAGCCGAGCCAGCGATAGAGCAGCACGTGCTTGGGGGTCGAGCTGATCCACTCCTCGCCGCGCACGACATGGGTGATGCCCATCTCATGGTCGTCGACGACGTTGGCCAGATGGTAAGTGGGGAATCCGTCGGCCTTGACGATCACCTGGTCGTCCGGCCGGGGCGCCTTCACCGGTCCGCGGACGAGGTCGTGGAACACCAGCGGCGCGTCGTCGGGGATCAGCATCCGCACGACCGGCCGGTCGCTGAATCCCGGCATCGCCGCGCGCTCTTCGGCTGTCTTCCCGAGGCACAACCGGTCATAGCCGGTGGGCAGCTTGGCCTTCTGCTGCTGCTCACGCATCTCGGTGAGCCGCTCCGTCGTACACCAGCACAGGTAGGCGTGGCCGTCCGCGAGCAACCGCTGGACCGGGGCGTGGTAGCTCTCGGACCGCTCCGACTGCCGGTACGGCGCGAACGGGCCGCCCTTGTCCGGACCCTCGTCCCAGTCCAGTCCCAGCCAATGCAGCGTGTCGAAGATCTGCGCCTCGCTCTCGGCGACGTAGCGGGCCCGGTCGGTGTCCTCGATCCGGAGCACGAACTGCCCGCCGCGCTGGCGGGCGAAGGCCAGGTTGAACAGCGACATGTAGGCCGTGCCGACGTGGGGGTCACCGGTCGGCGAGGGGGCCACGCGCACCCGCACGGGGCCCGTGTCAGCCGTCGGGTCAGCCACGGTCGACCACCCGGTTGGTGAGCGTGCCGATGCCCTCGATGGTCACCGAGACCTCGTCGCCGTTAACCAGCGGCCCGACCCCGGCCGGCGTCCCGGTGAGGATCACGTCACCGGGCAAGAGGGTCATGGCGGCGCTCACGTGGCTGACCAGCGCCGCGACTCCGCGCATCATCTGCGACGTACGCCCGGCCTGGCGCAGGTCGCCGTTGACCGTCGTCGTCACGGCCAGGTCGGCGGCGAACGAGCCCACGTCGGTCTCGATCCACGGCCCGAGGGGGCAGAACGTGTCGAACCCCTTGGCCCGGCCCCATTGTTCCTCGACGCGCTGCAGGTCGCGCGCGGTGACGTCGTTGCCGCAGGTGAACCCGAGCACCACGTCGGGCACGCGCTCGAGCGGGACCTCGCGGCACAGGCGGGCGACGACCACGGCGAGCTCGCCCTCGTAGTGCACCTCGTGGGAGAGCGCGCGGGGACGCTGGATGGCGTCCCCCGGGCCGATCACCGACGTCGAGGGCTTGAGGAACACGACCGGCGCCGCGTCGAGGTCAGTCGGGGTGCCCATCTCCCGGGCATGGTCGGCGTAGTTGCGCCCGATGCCGACGACCTTGCTGGGCAGCACCGGCGAGAGCAGGCGCACGTCGCGCAGCGGCACGGGGTCGCCGACGATCTGGAAGGGAGCGAACGGGTGACCGTCGATGCGGCGGACGGTCAGGTTCGCGGCGTCGTCGGCGGGCGCGGACCCCTCGCCCTCGACGATCCCGAAGCCCACGCCGTCCGCCCCGGAGTACCTCGCGATGCGCATCCGAGGAGGCTACACGCCCCTTCTCCGCCACGATCATGCAAAAAAGGTACGTGCCCCGCGAGACCTATGACCCGCGAGACCACAATGTGCGTGATCGTGGCGGAGTTGGCCACAGGATCAGGGGAGCTCGTAGCCCCGGCGCAGCAGGCCGACCGTCACGGCGTCCTCCAGAGCCATCCAGGAGGCCTCGATGACGTTCTCGTGCACGCCGACCGTGTCCCACTCGCTCTCCTCGTCGCCGGTCTGCACGAGCACCCGGGTGACGGCCTCGGTGCCGTGGGTCCCTTCGACGATGCGCACCTTGTAGTCGAGCAGGTCCAGCGAGGCCAGCTCGGGGTAGGTCTGCTCCAGCGCCGACCGCAGCGCCCGGTCCAGGGCGTTGACCGGCCCATTGCCCTCGCCGGTCGCCACGACCCGCTCCCCCTTGGCGAGCAGCTTGACCGTGGCCTCGCTGACCACCTGCCGGTCGAGACGGTTCTCGACGATCACCCGCCACGACTCGAGGGTGAAGTGGCGCAGCCGTTGGCCGGACACGGCGTCGCGCAGCAGCAGCTCGAAGGACGCGTCGGCCGCCTCGAACGTCCAGCCCCGTGCCTCGCGTTCCTTGACCTGTCCCACGACGGTCTCGACGACCTCCGCGGAGAGTTCCATGCCCAGCTGCCGACCCTTGACCGCCACCGACGAGCGACCGGCCATCTCCGAGACGAGCATCCGCATGTCGTTGCCGACCGACTCGGGCTCGACGTGCTGGTAGAGCATCGGGTCGACCCGCACGGCGCTGGCGTGCAGGCCGGCCTTGTGGGCGAACGCCGAGTGCCCGACGTAGGGCTGGTGCTGGTTGGGGGCGACATTGGTGACCGCCGAGACGGCGTGCGCCACCCGGGCCATCTCGGCCAGCCGGCCGGCGGGGAGCACCGGGCGCCCGGACTTGAGTTCGAGGTTGGCCACGACGGTGAACAGGTTGGCGTTGCCGGCCCGCTCGCCGTAGCCGTTGGCGGTGCCCTGCACATGGCTGACGCCCGCGTCGACCGCGGTGAGCGTGTTGGCGACGGCGCAGCCGGTGTCGTCGTGGCAATGGATGCCCAGGCGGGCCCCGGTCCGGTCGCGCACGTCGGCGATGACCTCGGCCAGCTGCACCGGAAGCATCCCGCCGTTGGTGTCGCAGAGCACCACGACGTCGGCGCCCGCCTCGACGGCGGCGAGCAGAACCTCGAGAGCGTAGGACGGGTTGCTGCGGTGCCCGTCGAAGAAATGCTCGGCGTCGAGGAACACCCGCTGCCCCTCGGCCCGCAGGTGGGACACGGTGTCGCGCACCATGGCCAGGTTCTCCGCCAGGGTGGTGCGCAGCGCCAGCTCGACGTGGCGGTCGTGACTCTTGGCGACAAGGGTCACGACCGCCGCGCCGGAGTCACGCAACGCGGCCACCATGGGGTCGTCGGCGGCCTTGGCACCGGGTCGGCGGGTCGCGCCGAACGCGGCGAGCGTTGCGTTCTCGAGGTGAAGCTCGGTCCGGGCTCGGCGGAAGAACTCGGTGTCCTTGGGGACGGCCCCCGGCCAGCCACCCTCGATGAACCCCACGCCGAGGTCGTCGAGGTGACGCGCGATCGCCAGCTTGTCGGCAACTGAGAGGGTCAGACCCTCTTGCTGGGCGCCGTCACGCAGCGTCGTGTCGTAGACGTGGAACGCGTCAGTGGTCGTGTGCGGGTGGTCATCGAAGGTGGTCATGTGGGGGGCTCTCCAAACAAAAAGACCCCCCGCGAATCGCGGGAGGTCTGCGCGCTGGCCGATGACCTGGCTAGCGCGCCGCCGGAATAATGCCGAGGACGGACATGAAGAGGACCCTCCCAGGATTGTCCGGCAAGTGGAAGCCCGTCTCGCCATGCGGAACTGGGCGGGCGGGTCACACCAGTCGATGCATCCAGCCGTGCGGGTCGGGCGCGGTGCCCTGCTGGACACCGAGCAGAGCCTCCCGGATCTTCATGGTCGTCGCACCGGACTGGCCGTCGGCCACCGCGAAACCGCCGTGGGCGTGCCGGACCTGCCCGACGGGGGTGACCACGGCGGCGGTGCCGCACGCGAACACCTCCGTGATCGAGCCGTCGGCGCACCCGGCCGCCCAATCCTCGGTCGAGATGCGCCCCTCCTCGACCTCGAACCCGAGGTCGGCGCCGAGGGTGAGGATCGAGTCGCGGGTGACGCCCGGGAGCAGCGTGCCGGTCAGCGCCGGGGTGAGCAGGCGGCCGTCGGCGAAGACGAAGTACAGGTTCATGCCCCCCATCTCCTCGACGTAGGTGTGCTCCACCGCGTCGAGCCAGACGACCTGGTCGCAACCCTGCTCGGCTGCCCTGGCCTGGGCGATGAGGGAGGCGGCGTAGTTGCCCGCACATTTGGCCTCGCCGGTGCCGCCGGGAGCGGCGCGGACGTATTCGGTCGAGAGCCAGACCGTGACCGGGTGCACCCCGCCGGGGAAGTAGTTGCCGGCCGGGGAGGCGATCAGCAAGAAAATGTAGCTCTGCGACGGACGCACCCCGAGGTAGGGGTCGGTGGCGAACTCCAGCGGGCGAAGGTAGAGCGCCTCCCCCGGCTTGGTCGGCACCCAGTCGCGGTCGACCTCGACCAGCCGGCGGATCGAGTCGAGGAACACCGCGCCCGGCAGCTCGGCCATGGCCAAGCGGCGCGCGGAGCGCTGGAACCGGGCGGCGTTCTGGTCGGGACGGAAGGTCGCGATCGACCCGTCCGGCTGGGCGTAGGCCTTGAGGCCCTCGAAGATCGACTGCCCGTAGTGCAGCGCCGAGGTCGCCGGGTCGAGCGAGATCGGCTCGTAGGCGCCGACCCGGCCGTCGTGCCAGCCACGGTCGGGGTCATAGCGCACCGTCACCATGTGGTCGGTGAACACCTGGCCGAAGCCGGGGGCCTCGAGCAGGCCAAGCCGCTCCTGGTCGGTGCGGCGCGCGACTGCGGGGGCGAACTTGAACGTCAGGTCGTCGGACATGCTCCGACGGTAGCGGACGGGCGCCGCTGACCCCAGAAGCAGACTTCTTTGAGCGTCGCGGCGACGCGCCGGCACCATCGGGCGGCCGGAGTCATGGATGTGCTCACCGCAGCGATCGCCGAGCATCACGGCGCGGTCATCGTGCACTACGACGGCGACTTCGAGCACATCGCGGCGGTCACCGGTCAACCCCACGCATGGGTCGTGCCCCGCGGCAGCGTCGACTGACGCGCTGAGGGCTAGCTCACGGGAGGCGTGCGAGCACGGCGTCGCCGATCTCGCGGGTAGCTCGCGGGGCCCCGCCCCGCTCGGCGAGGTCGGCTGCCACCGCGGCCTCGACCCGGGCGGCTGCCTCGGGCAGCAGCAGGTGGTCGAGCAGCAGCGCCGCGGACAGGATGGCCGCGGTCGGGTCGGCCACGCCGGTGCCGGCGATGTCGGGTGCGGAGCCGTGCACCGGCTCGAACATCGAGGGGTTGGCGCGGCTCGGGTCCAGGTTGCCGCTGGCCGCCAGCCCGATGCCCCCGGTCACGGCCGCGGCGAGGTCGGTGAGGATGTCGCCGAACAGGTTGTCGGTGACCACGACGTCGAACCGCTCGGGCTGGGTCACCATGAAGATCGTCGCGGCGTCGACGTGCAGGTAGTCGGTCGTGACCTCGGGGAACTCCGCCGCCACGGTTGCGAAGGTGCGTGCCCACAGGTCCCCGGCGTGGACCAGCACGTTGGTCTTGTGCACCAGCGTCAGGTGCTGGTGCGGCCGGGACCTCGCCCGCCCGAAGGCGTCGCGGACGACCCGTTCCACGCCGTACGCCGTGTTGACGCTCACCTCCGTCGCGATCTCGTGGGGGGTGCCCCGGCGGACGGAACCGCCGTTGCCGACGTAAGGACCCTCGGTGCCCTCGCGGACCACGACGAAGTCGATGTCGTGCGGCCCCAGCGGGGACGTGACGCCCGGATAGAGCCTGGCCGGGCGAAGGTTGACGTGGTGGTCCAGGGCGAACCGCAGCTTCAGCAGCAGGCCCCGCTCGAGAACCCCACTGGGCACCTGCGGGTCGCCGACTGCGCCGAGCAGGATCGCGTCCTGCCCGCGCAACTCGTCGAGCACCGAGTCGGGCAGCGTCTCGCCCGTCGCGTGCCAGCGCCGCGCACCGAGGTCGTAGTCGGTCGGGTCGAGCTTGGCGTCGTAGGCCGGCAGGACCGCGTCGAGCACGCGCAGCGCCTCTGCGGTGATCTCGGGGCCAATGCCGTCGCCGCCGATGACGGCGAGGCGGATGCTGCGGCTGGGGGCATTCATTGGCGCAGGCTAGGCCGCGCGCCGACCCCCGAGCGAACAGGTCTCACGGACTGGCCCCTGTCACTCGGACAGGTCGACCTGGCGGGCGCTGGCGGCGCCGATCGCCGAGACGATCTCGTCCAGCAGCTCCGCGGGGATCGCGCCGTCGACCGCCATGGCGACCAGGGCGTGACCGCCCTTGCGGTCCCGGCTGACCTGCATCCCGGCGATGTTGACCCCGGCGCCGCCGAGCAGTTGGCCGACGGTGCCGACGATGCCGGGGCGGTCCTCGTAGCGGAACACCGCCATGTGGTCCGAAAGCTCGACCTCGAGCTCGAAGCCGTCGATCTCGACCAGCTTCTCGACCTGGCGCGGACCGGTGAGCGTGCCCGAGACCGACACCTGGCTTCCGTCGGCGAGGCAGCCGCGCAGCGTCACGAGGTTGCGGAAGTCCGGCGAGTCGGGATCGGTGGTCAGCCGCACCGACACGCCGCGCTCGGCGGCGATGAGCGGTGCGTTGACGTAGGACACGGCGTCCTGCACGACGTCCTGAAACAGTCCCTTGAGGGCGGCCAGCTCCAGGACCCGCACGTCGTGGGCGGTGATCTCACCGCGGATCTCGACGTCGAGCTGCGCCGGGCTGGTGCCGGCGAGCCCGGTGAACACCCGGCCGAGCTTCTCGGCCAGCGGGATGCCCGGACGGACGTCCTCGGCGATCACCCCGCCCTGCACGTTGACCGCGTCCGGGACCAGCTCGCCCGCCAGCGCGAGGCGCACCGAACGGGCCACGGCGATGCCGGCCTTCTCTTGCGCCTCGGCGGTGCTGGCGCCCAGATGGGGCGTCGCGACCACCTGGTCGAACTCGAACAGCGGGGAGTCGGTGCACGGCTCGGAGTCGAAGACGTCCAGGCCGGCGGCGCCGACCCGGCTCTCCTTGAGGGCGACGTAGAGCGCGTGCTCGTCGACGATGCCGCCACGGGCGGCGTTGACCACGATCACCGTCGGCTTCACCAGGGCGAACTGGTCGGGGCCGATCAGCCCCACCGTCTCCGGCGTCTTGGGCAGGTGCACCGAGATCGCGTCGCTGGACGCCAGCAGCTCGTCGAGAGGGACCAGCCGGACGCCCAGCTGGGCGGCCCGGGCCGGGGCGACGTAGGGGTCGTAGGCGATGACGTGCATGCCGAAGGCGGCCAGCCGGTGCGCGACCAGGACGCCGACCCGGCCGAGACCGACGATCCCGGCGGTCTTCTCGTAGAGCTCGATCCCGGTGAACTTGCTGCGCTGCCACTGTCCCCGTTTCAGCGCCGCCCCGGCCGCGGGGATGTGGCGGGCCGCCGCGATGAGCAGGCCGACGGCGAGCTCGGCGGCGCTGATGATGTTGGACATCGGCGCGTTGACGACCATGACCCCGGCCTGCGTCGCGGCGCGGACATCGACGTTGTCCAGGCCCACCCCGGCGCGGGCCACGACGCGCAGCCGAGCGGCGGCGGCGAAGGCCTCGGCGTCGACCCGGGTCGCGCTGCGCACCAGCAGCGCGTCGGCGTCGACGATGGCGCGGAGCAGCGCGGGCCGGTCGGCGCCGTCGCAGTGACGGACCTCGAAATCGAGCCCGAGGGCCTCGATGGTGGCGGGAGAGAGCTCTTCGGCGATGAGTACGACGGGGCGGGTCACCCCTCAAGCCTAGCGATTCGGCAGGCCACTACTCGTCCTCGCTGATCCAGCTCATCAGCGGGCGCAGCGCCCGCCCGGTGACCTCGATGGGGTGGTCGACGTGCTCCTGGTAGTAGCGCTTGTAGTTGGGCAGGCCCGCGTCGTACTCGGCCATCCACTCCTTGGCGAACGTGCCGTCGGTGATCTCGCCCAGGATCGTGCGCATCTCGGCCTTGGTCTGGTCGGTGACCAGCCGCGGGCCGCGGGTGTAGCCGCCGTACTCCGCGGTCTCCGACACCGACCAGTACATCTTGGAGATGCCGCCCTCATACATCAGGTCGACGATGAGCTTGACCTCGTGCAGGCACTCGAAGTAGGCGACCTCGGGCTGGTAGCCCGCGCCGACGAGGGTCTCGAAGCCGGCCTTGATCAGCTCGGACAGGCCCCCGCACAGCACCGCCTGCTCGCCGAACAGGTCGGTCTCCGTCTCCTCGGTGAACGTGGTCTTGATCGCGCCCGCGCGGGTGCCGCCGATGGCCTTGGCGTAGGACACGACCAGCGGCCAGGCGGTGCCGGTCGGGTCCTGCTCGACGGCCACGAGCACGGGCACGCCGCGGCCGTCGACGAACTGGCGCCGCACCAGGTGACCCGGCCCCTTGGGGGCGACCATGCACACGTCGACCCCGGCGGGCGGCTTGATCAGGTCGAAGCGGATGTTCAGGCCGTGGCCGAAGAACAGGGCGTCCCCGTCAACGAGGTTGGGCTCGATGGCCTCGGTGAACAGCGTCCGCTGCACCGGGTCCGGCGCGAGGACCATGACCAGGTCGGCCTCCTCGCAGGCCTCGAACGGGGTGACCACGCGCAGCCCCTCGGTCTCGGCGCGCGGCCTGCTCTTGGAACCCACGGGCAGGCCGACGCGTACGTCGACGCCGGAGTCTCGCAGCGACAGCGCGTGGGCGTGCCCCTGGCTGCCGTAGCCGAGGACCGCGACGTTGCGGGCCTGGATCACCGACAGGTCGGCATCGTCGTCGTAGAACATCTCGGCCACGGGTGGTTCCTCTCGTCGTACGGCGGACGTTTCTTGGGTCAGCGGGGAAGAGCGGTCACCTGGGAGCTGCGGGTGCTGCGGTCGGAGATGGCCCGCGCGCCGCGGCCGACGGCGACCATGCCCGACTGGACGAGCTCGCGGATGCCGAACGGCTCGAGCACGCGAAGCAGCGCGTCGAGCTTGTCGGTGTTGCCGGTCGCCTCGATCGTCACCGCGTCGGGGGCGACGTCGACGACCTTGGCGCGGAAGAGCTGGACCGTCTCGAGGATGTGGGAACGCGAGGCCCGGTCGGCCGCGACCTTGACCAGCATCAGCTCCCGCTGGACCGACGCCGTCGGGTCCAGCTCGACGATCTTGATGACCTCGATCAGCTTGTTCAGCTGCTTGGTGACCTGCTCGAGCGGGAGGTCCTCGACGTTGACCACGATCGTCATCCGCGAGACGTCGTCGTCCTCGGTGGGACCCACGGCCAGCGAGTCGATGTTGAACCCGCGCCGGGCGAACAGGCCCGCGATCCGAGCCAGGACCCCGGGCTTGTTCTCGACCAGGACCGAGAGCGTGTGCCGGCTCATGCGTCGTCCCGCGCGTCCCACACCGGGGCGGTGTCTCGGGCGATCTGGATCTGGTCGTTGCTCAGACCCGCCGGGACCATGGGCCAGACCATCGCGTCGGTGTGCACGGTGAAGTCCACCACCACCGGGCGGTCGTTGATCTCCATCGCCTTGTTGATCGTGGGGTCGACGTCCTCCTTGGTCTCGCAGCGCAGCCCGATGCAGCCGTAGGCCTCGGCCAGCTTGACGAAGTCGGGGATGCGTTCGACCTGCTCGGCGCTGCCCGTCGCCCCGCGCAGGGTGGTGTTGCTGTAGCGCGAGTTGTAGAACAGGGTCTGCCACTGGCGCACCATGCCCAGAGCGCCGTTGTTGATGATGGCCACCTTGATCGGGATGTTGTTGATCGCGCAGGTCGCGAGTTCCTGGTTGGTCATCTGGAAGCAGCCGTCGCCGTCGATCGCCCAGACCGTCGCGTCGGGGCGCCCTGCCTTGGCGCCCATCGCCGCCGGCACGGCGTAGCCCATCGTGCCGAGGCCGCCGGAGTTGAGCCAGGTGTTGGGATTCTCGTAGGAGATGAACTGGGCCGCCCACATCTGGTGCTGGCCGACCCCGGCCACGTAGAGGGCATCGGGCCCGGCGATCTGGCCCAGCCGCTCGATGACATACTGCGGCGCCAGGGACCCGTCCTCGGGCGCCTCGTAGCCCAGCGGGTAGGTGGCCAGCCAGGTGTGGATCTGACGCCACCAGCCGGCGTAGTCACCCCGTCGCCCGGCGTCCTGCTCGGCCCGGACGGCGACCGACAGGTCGGCGATCACTTCGCGGCAGTCGCCGACGATCGGCACATCGGCGGTGCGGTTCTTGGAGATCTCGGCCGGGTCGATGTCGGCATGGATGACCTTGGCGCCAGGGGCGAACGTGGACAGCTTGCCGGTCACCCGGTCGTCGAACCGCGCGCCGAGGCACACCAGCAGGTCGGACTTCTGCAAGGCAGTGACAGCCGACATGGTGCCGTGCATGCCCGGCATCCCGAGGTGCTGGGGGTGGCTGTCGGGGAAGGCCCCCCGAGCCATCAGGGTCGTGACGACAGGGATGCCGGTGAGCTCGGCCAGGACCCGAAGCTCGGCCCAGGCCCGGGACTTGAGCACACCGCCGCCGACATAGAGCACCGGGCGGCGCGACTCGCTCATCAGCCGCGCGGCCTCGCGGATCTGCTTGGCGTGCGGTCGCCCGACCGGGCGATAGCCGGGCAGGTCCAGCGTCGTGGGCCACTCGAACGTCGTGAGCGCCTGCAGCGCATCCTTCGACACGTCCACGAGCACCGGGCCGGGACGGCCCGTCGCGGCGATGTGGAACGCCTCGGCGATCGTGCGGGGGATCTGGCTCGGGTCGGTGACGAGGTAGTTGTGCTTGGTGATGGGCATCGTGATGCCCCGGATGTCGGCCTCCTGGAAGGCGTCGGTGCCGATGGCGCCGCTGGGCACCTGCCCGGTCACGGCCACGATCGGCACCGAGTCCATGTAGGCGTCGGCCAGGGGGGTGACCAGGTTGGTGGCGCCGGGCCCGCTGGTGGCCATGCACACGCCGACGCGGCCGGTGGCGGTCGCGTATCCCTCGGCCGCGTGCCCGGCGCCCTGCTCGTGGCGCACCAGGATGTGCCGGATCTGGGTGGAGTCCATCAGCGGGTCGTAGAGCGGCAGGATTGCCCCGCCCGGGATGCCGAAGACCGTCTCTACGCCGGCAGCCTCCAACGAGAGGACCACGCTCTTCGCTCCGGTCACCTGTTCGGACATCTGTCGGTCCTCTCTGGGCGTGCTGAGGTGCGTTCGGCCAACAAAAAACCCCTCCGGTCCAATGGTGGACTCACAAGGGGTTGCGCGCTCGCTGCTGACGGAACCGTCAGGCGGCGCGCAGGCAAACTACGACGACGGGTTGCATGCTCACAGCCTCTCCGGGCCGACCGCCTGTGTCAACTGCCGGCACGGGGCGTCTCGGCATCCGGCCGTCGAGCCGCCGGGCCGCTGGCCTCCGGGCCTCCGGGCCTCCGCGGCGTCGTCTCCGCCGAGTTCACCCGTCCGGTGGATCGAGTTCCCGCCGCTGCGGTCGCTGTTCCGGAGTCAGCCGCAGGGACGCGGCAGAGACCCGGGCTCACAGGGTTCCCTTGGTCGAGGGGACCCCCAGGACCCGGGCGTCGAGCGCGACAGCGTCGCGCAGCGCGCGGGCCACGGCCTTGAACTGCGCCTCCACGACGTGGTGCGCGTTGCGGCCGGCGAGCACCCGGACGTGCAGGCAGATCTGGGCGGACGCGGTGAACGACTCCCAGATGTGGCGGGTCAGCGTCGTGTCGTAGCTGCCGATCAGCTCGACAACCTCGGGTTCGACATGCACGACGTAGGGGCGCCCGGACAGGTCGACCGCAGCCTGCACCAGCGTCTCGTCCAGCGGGACCAGCGCGTCGCCGAACCGGCGAATGCCCACCTTGTCGCCCAGGGCCTCCCGCAGCGCCTGGCCGAGCGCGAGCGAGGTGTCCTCGACGCTGTGGTGGGCATCGACCTCGAGGTCCCCCTTGGTGCGAACCACGAGATCGAAGCCGCCGTGCCGGCCCAGCTGGGACAGCATGTGGTCGAAGAACGGCACCCCGGTGTCGATCTCGGTCCGGCCCGACCCGTCGAGGTCGAGCGCGACGTGGACGTCTGACTCCTTGGTGGTGCGGGACACGGTCGACGTACGGCTCATAGGTGGGCCTTCGTGGTGGTGGGGACGACGGCGGCCAGCGCGTCGAGAAAGGCGGTGGTCTCCGGCTGGGTTCCCGCGGTGACGCGCAGCCAGCCCTCGAGCCCGACATCGCGCACGAGCACGCCGCGCTCCAGCAGCGCCCGCCAGGTGTGCACCTGGTCGCCAAGACCGCCGAACAGGACGAAATTGGCGTCGGACCGGACCACCGGAAGACCCAGCGAGGAGATGTCCTGGACCAGCCGGTCGCGCTGCTCCCGCAGGGCGTCGACGGTGGCGAGCAGCTCGCCGGCGTGGGCGAGGGCGGCCTGCGCCGCCGCCTGGGAGAGCACCGACAGGTGGTATGGCAGGCGGACAAGCTGGAGGGCCTGTACGACGGCGGGGTCCGCACCGAGGTAGCCCAGCCGGGCCGCCGCGAACGCGAACGCCTTGGACATCGTGCGGGTCACGACCAGCCGCTCTCGCCCCGGCAGCAGGGTCAGCGCGGACGGCCGGGCGGAGAACTCGGCGTAGGCCTCGTCGACGATCACGACACCCCGGGCCGCGGCGTAGACCGCGGCGACGACCTCGAGGTCGAGGCCGGCGCCGGTCGGGTTGTTGGGCGAGCACAGGAACACGACGTCGGGATCGTGCTCGCGTACGGCGACCGCCGCGGCGTCCGGATCGAGGCCGAAGTCGGCGCAACGGGCCACCGCGACGTAGGCCGTGCCGGTGCCCAGGCAGATCAGCCGGTGCATCGAGTAGGTCGGCTCGAAGCCCAGCGCGATGCGGCCGGCGCCGCCGAACCCCTGCAGCAGTTGCTGGAGGATCTCGTTGCTGCCGTTGGCCGCCCACACCTGCTCGACGGTGAGGGGCTGCCCGGCCGACCGGGTGAGGTAGGCCGCGAGCTCGCCGCGCAGCGCGACGGCGTCCCGGTCGGGATATCGGTTCATCCGGCGGGCGGCGACCGCGACCCGCTCGGCCAGGTCGGCCACCAGGGCGTCGCTCGGCGGGTAGGGGTTCTCGTTGGTGTTCAGGCGCACCGGCACGTCGAGCTGAGGCGCGCCGTAGGGCGTGCGCCCGCGCAGATCGTCACGCAGCAGTCGGTCGACCGTCGTTGCGGCGCCCTCGCTGTCGGGGTCGCGCTCGAGATCCCGATCGGTCACCTCCTGGTCGCCGGTCACCTCCTGGTCGCCGGTCACGAGGTGGGCACGCGCACGCGCACCGCCGCCACGTGGGCCAGCAGGTCCTCCTCGCCGCCGAGCGCATCGACGTGACGAGCCACCGCCGCGAGCGCGTCCCGGGAGTAGTCCACGACGTGCATGCTGCGCAGGAAGGACTGCACCGACAGCCCCCCCGTGTGCCGGGCGGTGCCCCCGGTGGGCAACACGTGGTTGGACCCGGCCAGGTAGTCGCCGAGGGACACCGGCGAGAAGGGACCCACGAAGATGGCGCCGGCGTTGGTGACCCGGTCCGCCCACGACCGGGCGTCGCGAGTGATGACCTCGAGGTGCTCGGCGGCCCAGGCGTCTACGACCCGCAGGCCGTGCTCGAGGTCGTCGACGAGCACGGCGGCGGACGCGCCACGAAGCGCCCACTCGACCCGTTCCTGGTGGTGCGTGGTGGGCACCTGCCGGGCGAGCTCGGCCTGCACGGCGTCGACCAGGTTCGCGCTGGGGGTCACCAGCAGGCACGAGGCGTTGGGGTCGTGCTCGGCCTGGGCGATCAGGTCGGCGGCGACGAAGGCGGGATCAGCCGTGTCGTCGGCGAGAATGGCGATCTCGGTCGGCCCCGCCTCGGCGTCGATGCCGACCAGGCCGCGCACGAGCCGCTTCGCCGCAGCGACGTAGACGTTGCCCGGCCCGGTCACCAGGTCGACCCGCTCGCACTCGTCGGTGCCGTAGGCGAACATGGCCACGGCCTGCGCGCCTCCCACGGCGTGGACCTCCTCGACCCCGAGCAGCGCGCACGCGGCGAGCACGCCGGGATGCGGCAGGCCGGCGCGGTCCCGCTGCGGCGGCGAAGCGACGGCAAGCGACCGCACACCGGCAACCTGCGCGGGCACGACGTTCATCACGACGCTGGACGGGTAGGCCACCAGCCCGCCCGGGACATAGAGACCCACCCGGCGCACCGGAACCCATCGCTCGGTGACGGTGCCCCCCGGTGCGACCGTCACCGTCTCGTCCGTACGTCGTTGGGCGGCGTGCACCAGCCGGGCGCGCCGCGCGGCCTCCTCCAGCGCCTCGCGGACCTCGGGGGCGAGTTCGGCGAGGGCCGTGGCGAGCGCCTCAGCCGGGACGCGGGTGCCGCGCAGCCGCACCCCGTCGAAGCGCTCGGTGAGATCGAGCACCGCCTCCGTGCCGCGCCGACGCACGTCCTCGCACAGGGGTCGCACCGTCTCCAGGGCGTCCTCGACATCGACCGTGGCCCGCGGCAAGACGGCTGGGAGGTCGGAGTCGGGCTTGCCGCGAAGGTCGAGTCGGGAGATCACCGCCCGAGTCTACGAACCTTCGGCCGCTCTCCGTCGTACACTCGCGGCCGTGACCGAGCGGCTGGCAATCTTTCCGCTGGGCACCGTGCTCTATCCCGGACTGATCCTGCCTTTGCACGTGTTCGAGCAGCGCTACCGCGACATGGTCAACGACCTGCTGGCGTCTCCCGAGCCGGAGCGCCGCTTCGGGGTGGTGGCGATCCGGTCCGGCCACGAGGTCGGCGTGGACGGCATCCGCGCCCTGCACGCGGTGGGCTGCGTCGCGTCGCTGCGAGAGGTCGAGGCACACGACGACGGGCGGTTCTCGCTCGTCACGGCCGGCACCCGGCGGTTCCGGCTCGGCCCGCTGGAGACCTCCCGGTCCTATCTGCGCTCCGACGTCCGACTGCTGGATGAGCCGGCCGGGGACGCTGCAGTCCTGCTGGCGCGTGGGGTGAGCCAGCTGTTCGCGTCCTACCGGGCGGCGCTCACCGGGTCCCCCGGCGATCTCGAGCTCGCCGAGGACCCCGAGCTGCTGTCCTACCTGGTGGCGGCCGCGGCGATCCTGGACCGGTCGGACAAGCAGGCGCTGCTCGAGGAGCCCGACACGACCAGCCGGCTGCGCCACGAACTGGCCCTGCTGCGCCGTGAGTCTGCCGTGCTGCGTCTGCTCCCGTCGCTGCCGGCGATCGACCTCCCGCACACCCCGACGAGCCCCAACTGAGCAGGCGGACGGGTTCGAGCGGCGGGACCCCGGCAACGGTCGCGCTGGCGGAGGCCGGGGTGCCGCACGAACTGCTGCCCTACGAGCACGACCCGAGGACCACGTCGTACGGCGTGGAGGCGGCCCAGGCCCTCGGGGTCGACCCGCGCCAGGTATTTAAGACACTGCTCGCCGCCGTGGACGGAGACCTCGTGGTGGCCGTGGTCCCCGTAAGTGGCAGCCTCGACCTCAAGGCGCTGGCCGCCGCGGTCGGGGGCAAGCGGGCGCAGCTCGCGGACCGGGCCGAAGCAGAACGGTCGACCGGCTACGTGGTGGGCGGCGTCAGCCCGATCGCTCAGCGCCGGCGGCTGCCGACAATCGTCGACGCGAGTGCCGATGGATTCGAACGAGTGCACGTGTCCGCCGGTCGCCGCGGGCTCGACGTCGCCCTCGCGCCAGCCGACCTCGTGCGCCTCACGGGGGCCACGGTGGCGCCGATCGGTCGGACCGGGCGGGGTGGCTGACCTCCAGGCCGGCGGCGAGCGAGAAGTAGACAGCCACGGCGAGCAGCGGCCAGAGCACGACCACGCCGTGGGCCGACATCTTCAACGGCCCGTCGAGGAACGTGCCAACCGGCAGGCCCGCGGCTGCGGCACGGACCGGTCCGGGCCCGAGGGCACTCCCGAGCCAGCCGGCCAGGACGGCGCCGAGCAGGCCGCCCGCGGTGAGTCCGGCAAGCGCACCCGGACGGGCGGCCCTGACCCAGCCGAACACCGCGACGGCACAGGCGACCCCAGCCACCCCCGCGCACAGGGCGAACCAGCCGTCCGCGGCCACGGCCGTCTCGGCCTCCCCGAGGGCGAGGAAGACACCGGTCGGCTCCACCTTCAGGCGCGGCAGCGGGGCGATCAGCCACCAGGCAAGGCCGACGACGCCGCCGACGGCGACGCTGAGCCCCGAAGTAGCGGCCGCGAGCCCGAGTTCGCTGGTGGGGGGTCGCGGGATGGCCATCCGCCTAGTCTGCGGCACAGCGCTCCGTCGCCGGGCCGAACTGGACCGGCCCCGGCTTTCCCGGCCACGATCATGCAAAAATGGCAACGGCGGCAGGCTGGCACTATTGCCCGGTCGCCGGACAGTGGGCCAGATCGCGACCGCCGTGCGTGACCGTCGGACAATGGGCCAGATCGCGGCCACGGACGGCGCAGGGTCAGAGCAGGCAGGAGGGGCCGAGCAGGGCCTTGAGGTCACCCATCAAGGCCGGGCCGGGGTTGACCCTCAGCCCGTCGTCGATGCGCAGCACGGTGGTGCGCGACGCCGTCTGCAGGCGCAGGTGCACCTCGGTCGCGCCGGGGTGAGTGGCCAACACCTCCTTGAGCCGATCGACCACGGGCGGGGTGCATCGCGCGATCGGAAGCGAGATGACGACCGGGCCGCGCGGCCCTTCGGACAGGTCGGGCAGCGTCATCTCCAGCGCGATGAGCTTGGGCACGTCGTCGCGCCGGTCCACCCGGCCGCGCACGAGGACCACGGCGTCCTCCGCGAGAGTGGTCGAGAACAGCTGGTAGGTCTGCGGAAAGAACATCACCTCGATCGCGCCCTCGAGGTCCTCCAGGGTGGCGATCGCCCAGACGTCGCCCTTCTTGGTGACCTTGCGTTGCAGGCCGCTGACCAGGCCGCCCACGGTCACGATCGATCCGTCGGGGCGGTCCTCGGAGCCGGTCAGCACCGCGATCGAGCAGTCGGCCGCCGCGGAGATGATGTGCTCCACGCCGAACAGCGGGTGGTCGGAGACATAGAGGCCCAGCATCTCCCGCTCGTAGGCAAGCAGAGCCGTCTTGTCCCACTCGCCGAGCGAGATCGCCATCTCCAGGCCGAACGGCGTGCCCGGCTCGTCGTCGCCCCCGCCGAACAGGTCGTACTGGCCGATCGCCTGAGCCCGCTTCGTGTCCATGACCGCGTCGATCGCCTCGGCGTGAATCATGATCAGGCCGCGACGGGTGTGGCCGAGGGAGTCGAAGGCGCCGGCCTTGATCAGTGACTCGATGGTCTTCTTGTTGCAGGCCAGCGCGTCGACCTTGACGAGGAAGTCGGTGAAGTCGCTAAATCGGCCCTTGGCACTGCGGGTCGCCGCGATCGAGCGGACCACGTTCTCGCCGACGTTACGGATGGCCGACAGGCCGAACCTGATGTCGGTGCCCCGCGGGGTGTAGTTGGAGTCGGACTCGTTGACGTCGGGGGGCAACACCTTGATGCCCATGCGCCGGCACTCGTTCAGATAGAGGGCCGACTTGTCCTTGTCGTCGCGGATGCTGGTGAGCAGCGCCGCCATGTATTCAGAGGGGAAGTTGGCCTTGAGGTAGGCCGTCCAGTAAGACACGAGGCCGTAGCCCGCGGTGTGCGCCTTGTTGAAGGCGTAGTCGGAGAAGGGGACCAGGACCTCCCACAGCTTCTTGATCGCGGCGGCGGAGTAGCCCCGCTCGCGCATCCCATCGGAGAACGGGACGTATTCCTTGTCCAGGATTTCCTTCTTTTTCTTGCCCATGGCCCGGCGAAGCAGGTCGGCCTGGCCCAACGTGTAGCCCGCGAGCTGCTGGGCGATCGCCATGACCTGCTCCTGGTAGACGATCAGCCCGTGGGTGTCGCCGAGGATCTCGGCGAGCGGCGCCTCGAGCTCGGGGTGCAGGGCCACGACGGGCTGGCGCCCGTTCTTGCGGTCGGCGTAGTCGTTGTGGGCGTTGGCACCCATCGGGCCGGGGCGGTAGAGCGCAAGGACCGCGGAGATGTCCTCGAAGTTGTCCGGGCGCATCGAGCGCAGCAGCGAGCGCATCGGGCCACCGTCGAGCTGGAAGACCCCCAGCGTGTCGCCGCGGGTGAGCAACTCGTAAGCCAGGCGGTCATCCAGGCCGAGGGTCTCGAGAACCACGGTCTCACCGCGGTTGGCCTCGATGTTGGCGAGACAGTCGTCCAGGACCGTGAGGTTGCGCAGGCCGAGGAAGTCCATCTTCAGCAGGCCGAGGGTCTCGCAGGCCCCCATGTCGAACTGGGTGATGATCGCGCCGTCCTGCTCCCGGCGCATGATCGGGACGACGTCGAGCAGCGGCTCCTTGGACAGGATCACCCCGGCCGCGTGGACGCCCCACTGGCGTTTGAGTCCTTCCAGGCCCTTGGCGTTGTCGACGACCCGATGCACCTCGGGATCGGACTCGTAGAGGGCCCGGAACTCGCCGGCCTCCTGGTAGCGCGGGTGGCTCTTGTCGAAGATGCCCTTGAGCGAGACGTCCTTGCCCATCACCGGCGCCGGCATGGCCTTGGTGATGCGGTCACCCATCGCGAACGGGAAGCCGAGCACCCGGGCGGAGTCCTTGACCGCCTGCTTGGCCTTGATGGTGCCGTAGGTGATGATCTGGGCGACCCGCTCCTCGCCGTAGAGCTCGGTGGCGTAGCGGATCATGTCGCCCCGGCGGCGCTCATCGAAGTCGAGGTCGATGTCGGGCATCGAGATGCGCTCGGGGTTGAGGAACCGCTCGAACAGCAGACCGTGCTTGAGCGGGTCGAGCTCGGTGATGCCCAGGGCGTAGGCGACCAGCGAGCCGGCGGCGGACCCGCGGCCGGGACCGACCCGGATGCCGGTCTCCTTGGCGTGGCGCACCAGGTCGGCGGTGACCAGGAAGTAACCCGGGAACCCCATCTGGGTCATGACGCCGACCTCGTAGGCCGCCTGGGTGCGGTGGGCGTCGGACACAGCACCGCCGAAGCGTCGCAGCAGCCCGAGCTCGACCTCCTTGACCAGCCAGCTCTGCTCGCTCTCACCGGCCGGCACGGGGAACCGGGGCATCAGGTCGGCGCCCTCGGTGAAGGTCACGTCGCAGCGCTCGGCGATGGCCAACGTGTTGTCGCAGGCCTCGGGGTAGTCGGCCCACAGGTCGCGCATCTCGGCCGGGCTCTTGAGATAGAAGTCGTCGGCGTCGAACTTGAACCGGGTCGGGTCCGCGAGGGTGCGACCGGACTGCACGCACAGCAGGATGGCGTGGGCCTCGGCATCCTTCGCCCAGGTGTAGTGCAGGTCGTTGGTGGCAACGAACGGCATGGCGAGCTCTTTGCCGAGCCGGATCAGGTCGGCCTGAGCGCGGCGCTCGATGTCGAGGCCGTGGTCCATCAGCTCGCAGAAGAAGTTGTCCTTGCCGAACAGGTCCTGCAGCTCGGCGGCGCTGCGCTTGGCGTCGTCGTAGCGGCCGATGCGGATCAGGGTCTGGATCTCGCCCGACGCGCACCCGGTCGTCGCGATGAGCCCCTTGCCGTAGGTCTGAAGCAGCTCGCGGTCCATCCGCGGCTTGTAGTAGTAGCCCTCGAGGCTGGCGAGGCTGGAGAGCCGGAACAGGTTGTGCATGCCCTCGGTGGTCTCCGCGAGCATCGTCATGTGGGTGTAGGCGCCGCCACCGGACACGTCGTCGCCGCCGCCGTCAGCCCACCGCACCCGGGTCTTGTCCGAGCGATGGGTGCCTGGCGTGACGTAGGCCTCGCAGTTGTGCAGTACGAAATCAGAGACGTAGGAGTTGTCTTCTTCGACTTCGAGGTTGAAGACCTCGGCCACGATCAGTCTCGGCGTGACGCCCTGAACCGGGGAGTAGGTGAACCGATCATCCTGCTTGGTGCGTGCATAGCTCCTCCTCGGGCTGAACCCGACCATGTAGCAACTGGTCCGCTTCGCCTCGACAGATCCCGGCGGACAGGACCAGTCCTCGAGCCGACGTACCGTCGACCAGTGCCCCGTGTCGGCCAACAGCGTCCGTACACCCCATGCCAAGTTCCGGGAGATCGTCGTGAAGTCGCGCCTTCCCGTGGGGTTCGATGCCCTGGAGGCGTCCTTGCCGTCGCCGTCGAGGACGCCGTCGAGGAAGCCGTCACGCAACGCTGCCGGGCCCTGGAGGACAACAGCCGGGACGCGTTTCTCCGCGGCACCTCGGCCGCACAGAGAGTCGAGGAGGCGAGCGAGCGGCGCGCTGCAGCCATACACGTGCATGGAGTGCTTGTCAGGCCGGACGTGTCGCTGGGTCGCGATCCCCCATGCGGCGAGCACCCGCTCGACTCGGTCGGCAAGGTGGGTCTCGTCCGAGTGCAGGTCGAAGCCGAATACTCCTGTGTGGGTGCCGGCCTTGACCTGGACGTGCCCTTCAGCCGCGAACAGGCCGAGGACGTAGCCCGTCTCGATGTCCAGTGGCAGCGCAGAGGGAAACTTCGGCCAATGACTGTCGGCGCGGAACGTGGCCGGGTAGACCCGGAAAAGACCTCCGTCTGATGCAGCCTGAAAGTCGTCCGGCAGGTAGTCCAGGACGTTGAGCGAGTCGACCTCTCCTGCCAGTCGCGGCAGACAGACCCACGAGTTCCACTGATCGACGCCGCCTTTGATCCCCGGTCGCCCGGTAGCAATGTCACCAGGCTTTCGCCAATCGACCATGCCATCTCGGGTGCGGATCAGGACTGGATGCTCTTCGGTCAGCGTGAGCTTGCGTCCGGACCCCCCGGCGAGAGTGATGTCATAGCCCCGCCCTTCGTAAGGACGGCGCATTGTGCGCATGACACGGCGGAACCGACCACGGTGGGTGAGGACCATGTCGCCAACCGCAATGTCTTCGACGTTCTTGATCCCGTCCGCAGTCGCGATCTCCTGGCCCGCCAGCAGGCACCCGATGATCGGCTTGACGCCGGCGGCGCGGGCCTTCTTCCAGAAGTCAAAGGCACCGAACACGTTGCCGTGGTCGGTCATCGCCAGCGCGGGCATTCCCATGCGCTCGGTCTCGGCGAACAGGTCGCCCAGGCGGGCGGCGCCATCGAGCATGGAGTATTCAGTGTGCACGTGCAGATGCACGAACGAATCCCGGGAACCCATGCTCTGGTGATGCCTCCCGCGGTGGTGAACTGTCGCTCTACGCCCGGCAGTCTAGGTCCGCCCGCCGACGATTCTCCCCGCCCGCCAAGGCAGCCCAGGACACGCGGCGTGTCGCGCGCCCGGCCGGCCCGGGCCGGCGCTCAGGGGCCGATCGAGACGGTGCCGCTGGTGCGTGGCGCGCGGGTGCTCGACCCGACGAACATCCAGCGGTACGGCGTACGCGGGGCCGTTCGCACCAGCGCTTGCACCCCACCGGAGCGGCTGGTGCGCACAATGTGCAGGGTTCGCCAGGTGCTGGCGCCGGGGACCCGTTGCTGCAGCCGGACGGGGGCGGCGGCAATCTGGCGGCCGGTCGCGGCGTCGCGCAGGCGTCCCGAGACCTGGCCGGGGGCCCACCCGGCAGTGAGGCGCACCGGCCAGCGGGTCGCGGTGACCCGCACCGCGGGAGCCGCAGCGACGGCCCAGCCGGTGCCGGGCGGGGCGACCACCCGGAGGCGGTACGACGTGGGGCGGGCCGGACGTACCTGCACCGAGAGACGGCCGGTCGCCGAAGTGTCCGAGACCGCCCCGACCCGGCTCCAGCGCTTGGCGTCCGTGCTGGACCAGATGCTGACCGAGGCGCGCACCGGGATGGTGCCGTAGCGAACCACGGCGGTGAGCGTCGTGGGCTGGCCGGGTCGCGGCGAGCCGGTGGCCACGGCCAGCGACGAGGTCAGGGTGGCGCGCGGGCCGGTCAGCGCGATGGTCGCCGTCGCCGTCGCCGTCGCCGTGGCCGCGAGGCCGTCGAGGCGGGTGAACGTGGCGGTGGGCGTCGTCCTCCCCGAGCGCCCGCTGGGGCACTGGATCACCAGGGTCGCCGCGGTGGTCGAGCCGATCGCGCACGCGGCGGGCGCGACGCTCCAGGTCACGGTCACGGTCCCGGCGCCGGACGGGGCGGCGGTGAGCCGGGCCGGCAGCCAGGGCCGCAGGGTGGCCGGGCCAGCGACGGTCACCGTCGGCCGGCCGGGCCCGGGTGTGGCCGGGCCGGGGATGGTGGGCACCGGAGCGGTGGGGCCAGGGTCGGTCGGGCCGGGGGTGGTCGGGCCGGGGGTGGTCGGGCCGGGGGTGGTCGGGCCAGGATTGGTCGGGCCGGGATTGGCCACCCGGGTCACGTCCGGCTCGCAGGTGGCCGGATCGAACACCCACCAGACCCGCAGGGCACCGCCGGTCTCGGCCGCGGACAGGGCGAACGTGTCGTCGACGGTCGCCAACTCGTTGCGTAGCACCGGCAGCACCGACGCATAGCGGTCCGGGCGGCCCTGCTCCACGACGTACAGGGGCTGGACGCGGTTGCCGTCGCTGCCGGTCCCCTGGCAGGACCGGTGCACGTGCAGGGTCAGACCGGGCAGGGTCGCGGTCCCGGCGGGAGCTGGTGACGGCCACCGGCTGCGGCACAGTTGCGCGGCTGGTGCCCATGGAGACGACCGCTGCGCCGAAAACGAGCGCCGCGATCGCGCCTGCGGCGCCCAGCCGCAGCACCAGTCGCCCGTCCTGCCCGGGGCACGTGTGAACGGCAGCGGAGTTCAGTAGGCGCCGCGGCTGGAGAGAACCGCGGACATCGTCTTCCACAGGATCTCGAGGTCGCCGGTGAACGACCAATTCTCGACGTAGTAAAGGTCGAGGCGCACGCTGTCTTCCCAGGAGAGGTCGGAGCGCCCGCTGACCTGCCACAGCCCGGTGATGCCCGGCTTGACCAGCAGCCGGCGCTCCGCCTCCAGGCCGTACTGCTCCGCCTCCGACGGCAGGGCCGGTCGCGGTCCGACCAGGCTCATCTGCCCGCGCAGCACGTTGGCGAACTGCGGGATCTCGTCGAGGCTGAACCGGCGCAGGCCGCGGCCGACGCGGGTGATGCGAGGGTCCTCACGCAGCTTGAACAACAGGCCGTCACCGTCGTTGCGCACGGAAACAGCGGCCAGCTTGGCCTCGGCGTCGATCACCATCGAGCGGAACTTGAAGACCGTGAAGGTGTCGCCGTGGCTACCGACCCGGGTCTGGCGGAAGATGACCGGACCGGGGCTGGTGACCTTGATGGCGAACGCGATGACGAGCAGCAGCGGCGAGAGCGCGAGCAGGGCCAAGAACGCGACCAGCCGGTCGAAGGCGTACTTCACGAGGCGGACCGGGCCGCTGAACTCCGGCTGCTCGACGTGCAGCAACGGCAGCCCGGCGACCGGACGCACGTGGATGCGGGGCCCCGCGACATCCATCAGGCCGGGCGCCACGACGAGGTCGACCCCGGCGCCCTCGAGCTCCCACCCGAGCCGCTTGAGCACGCTGCTGGTCATGCCGCGGGAGGAGGTGATCGCCACGGTGTCGGCGCCGGTCGCGGCCACCGCGTCGGGCACGGTGGTCAACGAGCCCACTACCCGCACGTTGTCGACCGTGCCGTGCCCCGGGCCGCCGGGCACGCAGGCGCCGACAACCTCGAGCCCCGCGTACGGCGAGCGGCGCAGCTGCATCACCAGGTCGTTGACCTCGTCGGCGCCGCCCACGACGAGGACGCGGTGCGACCAGGCACTGTTGTGCTGGCGGGCCCGGTGCAGCGCCTTGCGGGCCACCCAGCGCCCGACCAGCAGCAGCACGGTCCCCAGTGGGAACGCGATCGCCAGCACGGTGCGCGCCAGCTCGATCTTGGCCAGGAAGCAGACGATGGCGGCAATGCCCCAGAACCGCAGGCTTGCGTTGGCCAGCCGCTTGTACTCATCGGCCCCGACCCCGAGCACCTTGCGGTCATAGACCCGGGAGAGGAACAGCATCGCGAGCCACCCGGCGCCCAACACCGCAGCCATCAGCGGGTAGCTGACGTTGAAGGGCAGCTGAAGTCCGAAGCCCTCGACGCTCGAGGTCCGGGCGCGCTCGCCGAACCGGGCCAGCACGGCCACTGAGAGCGAGACGAACACGACGAAGGTGTCGAGCAGGAACAGCCGCCGCGCCAGGATGACCAGCCAGTGGCTGTTCCAGGGACTCGGGACGGCGGCCGGTTCTTTGGCGGGTCGGGTCGGCGTGATCGAGGTGGGGGTGATCGAGGTGGGGGTGAACGAGGACTGGGTGATCGAGGTGGTCAAGCGCGAACTCCCCGGGGTCGGCGAGATCGAGGGCGGGCGACTACGCCGGGGGCGTGAGTCCGGTGCCGAGGCCACCCGATCCCCCTCCCCATCAGACGCAAGGTTTCGTCCAGGGCACAATCCTGGCCGGAGTTACCAGACGCATCAAGAGCGTAGCGGTGGCACGATGGCTCGCACAATTCCTCATATCGGGATGTTCCAGCTCAGATCGGTCGTTGCATCCAGCGGTGCGGCAGGCCGGCGTCGTCGAACTCGGCTCCGTGAGCGGTGTAGCCCAGCCGCTCGTAGAACCCGATCGCATGGGTTTGCGCTCCCAGGACCATCACCCGCAGGCGGCGCTCGCGGGCCCGGTCCTCGATCGCGCGGACGGCCAGGATTCCCAGGCCCGTGCCGCGAACCGCCCTGCGCACGGCCAGCCGGCCGAGGTGTCCTACCGGCCCGAGCGAGGCGTCTGTCCCGGCGAACCCGGCCGGCTCGACCACCAGGCGCCCCGCGCCGACGACGGCCCCGTCGTCGTCGTACAGCACGAAGTGGTCGGCGGTGGCGTCCAGAACGTCCACCTCGAGGTCGGGAGGCACGCCCTGCTCTGTGACGAAGATCTCCCGCCGGATGGCGAAGCCGTCGGCCCGCTCGGCGTCGTCCCGGGCGAGCCGGGCGGTGGCACTCAATCCTGGTCCGCCAAGAGTGCCAGGGTGGCCGCCAGGTCGGCGGCGTACGGGCTGGTGAACTCCACCCGGACGCCGGTCTCGGGGTGGTCGAAGGCCAGCCGTACGGCGTGCAGCCACTGGCGCCGCAGGCCGAGCCGCTGGGACAGCGTCGGGTCCGCGCCGTAGGTGATGTCGCCCACGCATGGGTGGCGCAGCGCGGCCACGTGCACCCGGATCTGGTGGGTCCGGCCGGTCTCGAGGCGGACCTCGACGAGGCTCGCCGCCCGGTGTGCCTCGAGCGTGTCGTAGTGGGTGACGCTGGGCTTGCCGTCGGCCACGACCGCCCACTTGTAGTCCAGGGTCGGATGCCGGCCGATCGGGGCGTCGACCGTGCCGCGCAGCGGGTCGAGCTGGCCCTGGACCAGGGCGTGGTAGACCTTGTCGACCGTGCGCTCCTTGAAGGCCCGCTTGAGCACGGTGTAGGCCCGCTCGGACTTGGCGACGACCATGACGCCGCTCGTTCCGACGTCGAGGCGGTGCACGACGCCCTGCCGCTCGGACGCCCCGCTGGTCGAGACGCGATAACCGGCACCGGCCAAGCCGCCCACAACAGTCGGCCCCGTCCAGCCGGGACTGGGGTGCGCGGCGACCCCCACCGGCTTGTCGACCACGACGATGTGGTCGTCGTCGTAGAGCACGCTCATGCCCGGCACCGGGTCGGCCAGGATCTTCGGGGCCGAGGGCGGCTCCGGCAGCGACACGTCCAGCCACGCGCCGGCGTGGACACGGTCGGACTTGGCCGCGGTCCGCCCGTCGACCAGCACGTCGCCGGCGGACACCAGATCTGCGGCGCGGGTGCGGGAGAAGCCGAACAGCCGCGCGATCGCCGCGTCCAGCCGCTCACCTTCCAGGCCGTCGGGGACGGGGAGCTTGCGGCGGTCGGTCATCGGATCCAGTATGGCCGTCGTATGGGCATCAGCCCCCGCCGACGCCCTGTGTCGGGCTTGGACGCGCGGTTGGGCCTGCCGACCACAGTGGCTCAAGAACCGTACGCTTTCCGGTCATGACCCTCCTGTCGATGACCGAGGCGCGAAAGCAGTTCGGGTTCCTGGTGAGGAGTGCAGCCAGGCCGAACACCGGGCGCGGCAGGCCACGAGCGAGGTCCGGCTGACGGCTCACGCACAGGTGCAAGAGCGGAGGTCGACGACCCGACTGGCACCGTAACCGTCATTCGCCTCGGCCGGGTCGGCTGACCCTGTCTCGGCGGCCGCACGGATCGGTGTCCCCCGGCGCGCTGCCCTCGGGAGAGCGCTAGCTTCCCTTGTTCACCTCGTCTGCGTCGGGCTGCCCGCCGGGTCCGCCCTGAGGGCGGTGACGCGTGCCGTCGCGCTGAACACCTAGCAGCGAAAGCAGGACCATCAGCACCCCGCCGGAGACGATCGCGGAGTCGGCGAGGTTGAAGATCGGCCAGTGCGGCAGCTCGAGGAAGTCGACGACGTGACCGCGCAACGGGCCGGGCTCGCGGAAGAGCCTGTCGAGCAGGTTGCCGACCGCCCCGCCGAGGACCAGGCCGAGCGCGACCGCCCAGCCGGTGGAGCCCAGCCGCCGGGCCGCCCGCAGGATGATGAGCACCACAACGGCCGCGACGCAGGTGAACACGACGGTCGCACCCTGGGCGAACCCGAAGGCGGCGCCCGAGTTGCGGATCAATCGGAGCGTCAGGAAGCCGCCGAGGAGTTCGATCGGGTCACGCGACTGCAGCCGGTCGACGGCAACCACCTTGCTGATCGCGTCCACCGCCACGACGGCCGCGCAGACGGACAGGACGACCGCGACGTGACGTCGTGGTGGACGGTGCTGCCCGTCGCTCAGCGACGCTCCTCGCGCTGCTTGCACGTCATGCACAGCGTTGCTCGGGGGAACGCTTGCAGGCGGGCCTTGCCGATCGGGTTGCCACAGTTTTCGCAGACTCCGTAGGTGCCGTTTTCGATGCGCGCGATGGCGCGCTCGTCCTGGCTCAGCATGTCACGGGTGTTGTTGGCCAAGGACATCTCGTGCTCGCGCTCGAAGGTCTTGCTGCCCGCGTCGGCGGGGTCGTCCCCCGCGCCGTCGCCGGCGTCGCGCAGCATGTCGTCGATGTCGTGCTCGGCGACGTCAAGGTCGGCGTGCAGCTTGGACAGCTCCCCCGAGAGCTCGGAGCGCACCACGTCCAGCTCCGCGCTCGTCCAGGGGTCCTCGTCCTGGCGTACGGCGAGGGCGCCGGGCTCGGCGGCCAACGCGGTCGCGCTCGTGTGGGTTGCGCTTGTTGTGCTCGCGGGCAACCGTTTCGCGGCGGATTTTCGGGGCCGGACGGCAGCCGTCCGCGGCGACGCGGCGACCTTGGCCGCCGTCGCCGTCGCCGCCTTCTTGACGGCCGCCGCCTTCTTGACGGCCGCCGCCTTCTTGACGGTCACCGCCTTCTTGACGGTCGCCGCCTTCTTGACGGTCGCCACCTTCTTCACCGGCGCCGTCTTTATCTTTGCAACGGCCGCCGTTCTTGGTTTTGCGACCGCCGGCTTCTTCGCGGCAGCCGTCTTCGTGGCCGGCGGCGCTTTCTTGGCGCCTTCCGAAACCGGCGCCAAAGACCCGGGCTTGGCCGGTACGGACTTTTTCGAAGCTGTCGATTTCGGTCCGGCGACGGCCGATTTTTCCTTGGCTCCAGCTTGCGTCACTCCGATCTCGGCGGCCGAGGTCATGCGGTTCGGGGCCGCCGCCGCGACTGCCCGGACTGCGTCGGCGATTGCTCGCCGTACGAACCCGCCGGTGGGCGTGCCGTTGTTCGCCATGGAGGCTCCCCTTGCGCTCGGGCGTGGCTAAAGGTCACGAATCGTGCGGGAAGGATAGGTCCCACCCACGCCGGTCACAACCCGCCGCGCCGCCGATCAGGGCAGCGACCATAGCTCGCGGAGCACGGCGATCAGCGCGTCCTGGTCGCCCTCGACCTCGACAACCTTGTCGCGACTGGTGAAACCGCTCACGAGACTGACCCTGCGCCGGCGTACGCCGAAGGCCGCAGCGATCGCGGCCAGGGCGGACTCGGTGGCAGCGCCGTCCACCGGGCGAGCCGCCACCCGCACGACCAGAGCGTCCCCGTAGCGCCCGCCCACCCTGGTCCGCGAGGAGCCCGGCCGGACCCTGATCGCGAGGCGCACCCCGTCAGTCTGCCCCCGCGGGGGTGCTAGCCCCGTATCAGCAGGGTGGCCAGCGCCCTCCGGACGGGTGGGCAAGTCCCTGGCCGGCCGTGCCCGGCGATGCCTAGTTTTGCTCTATCGCAGCGGAGAGAGGGGCAACCACTATGAGGCAGCAACAGATCGTCAAGCGTCCCACCCGACCGGGCACCAGCCCGTTGGACCTTCGCTCACCCGCGGGCCGAACCCTCAAGTTCTGAACAAGGAGACCAGCATGCACGCGTACCTGCTCAGCGAGCACCTCACCACCACCCTGATCAACGAACACCGGCAGTCTCTGATCGACAGCTATCACCAACGCCGCCGCCGGCGTCGCACCTGACACCACCCCCAGTGGCCGAACTGGACCCGTCTGCGACCTGCGCGCAGACGGGTCCATCGCGTGCCAGGGGACACGGCGCGGAAGACGTCGACGCACGGCGGGACAGGCGCCGGTGTCGCGTCTACAGTCGCGGGCATGCCGATCCGGGTGGTTTTCGCCGACGACAACTTTCTCGTGCGCGAGGGCGTCGCCGCCCTGCTGGCCGAGGTTGAGGCCGTCACCGTGGTGGCGACGGCAGCCGATCCGCTCTCACTGGTCAAGGCGGTGGCCGAGCACCAGCCCGACGCTGTCCTCACCGACATCCGGATGCCGCCCTCGTTCACGACGGAGGGCATCGACGCCGCCCAAGCAGATCCGGGCCGCACACCCATCGGTGGGCGTCGTGGTCCTCTCCCAGTACGTCGAGGAGGACTACGCGTTCGACCTGCTGGGCGACGGCGTCGAAGGGCTCGGCTATCTGCTCATGGAGCGGGTCTCCCGGCTCGACGAGCTGGTCCGGGCGCTGCAGGAGGTGTCCCGCGGCGGGTCGGTCCTTGATCCGAAGGTTGTCGAGGGGCTGCTGACTCGCAAGGCGGCCGAGGCGCAGTCCTCGCTGCCCGGACTGACCGACCGGGAACGCGAGGTGCTCGAGTCGATGGCAACCGGGCGCAACAACGCGACGATCGCCAAGACGCTGTTCATGAGCGAGCGGGCTGTTGAGACGGGTTAGCGTCGACGGGAAACGGGCCACCCATCGCTGCACCCCCGCTGCACCCCCCACCCGCGCCTTCTACCCACCCGCCACTTCCCCGTCCAATGGCGCCGGTTGCAGCAGATGGCGGCCCGTCGTTGTCCGGCGTAGCACGGCTTCGCTGCCTGACGCCCGATGACCCGAGTGGACGGGCGAAGTGGCGGCCCAGCGGGTCGGTAACCGGACCGCTGAGCCGCGGCCTATAGGCGGTCGAAACTCAGCGCCGTGACGTCCGAGCTAGCGCGCATCATGGACCCCGCGTGTTCGGACGTTACGGGGTTGGGTTCGGTGGAGGCGGGTGTGCGGGCGCAAACGGTAGGCTGTACGACGTACCTGCACGGCAGTGAGGGGGCCATCACCCCGGAGCCGCCGGAAGAACGCCACGGCCCACCAAGCACGGAGGGTCGGGGTCACTAGAACCGGCAGCAGGACGTCAAACCAAGCGGGCCGCCACGGGCATCTGGCGGCCAAGGAGGGTGGTACCGCGGGGAACCGTCCGGACACGTTGCCGGATCGGGCACCTCGTCCCTTCGCCGGAGCACGTCACCGACGAAGGAGCACCAGCCGTGTCGACCCCGAACCTCCCCCGCTACACCGCGCTGGCGACCCACATCGACCTGCCCGCAATGGAGCACGCCGTCCTCGAGCTCTGGCGGGAGCACGGCACCTTCGCCGCCACCCTCAAGCAGACCAGGGGCGGCGAGCCGTGGACGTTCTACGAGGGCCCGCCCACGGCCAACGGCACGCCAGGCGTGCACCACGTCGAGGCGAGGGTGTTCAAGGACGTGTTCCCGCGGTTCAAGACCATGCAGGGCCGGTTCGTGGTTCGCAAGGCCGGATGGGACTGCCACGGCCTGCCGGTGGAGATCGCGGTGGAGAAGGAGCTCGGGTTCGCGGGCAAGCCCGACATCGAGGCTTACGGCATCGAGGCCTTCAACGCTCGCTGCCGCGAGTCGGTCCTGCGCAACGTCGATCAGTTCGAGACGATGACCGAGCGGATGGGCTACTGGGTCGACCTGTCCGATCCCTACCGCACGATGGACCCCGCCTACGTCCAGAGCGTGTGGTGGTCGCTCAAGGAGATCTACCAGCGCGGACTGCTGGTGCAGGACCACCGGGTGGCGCCCTACTGCCCGCGCTGCGGCACCGGCCTGTCCGACCACGAGCTGGCCCAGGGCTACGAGACCGTCGTGGACCCCTCGGTCTACGTGCGGTTTCCCCTCACCAGCGGCCCCCACGCCGGCGCCGCGGACCTGCTCGTGTGGACCACCACTCCGTGGACGCTGGTGTCCAACACGGCGGTCGCGGTGCGCGCGGACGTCACCTACGTGACCGCCACCGACGGCACTTCGACGTACGTCGTGGCGGAGCCGCTCGTGGTGGCCGCCCTCGGCGAGGGCTTCACCATCCTCGAGCGGTTCGACGGCGCCGTCATGGAGGGCTGGACCTACCAGCGCCCGTTCGAGCTGGTCGCGTGGCCGGCGGGCGAGCTGGGGCACCTGGTCGTGCTGGCCGACTACGTCACCACCGACGACGGCACCGGGCTGGTGCACCAGTCGCCCGCGTTCGGCGCCGAGGACCTCGCCGTCGCCAGGGCCTACGGACTGCCCGTGGTCAACCCGGTGCGCCCCGACGGGCGCTTCGCGGACAGCGTCGGCCTGGTCGGCGGCGTGTTCTTCAAGAGCGCCGACAAGGCGCTGGTCGACGACCTGCGGGCGCGCGGGCTGCTGTTCCGCCACCTCGCCTACGAGCACTCCTATCCGCACTGCTGGCGCTGTCACACCGCGCTGATCTACTACGCCCAGCCGTCGTGGTACATCCGCACCACCGCCGTCAAGGACGCCCTGCTCGCCGAGAACGAGGTGACCAACTGGTTCCCCGACACCATCAAGCACGGCCGCTACGGCGACTGGCTGAACAACAACATCGACTGGGCGCTGTCCCGCAGCCGCTACTGGGGCACCCCCCTGCCCATCTGGCGCTGTGACGCCGACGGCTCGCACCTGACATGTGTCGGGTCCCTCGCCGAGCTCGGCGAGCTGGCCGGGCAGGACCTGAGCGCGCTGGACCCGCACCGGCCGTTCGTGGACGACGTCGTGCTGGCGTGCGCCGAGTGCGGCGCCGACCAGCACCGCGTGCCCGAAGTGATCGACGCGTGGTACGACTCGGGCTCGATGCCCTTCGCCCAGTGGGGATATCCGCACGCCGAGGGCAGCGTGGCCCGCTTCGAGGCGGCCTACCCGGCCCAGTTCATCTGCGAGGCGATCGACCAGACCCGCGGCTGGTTCTACACGCTGATGGCGATCGGCGTCCTGGTGCACGGGCGCTCGTCGTACGAGAACGTGCTGTGCCTGGGCCACATCCTGGCCGAGGACGGGCGCAAGATGAGCAAGCACCTGGGCAACATCCTCGAGCCGATCCCGCTGATGGAGACCCACGGCGCCGACGCGCTGCGGTGGTTCATGGCGGCGAGCGGGTCGCCGTGGCTGCAACGCCGGGTCGGCCACACCGCGCTGCAGGACATCGTGCGCAAGACCCTGCTCACCTACTGGAACACGGCCTCGTTCCTCACTCTGTATGCGAACGCCAACGGGTGGGTGCCCGGCGGGCCGGTCGCCGCGACGGCGGACCGGCCGCTACTGGACCGGTGGGCGCTGTCCCAGACCCACCGCCTGGTCGCCGTGGTGACCGCGGCCTACGAGGCGTTCGACAGCCAGCGGGTCGGCCGGCTGCTCGCCGACCATGTCGACACGCTGTCCAACTGGTACGTCCGCCGGTCCCGGCGTCGGTTCTGGGACGGCGACCCGGAGGCGCTCGCGACCCTGCACGAGTGCCTGCACCTGGTGACCCTGCTGATGGCACCGATCACGCCCTTCCTGACCGAACGGGTGTGGCAAGACGTCGTCCGCCCGGTGTCGCCGGACGCAGCGCCCTCGGTGCACCTCGCCACGTGGCCGGTCGCCGACGACACCCTCGTCGACGACCGGCTCGCCACGTCGATGGCGCTCGTACGCCGGGTGGTCGAGCTCGGCCGCGCAGCGCGGGCCGAATCCAAGGTGCGCAACCGCCAGCCGCTGGGGCGGGCGCTCGTCGGCGCGCCGGGCTGGCGCGACCTGCCCGAGGAGCTGCGCCGCCAGGTGGCCGAGGAGCTCAACGTGGGGGCCTTCGAGGAGATCTCCGGTGACCTGGTCGAGCGCAGCGCGAAGGGCAATTTCCGTTCGCTGGGCAAGCGTTTCGGCCCTCGGACACCCGTCGTCGCGGCCGCGGTCGCGGCGGCCGACGCGGACGTTCTCGCGGCCGCGCTGCGCGAGCACGGCCGGGCCACCGTCACCGTCGACGGCGAGCAGGTCGAGGTGACTCCCGAGGACGTGGCCCTGACCGAGACCCCGCGGCAGGGGTGGGCGGTGGTCACCGACGGCGGCGAGACGGTCGCGCTCGACCTCGCCATCACACCCGCGCTGCGTCGCTCCGGGCTCGCCCGCGAGGTGGTGCGACTGGTCCAGGAGGCCCGCAAGTCCTCCGGGTTCTCGGTCACCGACCGGGTCGAGGTGCTCTGGTCAGCGGACGGCGAGCTGGCCGAGGCGCTCACCGAGCACGGCGATCTGGTGTCGGCCGAGGTGCTCGCACTCACATTCGGCTCGGTCGATGACACGGCCCTGTCCGATGCCGAGGACCCCTCGGTGCACCGGGCCGCGGACCTCGGCCTGAGCTTCCGACTCACCCGCGCGGGCGTCTGACGCGGCGGTCAGGCGCGCTCAGCCCTGCTGGCCCTTGCCGTCCTGGGGCGCCTGCTGCGGCGGGCCGGTGGGCTGACCGACGGGAGCGCCGGAGGCGAACGGGCTGCCAGACCGGTCGCCGGTCTGGCTCGCGGGGCGGGCCTGGCCTTGGTTCTGGGCCTGGCCTTGATTCTGGGCCTGGCCTTGATTCTGGGCGTGACTGTGCGGCTGACCCTGCGACCCGGACTGGTCCGGCGCGGCGCTGGGCCGGCCGTCGAGGTCTCGCAGCTGCTCCTCGAGGTAGGTCGTGAGCCGGGCCCGGTATTCACTCTCGAACGCGCGCAACTGCTCGACCTTGCGCTCGAGCGTGGTGCGCTCGCTCTCCATCGCGCCGATGGTCTGACGGTGCCGGTCGTCAGCTTCGCGCTTGAGGGCTTCGGCGCGGGTCCGGGCCTCCCCCACGATGCGCTCAGATTGGGACCGGGCCTCGGCGACGTGCTGGTCGGCGGTGCGCTGAGCCAGGGCGAGGATGCCGGTGGCGCCCTCGGCTGCATTGGCCGATGTGGGCGAGGCCGTCGGGGTCGGAGCCGACTCGGCGGACTTGGTCAGCGACGGGGTGGTCTGAGCCGGGGTCGGCTGCGAAGGGGTCGTCTGCGCCGGGGTGGATGCGCCCTGGCCGGCCGGCGTGCGTCCCGAATCCTCGGCCGACCCCGAGCGCCGGGCAGTCGCAAGCTGGGAGCTCAGCTCGTCGGTCTCCCGGTAGAGGCGGGTGAGCTCCGCCTCGACCTCGTCGAGGAACTCGTCGACCTCGGTCTCGTCGTAGCCGGGCTTGAGCCGCGTGCTCGTGAACTGCTTGTTGGCCACGTCCTCGGGCGTCAGGGGCACAGTGTCACCTCGGCGTTCTGGTCGTGAGCGGTGCGGGGCATGTCACGGGCGGTCGTCACGGGCGGTCGTCACGGGCGGTTGTCACAGCGCACCGTACCGCCTAGACCCGGCCCAGGAGCCGGCTGGCCACCTGCACGGCCAGGATGAGCACGAGGAAGGACAGGTCGAGGGACACCGATCCCAGCCGTAGTGGTGGGATCACCCGACGCAGTGCCCGCAGCGGTGGGTCGGTGACCGTGTAGACCACCTCAGCCAGCACGAGCACCGGCCCCGAGGGCCGCCATGAACGAGCGAACATCTGGATATAGTCGATCACCAGCCGGATGATGAGCAGCACAAAGAACAGCTGGAGCAGCGCGATGAGGACTTGCGCCACGAGGTGGGCGGTCACCTCGTGCGCACCCGCGACACCATCGACCGGCGAGCGGTGGTCGAACGGTCAGCTCTGGTTGAAGAATCCACTCTCGGCCATCCGTGCCTTGTCCTCGGCGGTCACCGTCACGTTAGCCGGGGACAGCAGGAACACCTTGTTGGTGACCCGTTCGATCGTGCCACGCAGACCGAACACGAGGCCGGCAGCGAAGTCGACCAGGCGCTTGGCATCCGAGTCGTCCATGTCCGAGAGGTTCATGATCACGGGCGTGCTCTCGCGGAAGCTCTCCCCGATCTGCTTCGCCTCGTTGTAGGTCCGCGGGTGGATCGTGGTGATCCGCTCGAGCGGGCGCACCGTGGGGGCCGGCGCGGATGATGGCCGCCGCTCGGTCATCGTGGCAACCCCGCCACGATGGTCGTCGCGCAGCGATGTCACGCCCGCTTTCGCACCGCCCGCGGACGAACGGCTGTCCCGCGGGTCGTCGCGAGCGGCCGTCTCGTCGTAGTCCTCGTCGTCGTAGCGGTCCTCGTCCTCGACGAGGCCGAGGTAGACCATTGCTTTGCGCATCGCGCCGGCCATGCCTGTAGCCCTCCGGTGGGGTGGACGATCGTCTCGTCGGTTCACCCGACGCTACCTGAGCGGAGGCCGAGAACCGAGCAATGCCGTGCCGACGCGCAGGTGTGTCGCGCCTGCGATGACTGCGGCCTCGAGATCGCCGCTCATCCCGGCCGAGATGACGCCGGCGTGCGGATGGCTCGCGCGCAAGGCAGCCGAGATCTCGGCCAGCCGGGCGAACGCCGCCGCCGGATCTCCCTCCCGGGGCGCCACGGCCATCACACCGTCGAGGCGCAGGTGTGCGCTGGCGTCGATGAGCGACGCGAGATCAGCGACGGCCTCGGGGGGCACGCCGCCGCGGCCGGGACCGATGGCCTGGGTCTGGGTCTGCAGTTTGTCCTGGGTCTGCAGTTTGTCCTGGGTCCGCAGCTTGTCCTGGGCGGTTTCGCCGTCCTCGTCGTCGTTCAGATCGACTTGGACCAGGCACCCCATCTCGCGGCCGTGCGCCATCGCGGCCCGCTCGAGCGCCGTAACGAGCCGCGCTCGATCCACCGAGTGCACGAGGTGGGCGTAGTCGGCGACCCGGGCGACCTTGTTGGTCTGCAACTGGCCGACGAAGTGCCAGCGCAGGTCGGTCAGGCCGGCAGCGCGGCAGCGGGCGACCTTCGGCGTGGCGTCTTGGTCGCGGTTCTCGCCCACGTCACGCAACCCGAGCGCGGCGAGGTGGGCGACGTCGGTCCAGGGAAACGTCTTCGTGACCGCGATCACGGTGACGTCGCTGGGCGACCGTGCGGCAATGGCGCAGGCGTCGGCGATCCGTTGCTCGACCCAGCGCAGGTTCGCCGCGATCTCGTCGCGTCGGGAGGTCGGTGTCGCCATCGGGGTCAGTCTGGCAGGGCCACCAGGGCGATCCCCGCAAACCTGCCGGTGATGCCGTCGCGTCGGTGTGAGTAGAGCTCGGCGCTCTCGGCCGTGCAGCGGGGGTCCACAGTCACGGCGCCGACGCCGCCCCCGGCCAGTTGGGCGGCGACGCCGGCGCGCAGGTCCAGGCCCGGCCGCCCGGACCGGGTGGTCGTGATCGACGCGGCCACGCGCGTCCCCACGGCCGCCTGCAGCTCGACCGGGACCTCGTAGCATCGGCCACAGATCGACGGGCCGACGAAGGCGTGAATGTGGTCCGGCAGGGCGCCCAACGTCGCCATGGCGGCGAGGGTTGCGCTCACCACACCATCGGCCATGCCTCGCCGGCCGGCGTGGGCGACACCGACCACGGCCGGGTCGGCGCTGGCGAACAGCACCGGGACGCAGTCGGCCACCAGGACCGCCAGGGCAAGCCCGGGCCTGGCAGTGACGAGCCCGTCGGCTGCAGGCCACGGAGGTACGCCGGGAACGGCACCCTCGGCACCTCCAGCCCCAAGCGTCACGACGTGGGCGCCGTGCACCTGGCGCATCCACGCCAGCCGCGGCGCGGGTCGACCCAGTCCGGACGCGAGCAGGTCGCGGTTGGCGGCGACGACCGCCGGATCGTCACCAACGTGGTCGCCGAGGTTGAACTGGTCGTAGGGAGGTGTGCTCGCGCCGCCGCCCCGGTCGGTCAGCCAGAAGCGTGCCGCACCCGAGGCCGCTACCTCTCGCACCGCCACCGTGCCTCCTGTCGCCATCAACCCGAAACGGTATGCCCTGATCGTGAGGGGAATCGCGCCCACTGGGCTGCCGATTCCCCTCACGATCAGGGCGGGCGATGCGCCAACGACTATTTCAGGAAGTCGGGCACGTCCAGGTCGTCGTCGTCGAACACGATCGTGCGCGCCGGCCGGGGCGCGGTGACCGGCTGCTCCGTGCGCGGCAACGTGATGTGGCCGTTCGCGGGGGCGCCTGTCTGGGCCTGGGTCGAGACCGGCTCGCCGTGGGGCTGGTAGGCGGGCCGCTCGCCCGCACCGGTGAGTCCGTTGCGGGACGGCTCGGACGAGGATGGCGCGAAGATCGGCTGCCCGGGCGCGACCGCGGCTGCGGTGGCGCGAGCCGGTGCCGGCACCGCCCGGCGTGGCGTCCCGCCGTCGAAGCCGGCCGCGATCACGGTGACCCGCACCTCGTCGCCCAGAGCGTCGTCGATGACCGCGCCGAAGATGATGTTGGCTTCCTGGTGGGCGGCCTGGGCGACCAGTTGGGCCGCCTCGTTGATCTCGAACAGCCCCAGGTCCGAGCCGCCCGAGATCGAGAGCAAGACGCCGTGCGCCCCGTCGATCGAGGCCTCCAGCAACGGGCTGGAGATGGCCATCTCGGCGGCCTCGACCGCCCGGTTGTCGCCACGAGACGACCCGATGCCCATCAGTGCGGAGCCCGCGCCGGACATGACCGACTTCACGTCGGCGAAGTCGAGGTTGATCAGGCCCGGAGTCGTGATCAGGTCGGTGATGCCCGACACGCCCTGCAGCAGCACCTGGTCGGCGCTCTTGAAGGCATCGAGCACGCTGATGTTCTTGTCCGAGATCGACAGCAGCCGGTCATTGGGGATGACGATGAGCGTGTCGACCTCTTCGCGCAGCTCAGCGATCCCGGTCTCGGCGGAGTTGGCCCGGCGGCGACCCTCGAACCCGAACGGGCGGGTCACGACTCCGATGGTCAACGCACCGAGGGACCGGGCGATGCGCGCGACCACCGGCGCGCCCCCAGTGCCGGTGCCGCCACCCTCGCCGGCCGTGACGAAGACCATGTCGGCCCCCTTGAGGACCTCCTCGATCTCTTCGGCGTGGTCGTCGGCGGCCTTGCGCCCGACCTCGGGGTCGGCGCCGGCGCCGAGGCCACGGGTCAGCTCGCGCCCGACGTCGAGCTTCACGTCCGCGTCGGACATGAGCAACGCCTGGGCGTCAGTGTTGATCGCGATGAACTCGACACCCTTGAGTCCCACCTCGATCATCCGGTTGATCGCGTTGACGCCACCGCCGCCGATGCCAACGACCTTGATGACCGCGAGGTAGTTCTGCGGTGCTGCCACGTCGGTTGCCCCTTAGCTCTCGTCTTGCAGACTGGTCGAAACCTGGACTCTCACCCTCAAGTTGAACGTTAGAGTTATGTCAACTTGTGATGATGAGCAGGACGGTAGGTGGGCGCGCGGGCCGATTCAACGACCTCGCGTATTCGTCGGCGTGTCGGGCGTGTCGCGGCCCTACGTCCCGCCTGGCCCGGACCGGTGAGCGCAGCCACGAGGACGGTCTACGGGAACGCGGCCATGCTTGGCTGGTCATCGCACCCGGTGGTTGGTCAAACTCTGGTGCGCTTCGTTTCATAGGCCCACATGGCGATCTCGACTCGGTTTCTGGTGCCGAGCTTGTTCATCAGGCTTGCGAGGTGGGTCTTGACGGTGCTGAGACTGATGTGGAGCTCGGCGCCGATCTCGGCGTTGGTCAGGCCCCGGGCGACGGTGACCAAGACCTCCTCCTCCCGCGCGGTGAGGGGTTCGATCGGCTCGGCCGGCGGCTGGCTGGTGGGTACGTCGGCGAACGCAGCCAGCAGGCGCACCATGACGCTTGGAGCGATCAGTGCTTCACCGTTGGCGGCCGCGTGGATCGCCTGGGTGAGCAGCTCAGGTCCTGCGTCCTTAAGAAGGAAGCCGCGGGCGCCTGCCTTGAGCGCGCCGTGGACGTACTCGTCGAGGTCGAACGTCGTGATGACCACTACGGCCATCGGATCCCGGACGTCCGGCCCGGCCAGCGCGCGGGTCGCCTCGAGCCCGTTGAGCTCGGGCATGCGGATGTCGAACAGGCACACGTCGGGTCGCAGCTCGCGGGCGAGAGAGACGGCTTCCCGGCCGTCCCGCGCCTCGCCGACCACCTCGATGTCGGGCTGGGCATCCAGGATCATGCGCAGACCGGTCCGGACGATCTCCTGGTCGTCGGCGACAAGCACGCGGATGCTCATCGGCCCGGTCCCGCCCGAGGAAGCACCGCGTCGACCACCCAGCCATGGTCGGGCCCGGGGCCGGCGGCGAGGGTCCCGCCGAGCAGCGCCGCCCGCTCCGTCATCCCGACCACGCCGAAGCCGGCAGCGACGCTGGACGCGTGGACCGGATCGCCGTCGTCGCGGACTGTCAGCCGTACGGCGTCCTGCGCCCCGACGACCTGCACGTCGATCCGGGTGGCGTTGCGTGCGTGCCGCCGCGCGTTCGTCACCGATTCCCGGGCGATGCGGTAGGTGGCTGACCCGACCGCCGGACTGAGCAAGCCGAGGTCTCCCGTGAGGCGCACCTGCACCCGTGGCTCGTCCTCGACGCTGAGCGCGAGCCGCTCGATGTCAGCGACGCCGCGCTGCGGGGCAAGGTCGGCATCATCGCGCTCGCGCAGTGCGCCCACCATGGTCCGCATCTCGGCGAGAGTACGGGAGCCTTCCTCCTCGATGACCCGCAGAGCATCGATCGCAGCCTCGGGTTCCGAGGGCGCGACCACCCGTCCGGCCTGCGCCCGGATGACCATCGCCGAGACGTGGTGGGCAACGGTGTCGTGCAGCTCGCGGGCAAGCTGTTCGCGCTCGCGCAGCCTCACCTGATCGATCTCGCGAGCTCGCGTCGTCGTCCAGAACCGGACCAAAGCTCCGAGAACTGCGGGGAACATGAGGAACATCAGGCCTGCGCCCGCTTCGGCGAAGCCGTGGAAATCGCTCGCGATCCCGAGCAGCCCGGCGACCACGATGATCGAGGACCCGATGATGACCTCGCGGCCAGACCCCCATCGAAGCAACGCGTAAGGGATCAGCAACACGTAGACCGCCGTGTACAGCCCTACGGCAGTGTCCGGACCATCGATGAGCGTGACGAGGTTTGTCACGATGACTGCGCCGAAGACCACGGCGACGACAGAAAGTGGGTGCGTCCGCCGCCACAGAAGCGGGAACACCAACGCCACGGCGAGCGCGAGCGATACCGGACGCCACGCGACATCCGTTCGAATGATGCCTTCGAGTACGGCGGTCGGCACCAGCACAGCGACCAGTGCCCAGTCCCGCCAGACCCGCACCGGAGGCGCGGCAGCCCGGGGCTCGTCGCGCAGGGACCTGACCACGCTTCCCATCACCACCCCAGCGTAGGGAATGCGCGTCGGCGCGCCTCGGCCGAAAGGACCAGACGTCCGCCCTCCCATCGGCGGGTCATCGCCGACCTCCGCGGCCGATGTGGACCGCGGATTGCGTCGCCACGCTGACGTACATGGCAGTCGCATTGACGCCAAGAATCGGGAGGACCATCGATGATGTCGCAGTCTCTCTACCGTCTGGGCCGCCTGTCGGCCCGCCGCCCATGGGTCGTGATCGGCGCCTGGCTGGTCCTGACCGTCGTCGTTGTGGGGGCATCGAGCACCTTCGGCCACCGTCTCAGGGATTCGATGCAGGTTCCGGGGCTGGACTCCCAGCAGGCGAGCGAGTTGATGGCCGCCGCCGGTGCGGGTGATGCCGGCCTGACGGCTCAGGTGGTCGTGACTCCGCTCGACGAGGACGCGTCGTTCTTCGACTCGGCGCAGGCAAGATCTGCGCTCGCCGCGCTGCAGGCCGGCGCCGCCGCACTGCCCCACGTCCTCGGGACGACAGATCCGACCGGTGCACTGGCCGCCGGTCCCGAGGTCGCGGTCCACCGCGGTGTCGTGTCGGCGGACGGCCGCGTCGCTCTCCTGCGGCTGCAGTACCCGCTCGTGGACGAACTCTCAGCCAAGGATCTCAGCCACCTCAAGGCGTTCGGTGCCGAGGCCGAGGCGGGGTCCCCGCTGCGGATCGAGATGGGGGGCGACCTCTACTACGCGTTCGAGCAATCCCAGCCCGGTCTGGGCGAGCTCATCGGGCTGCTTGTCGCGGCGCTCATCCTCTTCCTCGTCTTCGGGTCCTTGCTCGCGACGGCCCTCCCGCTGGGCACGGCCGTGCTCGGACTCGCCGTCGGTGTGAGCTCCATGTCGCTCATCGCCAACGTCATCGACATCCCGAGCTGGGCGCCGGTCCTTGGGGCCATGGTGGGGCTGGGCGTGGGCATCGACTACGCCTTGTTCATCGTGACCCGGCACCGTCAGCACCTCGACCGCGGCCTGCCGGTCGAGGAGTCGGCTGGCTCGGCGCTGGCCACGGCCGGCAAGCCGGTCGTGGTCGCCGGCGGCATCGTCGTCGTGGCGATCCTCGGGCTGGTCGTGGCCGGCGTCCCGTTCATGACCGCGGGCGGGATCGCGATTTCGGTCGTCGTCCTGGTCATGGTGTGCGTCTCGGTCACGCTGCTGCCCGCGTTCCTGGGCCTTGCGGGGCATCGCATCAGCCGGCGCGGGCGCCGTGCCGGACGCGGCAGGGTGGACGCGCCCGCCAGCCCGGGCTGGTCCAGGTGGATCCGGCACGTCACCCGCAATCCTTGGCCCTACGCGGCGGGGGTCACCGTGCTGCTGCTCGCTCTCGCGGCCCCCGTAGTGGCGCTGCGCGCGGGCATCCCCGACGACGGTGCGCTGCCCGAGGGCCGTACCGAACGCCAGGCCTACGACCTCGTGGCCCGGGGGTTCGGTCCGGGCAGCAACGGCCCGGTGGTGATCGCCATCGACATCGCCGGCGATCCAGCTGCGGTCGGCCCTCTGGTGGAGGCCCTCAGGGCTGACCCGGGGATCGCCTCGGTGGCTGCCCCCGAGATGCACGCCGATGCCGGCGTGGCTGTCGTGGTGGCGATCCCGACGACGGGGCCCCAGGACGCCGCCACACACCAGACGGTTGAGCGGTTGCGCGCAAACGTGCTGCCAAGCGTGCTCGCAGGCAGCACCGCACGGGCATACGTCGGTGGTCAGACGGCGAACTTCGCCGACGTCGGGGCACGCGTCAACGAACGACTGCCGGTGCTGATCGCCGCGGTGCTCGCGATGTCGTTCCTCCTCCTGATGCTGGTCTTCCGGTCGGTGCTGGTGCCGCTCAAGGCCGTGGTCCTGAACCTGCTCAGCATCGGCGCGGCGTACGGCGTGATGGTCATGGTGTTCCAATGGGGTTGGGCCGCTGGCCTCATCGGCCTTGAGTCGACAGTGCCGATCGTCTCCTTCATCCCCATGTTCATGTTCGCGATCCTTTTCGGTCTCTCCATGGACTACGAGGTGTTCCTGTTGTCGCGGGTTCGCGAGGAGTACGTCGCCACGCACGACAACCAGACGTCGATCGTCAACGGCATCGCCTCCACCGGGCGAGTCATCACATCGGCTGCGCTCATCATGATCGCGGTCTTCCTCTCCTTCGTGCTCGGTCAGGACGCGGCCACCAAGATGTTCGGCCTCGGCCTGGCCACGGCGATCTTCGTGGACGCCACCCTCGTCCGCATGGTGCTCGTCCCGGCGACCATGACCCTGCTCGGTCCCGCCAACTGGTGGGTCCCGAGGTGGCTCGACCGACGGCTCCCCGGCGACGGTCACGAGGCGGCGGACCCGGCATCGGATCAGCTGGTCGCGTCACCTTCGTGACCCCGCGAGGCGACCGGCTGCGAGGCGACCGGCTACGGCTTCGAGCGGGTGGTGGGTACGTCGGGTGCGCTCACGTCGTAGACGGCGGCCTTGCGGGTGAGCAGTACGCCGAGCACGCGGCCCTTGCGCGCCCCGCGCTCCGGTGAGCCCCAGACCACGCTCCGCCCGCGAGTAAGCCGCAGCCGCACTTCGTCGGGGGTCGTCGCGCTCACCTCGAGGACCTGCGAGCGCACCGCGACCGGCATGTCGGCCAGCGCGTCCAGGGCCGACCGCAGGGCGCCCGGGCCTCCCCCGCTCGGCGCGCTGATCAGCGGCAGGCCCGCTGGCCGCGCGGGCACGTCGGCGAACACGACGCCGGTGCGATCCATCAGGACGTAGCCCGTCCCGGTGCTGCGCACGGCGGCGGGCCGGCGTTCCATGACGGTGATCGCGATGCCCCGCGGCCAGTGGCGCGACACGATGGCCCGGCGCACTGCGGGCAGCCGACCCACCCGGTGCGCGACGTCCTCGGTGTCGATGCGCGGCAGCGGGGTGCCCAACGTGAGATCGGCGGTGCGTTGCACCTGCCCGACGTCCACCCGCGACGCGCCCGACACGGTGACCGAGCGCAACCCGAACAGGCTGGACTGGAACAGCGCCCAGGCCACCCCACTCGCGACCAGGGCGGCCAGCAG
>JBBRHF010000005.1:0-47189 GCA_038223055.1 Actinomycetes bacterium | reverse complement strand
GACCCAGTGACGATCACAGTGGGGGTGCTGGGTGCGTCCGGGCGGATGGGCGCCGAGGCGTGCCGGGCCGTCGAGGCGACGCACGACCTCGAGTTGGTGGCCCAGCTCGGGTCCGGTGACCCGCTGGAGGGGCTGGTCTCGGCCGGCGCGCGGGTGGCCGTTGACCTGACCCGACCCGATGCGGTGATGGCCAACCTGGAGTTCTGCGTCGGCCACGGCATCCACGCCGTCGTCGGCACCAGCGGCTTCGACGAGGAGCGGCTCGCCGCGGCGCGTCGTTGGCTGGTCGACTCGCCGGGCGTCGGTGTCCTCGTCGCGCCGAACTTCGCCCTGGGCGCCGTCCTGATGATGCGGTTCGCCGCGCTGGCCGCGGGCTACTTCGAGTCGGCGGAGATCGTCGAACTGCACCACCCGGACAAGGCCGACGCCCCGAGTGGCACTGCTCGACATACGGCCGAGCTTGTCGCCGCCGCCCGCCGCGACGGGGGGCGGGCTGCGCCACCCGACGCCACCTCGAGCGGGCTCGAGGGTGCTCGGGGCGCCGACGTCGAGGGCATCCGAGTTCACTCGGTGCGCCTGCGCGGCCTGGTCGCGTCCCAGGAGGTGCTGCTCGGCAACCCCGGCGAGACCCTGTCGCTACGCCACGACTCGGTCGACCGGGCGTCGTTCATGCCGGGGGTCCTGCTCGGCGTACGCCGGGTGGCCGACGCGCCGGGGCTGACCGTTGGGCTGGAGCACTTTCTCGACATCGGTTGAGCAGTTGTCAGCTCGCCCGGCTGCAGGGGCATCCGTCAGGCTCCCCTGGGTGCGCCGGCGATCCGGTAGGACTCGTGCAGGAGGTCAGTGAGCTCCCGCCGGTCGACCCGGGCGAGGCGCACGAGGACGAGGAGCGGGGACCGTTCGTGGTGGTCGGTCCAGAAGAAGACGTCCGGGTCACCGGCCGCGAGCGCCTCTCGCTCGGTCGTCTTCACCGTGACCACTCCGTCGGCCCAGATGCGCGCCATCAGCGTCCTGGCGAACCACGCCGGTTGGTCCCAACTGATCCGTTCTGTGACGCCAGGCAGGGAAAGGCACACCTTGCGTACGTCGTCCTCGCTCGCCATCCGCCCACCATCGCGTCCATCGCGGTCCGCGTCCAGTGGTGGTCAGCGACCGTCGTCGCTCAATCGAGCAGAAATCACCGGCTCGTCTGGCAGGACCGTTCACTGCCCGAGGACGCGCTTCTGGGGGTAGAACGTCTCGCCTCGGGCGAGCATGTTCACCGAAGCTTCGATGCGTCGAGCCCGGGTGTCCGCCCGTTTCGCGTCGTTGATGCGATAGATGATGGCGTAGCGGTTCTGGCTGGTGAGGATCTCGAACATTTCGGCAGCCCTCGGGTTGGCGCTCAGGGCGGCGGACAGGTCGCTTGGCATCTCGGTGCTGGCTGGACCGGCATAGGCCGCGTCCCAGCGCCCGTCGGCCTTGGCTCGCTCGACCTCTGCGATCCCCGCCGGCTGCATGCATCCCCGGGCGTTCAGCAGCGCGATGATGCCGATGTTGCGCTTGGACCACCGGCTGCGTGCGCGGCGCGGGCTGAAACGCTGCCGGTATGTAGCGGCGTCGCCTCGCCCTGCCTGGCTGTCGATCCAGCCGTAGCACAGCGCCTCCTCCAGTGCCTCGGCGTAGGTGAGGCTGGTCGGTTCGGTGGTGCCCGACTTGGCCAGGGTCAGCCAAATCGTCTCAGGCTCCGTGTGGTGCTGATCGAGCCAAGCCCGCCAGGCGGTGCGGTCCAAGACGGTGACTTCGGCAGGTTCGTCGGTCATGACCGACCAGGGTGGCAGATGCCGGACCGGCAGGTGTGCGTGGCGCCACGCCTGCTTTCCGACCCGGCGCCCCCTCAACCAGGCGACGAAGCGATGACGACGGTCGCGTTTTGCTCGTCCGACCTGGCCACCTGCGGGATCAACCCGTTGCGCGCGACGCGCTCGACGAGCATCGGCGCCTGGCGCTCGCTCGTCTCGACCAGCAGGTGGCCGTTCGGCGCCAACCATCGAGGCGCAGCGTCGGCGATCCGGCGCAGCACGTCGAGCCCGTCCGCCCCGCCGTCGAGGGCCACCAGCGGCTCGAACAGGCGGGCCTCGGGCGGCAGCAGCCGGATCGACTCGGTGGGCACGTAGGGGGCGTTGGCGACCAGGATGTCGACCTGGCCCAGGAGGGCAGCGGGCAGCGGATCGTAGAGGTCGCCTTCGAGCACCTGTCCGGCACCGGCGATGTTGCGCCGCGCGCACCGCACGGCGGCGGCGTCGATGTCGACGGCGTACATCTCCAGCCGGGGGAGGGCCGCGACCAGCGCTGCGCCCACCGCACCCGAGCCGCAACACAGGTCGACCACGTGGGGCCGGACGACTGTCCGACCGGAGGCGCGATCGGCCAGCCGGGCGGCGGCGACGGCCTCGTGCACGAGGAACTCCGTGCGACGGCGGGGCACGAAGACCTCGGGGTCTATGGCGATCCGCAGATCGCAGAACTCGGCCCAGCCGAGCAGATCCTCCAGCCGCTGCCCGGCAACGCGCTGGTCCACCAGGGCTTCTAGATCGGCGCTAGTGCCTGCCGCGGAGATGAGCAGCCGCGCCTCGTCCTCGGCGAAGACGCAGCCGGCAGCCCGAAGCCTGGTGACGATGACGTGGGGAAGGTCGCCGGACCAGCGCATCGGGACAGCGTAGGTGAATGCGTCAGCGCAGGACCCGAACTCCTGCGGCGGTGCCGGCCGCGACGACCACCACGACGATGAAGGGTGCCCGCAGCAGCACAGCCACGACCGCCGCCGCGACACCGGCAAGGCGGGCGTCGACCACGAGACGCGCTCCGGCCGTCACGGTCTGCACTGCGGCCAGGGCTGCGAGCAACGCGACGGGAAGCAGCGCAGCAACCCGCTGTACGTCGGGTGCCTCCAGCCAGTGTCGCGGCACCGACAGGCCGGCCAGTTTGAGCAGGTAGCAGCCCAGCGAGGTCACCAGGACCGCGGCCCAGATCACCGTCGCCGCCCCAGCAGAACTGCCACGACAGGGACCAGCGCGGCGAGCAGCACCGGGACCCCGACCGGAACGACAGGCACCATCGCGAGCGCCACGACCACGGCTGCGACGGCCGTCAGCCAGGCCGGGCGCCCCCGAAGCCGCGGTGCGAGCAGCGCGATGAAGGCGGCCGGCGCGGCTGCATCCAGCCCAATGTCGCCCGGATCGCCGATGCTCGTGCCGGCGACCGCGCCGACCAGTGTGGAGACGTTCCACAGCACGAACACCGCCAAACCGGTCGACCAGAAACCCAAGCGGGCAGCCCGATTTCCGTCCGTCTCGTTGGCGAGCGCCACCGCCGTCGACTCGTCGATCACCAGGTGCGCGCCGATCACCCGGCTGAGCCCGCGGGTCGACAGCAGAGTGGCGAGCCGCGCGCCGTAGATCAGGTTGCGGGCACCCAGCAGCAGTGCCGACGTCGCGCCGGACGTCAAGCTGCCGCCCGAGCCGATCACTCCGATCAGCGCGAACTGCGACCCGCCGGTGAACGCGAGCAGCGACAGGGCGCACGTCTGGGCCACGCTCAGTCCCGATGCGGTGGCGAGCGCGCCGAACGACACGCCGTAGGCGCCGGTGGCGACCCCCACGCTGAGTGCCGTACGGACGACGCGAGCGCGCACCTGGGTCCACGGCGGCGCGGCCGAGGTCACGCGCCCGGCTCGGTCGAGGGCTGCACGGTCGAGGGCTGCTCGGTCGAGGGCTGCTCGACCGACGGCTGCTCGGTCGACGGCTGCTCGGTCGACGGCTGCTCGATCGCGGACTGGTCGATCGACGTGTGCAGGCGCACCTGGTCGACCACGAGGCCGCCGTCACCCGCCAGGTCGAGGACCCGCCGGGCCCCGGAGTCACCCCAGCCGGCGCCATCCAGGAAGGCCCGCAACCGGTCGTTGCCCTGGCGGGGCAGGTCCGGCAGCCAGCCGTACACCTGTCGGAAGCGGTCCTCCCGCAAGTGGTCGACAGCGGCGTTGAGCAGGCGTGACCCGTGCCCAGCGCGGGCGCGCGCAGGGTCCACGCACAGCGCGAAGAGCTCCGCGTCGACACCGCCCGCCAGGTCGGGCCCGGCGGACGGCAGGTCGGGGTCGGCGGAAGCCCGATCGGGCCCGGCGGAACGCAGGTCGGGGTCGGCGGACGGCCCGAACGCGGCGAACCCCACGACCTCGGCGGCGTCCAGCGCGACGATCAGCCGGTGCCTCGGGGTTGGCGGCGCGACGATGGCCTCGAGCCACTGGCGGGTCACGGCGGCCGAATCGAGTTCGGCCAGCAGGTCCGGCGGGAGAACCTCGGCGTAGGCGGCGCGCCACGCAGCGGCCTGCACCCGGGTCACCCCCGCCGCGTCGCTCGGCGTGGCGAGGCGCACGCTCGTATCGGCCATGATCTGCCTCCGCCCAAGGGTGATCGGATTCCGATGTGCTGCTCGGAGCCTGCTCGTCGGACGTCTCTGTCCCGGACTGGGGTCGATCCTCGCAGAGCGGCTCGGTCGCCGTCGGTGTGTGACCGACGTCACTCTCGCCGCTACGGTCCGGGGCTCGCGGTGCCGATGTTCACACGACAACAGAGCCGACCGGAAGGGACAGTGTGTAGAGCGCCCCCCACGTGCGGCGCACCGAGGCGTTCGGCTATCTGCTCGCCGAGATGCAGCACTTGCACCGCTCCCGCCCGGACCACCGCCCCCGCCATAACGTCCAGAACAAGCGTGCGTCATGGACTGCGCATGTTCGGACGTTACGGCGGGGCGACGGGGGCGACGAGGGCGACGAGGGCGACGAGGGCGACGAGGGCGACGAGGGCGACGAGGGCGACGAGGGCGACGCGGGCGACGCGGGCGCGGGCCATCGTGGCCGAGGTGGCCGACCCGGAAGGGCCCGTGCTCACCATCGAGGATCTCGGCGTGCTGCGCGATGTCCAGGTCGAGAGCGGGCGCGTGACGGTGACGATCACGCCCACCTACTCCGGCTGCCCGGCGATGGAACGATCCGGGCTGACGTCGAGACCGCCTTGCGGGACAAACGGTTTCCCCGACGTCGTCGTACGCACGGTCCTCGCGCCGGCCTGAACCACGGACTGGATGAGCGAGGCAGGCAAGCGCAAACTGCTCGACTACGGCGTCGCCCCGCCGGCGCCTGCCACCGGCACAGGCACCGCCGCCCGGACCGGCACCGCGGTGAACGTAACCCTGTCAGTGCGCTGCCCCCAGTGCGGCAGCCCCGACACGCGCGAGGTGAGCCGGTTCGGCTCGACGGCGTGCAAGGCGCTGCGGTCGTGCCTGGCTTGCCTCGAGCCGTTCGACCACTTCAAGGCCATCTGAGCGGAGCGCGACGAGCTCGCGGCTGGGTTCGTGCTGGCTTGCTAGTCGCGACCGGTGACCGACGAGGTGACCCTGGACTTCGACTGTTGACCGGGCCCCCGCCGCCTGCCGGGTGGTCCCGCTGACGGGCATCGCGGTCAGGGGACGGTGCTTGGCGGCTCAACGGGCGGGTTCCGACCCGCTGAGCCGCCAGTTCGGATCTCCGCCGCCCTCGTGTGACAGATGAGACTGATGTGACCCGCGTGTCGTCTCCGGTCTGGAGCGGCGGTCTCGATCGTCCGATCGGCTCGGCAGGCGAGACGCTACCGACCGTCACGTGAGACAACGCGCGCCTACCGAGGCCTGAGGTGGCCGGACAAGGCGTCCACACCTCTGTCGGCTGTCTTTCGCCTCGCACGGCGGGAAAGTCTCACATGGTGGACAGGGGCCGTCTCACCCCGTCGGTGGTGCAGGAAGCCGCCCGGGACCTGGTCCGGGCCCGGGAGGACGTCCGTGGGGACCTGATGCGCTCCAGGCACCGGGTCACTCACCAGAATCGATGAGGAGGCGGCGGCGCGTGGAGCAACCGCAAACGCCCGGTGGTCGCCAACGTGGCGATCGCCCGCGAGCTGGACGGCTGGTGCTGGATGCTGTTCACCGACCACGAGGCGGTGCTGGGCGCCCAAGCCCGCCGGGACCGCCTGGACGCGGCGATCGAGGTGATGGCCGCGGACACCGATGATGGCACTCAAAGCCACAGTGGACCGGTTTCGCGCGGCGATTCGCGCCAACCAGCCGGTCCACGTGCCCGATCCCGTCGGCGACCGGGGTGGCGTGGCGGGCGGGGCACGGCCGGCCCGGCGGGGCATGGCGGGGCACGGCGGGGCATGGCGGTGTCTGAGCTGCTGGCTAGCCTTGCGCCGTGCCCGATGACGTAGCTCCCGCCGACCACGATTCCCCTGAGATCACCTTCCGAAGTGACGTGACCGTTGAGCTGGTCCGCTCCGGGGCCGGCGACGCCGACGTGATCTTCGGAGCCCGGGTGTCGACCAAGGGAGAGCAGTCCCTGGACGACGTCGACGCCGACCCCGAGCGGTCCCGCGGCCTGATCAACTACCTGATGCGGGCTCGTCACGGCAGCCCGTTCGAGCACAACTCGATGACGTTCTACGTGCAGGCGCCGATCTTCGTGTTCCGGGAGCAGATGCGTCACCGGATCGCCTCATACAACGAGGAGAGCGGCCGCTACCGCCAGCTCCGGCCGGTGTTCTACGTGCCGGGTCGGGACCGCATGCTGGTGCAGGAGGGCAAGCCGGGGCACTACGAGTTCGTCCCCGGGTCACCCGAGCAGCACCAGATCGTCGAGTCCGCAACCCGACGCGCCTGCGCCGGCGCCTACGCGGCGTACGTCGAGATGCTCGATGCCGGCGTCGCGCGGGAGGTGGCCCGCATCGTGCTGCCGCTGACGATCTACTCCTCGATGTACGTCACGATGAACGCCCGGTCGCTGATGAACTTCCTGTCGCTGCGCACCAAGCGCGAGGAGTCCACCTTCCCGTCCTACCCGCAGCGGGAGATAGAGATGGTCGCCGAGCGGATGGAGACCGAGTTCGTCCGCCTCATGCCGCTGACCCACCAGGCTTTTGACGCCGGCGGCCGGGTGGCACCCTGAGGCCGGCCACTCGTCCCCGACCCACCGGGACATACCGCGGGGCTGGTTCGTCCAGCAACGGTCGAGGCTCGTCTCGTCGCCGTGTCAGATCGGCAGCGTCAGGTTGGGTGGGGTCGTCCTTGTCGTCAGCGCAAGCTGCCTTGGGTGCGCCAGATCAGCCAGCCGGCGACGCAGGCCAGCGGCAGGCAGATGGTGAGCTCGCTGAGGATAGACAGCCGCAAGCTGTCACCGATCAGCAGCCCTTGCAGTCGCATCGAGTCGTTGGACAGGCCGTGCATGGCGATCGCGGCGACGGTGCTTTGGCCGCTGCGTTGCCAGAAGTAGGTCATGACGACGGTCAGGAGCATGATTTTGAGGCTGAACGTCGCGAGATAGGCGACTCCGCCGACGCCGTAGTCGGTCACCGAGTTGTACTTCACGGGGTAGTGCCAGGCGGCCCAGCCCAGGCCGAGCAGCAGGCTGGCCGTCAATGGTGAACGTCGGCGCAGGAGCAGGGGCAATGCATAGCCGCGCCAGCCGTTCTCCTCCAGCACCGCGCCGGCGTCCAGGAACATCGCGATGAGTAGTGTCCCGGGCAGGGTCCAGGTGAGCACGTGCGGGTCCCAGCGCCAATCCTGGTCGTTCAGAACGACGCTGTTGACCGCTGCTGTGGCCAGGTTCAGACAAACGAAAGTCACCACGAGGGAGGTCCAGGCGGTGAGCCCCTGCCGGCGGCTGAGCTCGCGCCCCCAGAACCGGAATCGGGCCGCCACGGCGGCAAGGCTGGCCGCCCCGTGCCTGACCCGACGGGTCACCACGAGCACGGCCAGGTCAGGCGCCGCGACCTGCGCGACCGCCAGCGCGACCGCCAGCGCCGCGGCGGGGTAGCCGATCACCAGCCGGGCCGCGGTCACCAGGTCCGTGTTGAACTCCAGGCCGGTCACTGAGAGCGCTTTCTCGATGACCTGGTCGGACCCGGTGAGCAACAGCGCCGCGGCCAGCACGACCTCGCAGGCGGTGGCGACGGCCCAGAACCGGGTGACAGCCCAGCGCGGCACGCTGGGCCCCGGAAGGGATCGGTTGGAAGGGTCGGCGCGTGGAGTCCTCATGACTGCCAACTGTCCGCAACGGGCGGTGCGGGCCACTTCCCTCTGAGGTATCCGAGCGCTCCCTCTCGCGGGGGAGGCAGGGTTCTCACCATGGCTGACATAGTGCGGGAGATGACCTTGTCCACCACCACGGTTCACGAGGCCAGGAAGTCGCCGACGCCGAATGCCCTGCGCCGTCGGTTTCGCTTTCTGAGTGAACCGGCCACCTGGCGTGCTGCGGTGTATCTGGCTTTGACTGTGCCGTTGGGGCTGCTGTGGCTGCTCCTGGTGGCCGGCGGGCTGGCTGTTGGCGGGCTGACCGCGCTGCTCGGGATCGGTGTGGTGGTTCTGCTCAGCACGTTGGCCGGTGCGCGGGCCCTGGGTGAACTGGAGCGTCATCTGGTCAACGCCCTGCTGGATGCCCGGGTCCCGGCTCCACCGGTCGTCGAGCCGGTCGACTGGCGCGTAGCCGCCCGCGGTGTGGTGACGGATCCGCGCACGTGGCGGTCGCTGGCCTGGCTGCTGCTTCGCGGGCTCGCCGGCGTGCTGGTCCTGGGTGGTGCCGCCCTGGCCAGCGTGGTGCTCGCTGCCCTGGTTGTCGTGCCGTTCGTAGACGGCTACCTGCAATGGGGGGCCAGTTGGCGGTCCTCGGCTGGGTGGCGAAGCACGTGGACCCTTCCCCTTGCGCTGGTCGGACTTTTGTCTGGGGCGTGGCTGCTGCGGCAGGTCGCAGCGGCCCATGTGTTCGCCGCGCGGTTGCTGCTCGGGCCCGACGCCGCACAGCAGGCGGCAGGGTTGGCACGGCAGACGGGGCGGCTTGCGGAGCGGGCCCGGCTGGCCCGAGATCTCCACGACAACATCGGACACTCGGTCACGGTGATGGTGCTGCAAGCCGAGAGTGCCCGACGCCTGCTGGACACGGACCCGGACGCGGCACGAGCCAGTCTGGAAACGATCGGGCAGACCGGGAGGCGAGCGATGAGTGAGCTAGACACCGTGCTGGCGGTGCTCGCCGAGGACGCCACACCGGTCAGGAAGGAACCGACGCTGGCCGACCTGCCCGAGCTTTTGCGCCGGGCCGAGGCGGCCGGGATGGCAATACGTGCCGAGGTCAAAGATCTTGACCAGGCAGCCGAGCACCCGGCCTCGGCAGTCGCATTCCGGGTGGTGCAGGAGTCTTGCACCAACGCGTTGCGCCACGCCAAGGGATGCGCGGCTCAGGTGGAGATCCAGGTGGTGGACGAGTGGCTGGTGGTCGAAGTCCGCAACGCGACCGCAAGGCTGCCACCGGGCCAGTCGAGCACCGAACCGGGACGGGGGCTGGCAGGACTGGACGAGCGGGTTCGTCTGGCCGGCGGCCGGCTGACAGCCGGCCCCGAGCCTGACGGCGGCTGGCGGGTACGCGCCGAACTGCCGCACGAGCCACGAAGAGCAAACCCCTCCCGGTGATCCGGATCCTGATCGCCGACGACGAGGCCTTGATCCGCGCCAGCCTGCGAGTGCTACTGGACGCCGAGGCAGACCTCCACGTGGTCGGTGAGGCGGCCGATGGGGCGCAGGCCGTGCAGTCGTCGGCCGCCATGCGACCCGATGTCGTCCTGATGGACATCCGGATGCCGGGGATCGACGGCATCCAAGCTACAGCGCGGATCAATCAAGCCGACCCTCAACGGCGCCCCAAGGTGCTGATCCTGACTACCTTCGGCAACGACGAGTACCTTTACGGGGCACTACGGGCGGGAGCCTCCGGCTTCGTCCTCAAACGAGCCGAGCCGACTGAACTCACCCACACCATCCGCCTGGTCGCCGCTGGCTCCACCTTGGTCCTACCCGCGGGCGCCCGAGCCAGGATCGTCCACCGGCGGGACGAGACTCGGACCCGCTGGGACGCCCTGATCGCCCGGCTCAGTCCGCGTGAGCGACAGGTCCTTCAACTGCTCGCAACCGGCCGCAGCAACAGCGAGATCGCGGGGGAACTCTTCTTGGGCCTACAAACGGTCAAGACACACGTCACCTCGATACTGACAAAGCTCGGAGCCCGAGACCGCACCCAAGCAGTGGTCATCGCGTACGAGAGTGGCTTCGCCACCTCGGCCGGTTCATCGATCCCGTCGTAGGGCAGGGCGTGTCGGATGACGTGGACCGGCCTGTCGATCCCTGTCGATTGTCGGAGCCAGCGGCTGAACCGGTTCAAGCCGAACTGCCGACACCGGCGCCGACTACGCCGAGGGCGCCAGGTCGTAGTCGAACCACACCCGATGGACGCCGTCGGCATCGACCGCGAGACCGCCGCTCCCGGTAAGGCCCGACAGGTCACCGGTCCCGCTGGCCGCGACGATGAGGAAGAACTCGTGACTGCGTTCGCTGCCGGAGGTGCTCGCCGAGTGGACGAAGTTGAAGGTCCCGCGGTGCCCGTCCAGGGAGCCCTCGAAGGAGTCCATCGCGACATAGGTGCCGGTGCCGGTGGTCGGGTCGAACGCGGCGGTGAAGATCGTGGTCGAGCGGCCGTCGACCTGGCCGTTGTAGGTCTTGCGCATCGTCGCGACACTGACCGGCAGCCCCGTCGTGACAGCAGGGTCGGCAGCGCCGATCTCGGCCGGGACGAAACTGACGACCTCGAACGTGCCTTCGGCTCTCATCCGCCAGACTCTACGCAGAGCGGCTGGGCCAGCGCCGCGCCCGGTAGCGTGGCGCCCATGACACCTGCCTCCGCCGCGACCGAGGTGTTCGGGCGCGTGCTTACTGCGATGGTCACCCCGTTCACCGCCGACGGCGCGCTCGACCTCGACTCGGCGTCGCGCCTCGCCGCCCACCTGGTCGACCTCGGCAACGACGGCCTGGTCGTCAATGGCACGACCGGTGAGTCGGCGACGACGTCTGATGACGAGAAGGAGCAGATGGTGCGCGCCGTCGTCGAGGCGGTCGGGCACCGGGCCCGCGTCCTGGCCGGCACCGGAAGCAACAGCACCCAGCACACCGTCGGGCTGTCACGCGCCGCCGAGAAGGCAGGCGCTCATGCACTGCTCATCGTGACGCCCTACTACAACAAGCCGCCGCAGGAGGGACTCGCCCGCCACTTCGAGGCCGCGGCCGGCTCGACCGGCCTGCCCGTGATGCTCTATGACATTCCGGGCCGCACCGGTACGCCGATCGCCGCGGACACGCTGCGTCGCCTCGCCGGGCACGACCGGATCCTGGCGGTCAAGGACGCCAAGGGTGACTTGTTCGCCGGCTCGGAGGTCATGGCGGCGACTGACCTGGCCTTCTACTCCGGCGACGACGCCCTCAATCTGGCCTGGCTCGCGCACGGAGCCGTCGGCGTGGTCAGCGTCGTCGGCCACGTCGCGGCGGACGCCTACGCCCAGATGGTGGGGGCGTTCGAGCAGGGCGATGGTGCCACCGCCCTTGCCGTGCATCGCCGCCTGCTCCCCGTCGTACGCGCCGTCATGACCCCCACGTCCCAGGGCGCCATCATGGCTAAGGCCGCGCTGTACGCACAGGGCGTGATCGCCTCCCGCACGACCCGTGGACCGCTGCTGGACGCCACCGACGACCAGGTGCAGACGCTGGTGGCGGCCCTGGTGGGCGGCGGGATCACCTGGTGAGCCAGCCGCACCCCGAGCTGGCCGTCCCACCGGCGCTCGCCCCTGGCGGCCTGCGGGTGGTCGCGCTCGGCGGCCTCGGCGAGGTCGGGCGCAACATGACGGTGTTCGAGCACGGGGGCCGGCTGCTGATAGTCGACTGCGGGGTGCTGTTTCCCGAGGACTTCCAGCCTGGCGTCGACCTGATCCTGCCCGACTTCGAGCACATCCGGGATCGCCTCGACCAGGTCGAGGCCATCGTGCTGACCCACGGCCACGAGGACCACATCGGCGCCGTGCCCTACCTGCTGCGGGAGAAGCCCGACATCCCCCTGATCGGCTCGCGGTTCACCCTGGCGCTGATCGAGGCCAAGCTCGCCGAGTTCCGGATCACGCCCTACACGCTCGAGGTCGCCGAGGGTGGGCGCGAACGACTCGGGCCCTTCGACTGCGAGTTCGTTGCCGTCAACCATTCGATCCCCGACGCCCTGGCCGTGGCGATCCGCACGCCGGCCGGCCTGGTGCTGCACACCGGCGACTTCAAGATGGACCAATTGCCGCTGGACGGCCGGATCACTGACCTGCGCGCCTTCGCGCGGCTCGGCGAGGAGGGTGTCGACCTTTTCCTGGTCGACTCGACCAACGCCGAGGTGCCGGGCTTCACGACGTCCGAGCGGGACATCGCCCCGGCCATCGACCGGGTCTTCACGACAGCGGGACGGCGGATTATCGTCGCGAGCTTCGCCAGCCACGTCCACCGCATCCAGCAGGTGCTCGACGCCGCGGTCGCGCACCGGCGCAAGGTGGCGTTCGTCGGCCGCTCGATGGTGCGCAACATGGGCATCGCCCGCGACCTGGGCTACCTCAAGGTGCCCGAGGGTCTGGTCGTGGATGTCAAGGCGCTCGACGAGCTGCCCGACACGCAGGTGGTGCTCGTCTGCACGGGCTCGCAGGGCGAGCCGATGGCTGCCCTGTCGCGGATGGCCAACCGGGACCATCACCAGGTGCGGGTGGGTGAGGGCGACACGGTGCTGCTGGCGTCATCGCTGATCCCCGGCAACGAGAACGCCGTCTACCGCGTCATCAACGGCCTGACCCGGTGGGGCGCGAGGGTCGTCCACAAGGGCAACGCGATGGTCCATGTGTCCGGCCACGCCAGCGCCGGCGAGCTGCTCTACTGCTACAACGTCGTCGCGCCGCGCAACGTGATGCCGGTGCACGGCGAGTGGCGCATGCTGCGGGCCAATGCCGACCTGGCCGCGCTGACCGGCGTGCCCCGCGACCGCATCGTCGTGGCCGACGACGGGGTCGTCGTCGATCTCGTCGACGGGCGCGCCACGATCGTGGGCGCGGTCCCGTGCCGCTACGTCTACGTTGACGGGGCCAGCGTCGGCGACGTCACCGACGCCTCGCTCAAGGACCGGCGCATCCTGCGTGACGAGGGCTTCATCTCGGTCGTCGTCGTGGTCGACTCGGTGACCGGCAAGGTGACCGGCGGTCCCGAGATCCACGCCCGCGGCTTTGCCGAGGACGACTCCGTGTTCGCCGCGGCGATCCCGCTGATCGAGGAGGCGCTGGCCACGGCGGCCGCGGAGGGCGTCGGCGACCCCCACGAGCTCCAGCAGCTCGTACGCCGGGTGCTGGGCCGCTGGGTCCATCAGGCCTACCGCCGCCGCCCGATGATCCTGCCGCTGGTCATCGAGGTCTGAAACATCCCGCGACACGCGGCCAGAACCCGGCTGTGACTGCTGTTGCGGGAGAGGCGCACGGGTAACCTCGGATCATGGCCATCCGTACGCCGAGTCGTCAGCGCGCCGCCGCACCGCCCTCACCGCGCGCCCCGACCGGCGGCGGTCGGGCTGGCGGCGGTCGGGCTGGCGGCGGTCGGGCCGGAGGTGGCCGGGCCGGAGGTGCTCGGTCGAGCCGCGGTCGCACCGCAGCCGGCCGCGCGCGCGGCGGGCGCCCGCGCAGCCGCTCGACGCGCTCGACCCTCCCCTCGGTGCCGGTGCTGGTCGCGCGCGGCCTGTCGCGGCTGGCGAGCGGCATCTGGCTGGCCCTGGCCCACGTCGTGGGCGGCTTGACCCGACGTATCGGCAAGGGCGCCCGCGACCTGGACCCGGCCCACCGCCGGGACGGGGCCGGCCTGACCCTGATCGGGCTGGCCATCGTCAGCGCGGCGGTCGAGTGGTGGGGGTTGCGCGGCCCCGTCGGCGTCGGCGTGCACGCCGTGGTGGCCGGGACGATGGGCCGGGTCGCCCTGGTGCTGCCGCTGGTGCTGCTGGCGCTGGGAGTTCGCCTGCTACGTCACCCGCAGGAGGTGTCGGCCAGCGGTCGTATCGGCATCGGCCTCGCCGCTCTCACCCTGGCCACCGCGGGCCTGGTCCACCTCAGCCGCGGGCTGCCCGACCCGAGCGGACCGGGTGGCATCGAGGCGATGCGCGACGCGGGGGGTTACGTCGGGTTCCTCGTGTCCTCCCCGCTGGTGGCGGCCGTCACCCGGTGGGTGGCGGTTCCCCTGATGGCGCTGCTCGCGGTGTTCGGGCTGCTCGTCGTGACGGCGACACCGGTGCACGCCCTGCCGACCCGGGCGCGGGCGCTGCGGGCCTGGCTGCTGCACAAGCCCGCCGTCGATGGTGACCGGCCGGCCGGCGATTCGGCTGCCGGCGATTCAGCGAGCGGCGATTCTGCGGCCGGGGGTAGGGCGACCGGCAGCGCAGCGACCGGGAGCACGGGGACCAGCGACTCCTCCGGCGCCTCGCCCGGGGGCAAGCCGACCGCCGTCGAGCGGCTCCGCCGCCACCGGCCGCGGCGCCGGGTCGGGTCGATGCGCGACGGTGCTGACGCCGCCGAGCACCACAGCGAGGAGCCCTACGATAGTCCGCTCATCCGGCCCGCCGACGCGACCGGCCCCGCCGGCCCGCTCGACCCGGTCGGCCCGCTGGACGGACCCGGCCCGCGCGGTCGGCCCGGCCCGCTCGAACCGGCCGATGCGTCGGCGGCTGACGACGCGACCTCGTCGCGCACCGGCGCCAGGTCCGGTGCGAAGACCGGCACGAAAGCGGCTGGCCACGCCTCATCGGGTGACGTCGAGCCGACACCCCCGCAGCACACGGTGGCACCCGCCCGGGTCGAACAGCTGCGGCTGTCCGGGGACGTGGCCTACGCGTTGCCGGACAGCACCATCCTGCGCGAGGGGTCCGCCCCCCGCTCCCGGACCAAGGCCAACGACCTCGTGGTCGAGTCGCTGAGCACCGTACTGGACCAGTTCGAGATCGACGCGAGGGTCACCGGGTTCACCCGCGGCCCCACGGTGACGCGCTACGAGGTCGAGCTCGGCCAGGCGGTCAAGGTCGAGCGGGTCACCGCGCTCTCGCGGAACATCTCCTACGCGGTGGCCAGCGCTGAGGTCCGCATACTCTCCCCGATCCCCGGCAAGTCCGCCATCGGCATCGAAATCCCCAACACCGACCGGGAGACGGTCAGCCTCGGCGACGTCCTGCGCTCGGCCAACGCCCGCGCCAACCACCACCCGATGGTCGTCGGGCTGGGCAAGGACGTCGAGGGCGGTTTCGTCGTCGCGAACCTGGCCAAGATGCCGCACTTGCTGGTCGCAGGCGCCACCGGGTCGGGCAAGTCCAGCTTCGTCAACTCCATGATCACCTCGATCCTGCTGCGGTCGACGCCCGATGAGGTGCGGATGGTGCTGGTGGACCCCAAGCGGGTCGAGCTCACGGCGTACGAGGGGGTTCCGCATTTGATCACCCCGATCATCACCAGCCCGAAGAAGGCCGCCGAGGCGCTGCAGTGGGTCGTGCGGGAGATGGACCTGCGCTACGACGACCTGGCCGCGTTCGGCTACCGCCACGTCGATGACTTCAACAAGGCCGTCCGCGCCGGCAAGGCGGTCGTGCCGCCCGGCAGCGAGCGTCGCCTGGCGCCCTACCCCTACCTGCTGGTCGTGGTCGACGAGCTGGCCGACCTGATGATGGTGGCCCCCCGCGACGTCGAGGACTCCATCGTGCGGATCACCCAGCTGGCCCGGGCCGCCGGTATCCACCTGGTGCTGGCCACCCAACGGCCGTCGGTCGACGTGGTCACCGGGCTGATCAAGGCGAACGTGCCGTCGCGGCTCGCATTCGCCACATCCAGCCTCGCGGACAGCCGGGTCATCCTCGACCAGCCCGGGGCGGAAAAGCTGGTCGGGCAGGGCGACGCCCTGTTCCTCCCGATGGGCACCAACAAGCCGGTCCGCCTTCAGGGTGCCTGGGTCACCGAACCCGAGGTGGTCCGCGTCGTGGCGCACTGCACGAGCCAGCTGAAGCCGACCTACCGCGACGACGTGGTGGTCGCCGCGGCGAGCAAGCACGAGGTCGACGGCGAGATTGGCGACGACCTGGACCTGCTCTGCCAGGCGGCGGAGCTCGTCGTGTCCACCCAGTTCGGCTCGACCTCGATGCTGCAGCGCAAGCTGCGGGTGGGGTTCACGAAGGCTGGCCGGCTGATGGACCTGATGGAGAGCCGCGGAGTGGTCGGGCCCAGCGAGGGGTCCAAGGCGCGCGACGTCCTCGTCAAGCCGGACGAGCTCGACGGGCTGCTGTTCACACTGCGGGGGGAGTAGGCCGCTGCTGTTCGGGGGCTGGACCGGGAGTGTCACCTAGTCTGGACCTGTGCCCACCTTCGCTTCGACCTCGGTCCCGCCTGGGCGCCGGGTGACGCTGGTGACGCTCGGCTGCGCCCGCAACGAGGTCGACTCCGAGGAGCTGGCCGGACGGCTCGCCGCCGACGGCTGGGAGCTGGTCGCCGATCCCGACGAGGCCGACGTTGCCCTGGTCAACACCTGCGGTTTCGTCGAGGCGGCCAAGAAGGACTCCATCGACACCGTGCTGGCGGCGGCTGATCGCGTGGGTGCCGGCCGGACCCGGGCCGTCGTGGCCGTGGGCTGCCTCGCCGAGCGGTACGGCGAGGTGTTGGCCGAGGCGTTGCCCGAGGCCGACGCGGTGCTCGGTTTCGACGACTACGCGGACATCTCGGTCCGGTTGCGGACCATCCTGGACGGCGGGGCACACGTGTCCCACGCTCCCCGCGACCGGCGCACGCTGCTGCCGCTGACGCCGGTCGATCGGCAGGCCTCGGTCGTTCCGGTGCCGGGTCACGGCGGGCAAGCCGCGGACGTCGTGCCGGTTGCGGACGTCGTGCTTGTTGCGGACGTCGTGCCGGTTGCGGACGTCGTGACGGCCTTGCCGCCGGGGGTCGCGCCGGCGTCGGGGCCCCGGCCGCTTCGGCTGCGGCTCGGCGACGGCCCGACGGCCCCGCTCAAGCTGGCGTCCGGCTGCGACCGGCGCTGCAGCTTCTGCGCGATCCCGTCCTTCCGCGGGTCGTTCCTGTCCCGGCGGCCGGCAGACGTGCTGACCGAGGCCCGCTGGCTGGGCACGCAGGGGGTGCGCGAGGTGGTGCTGGTGAGCGAGAACTCCACGTCGTACGGCAAGGATCTGGGTGATCTCCGTTTGCTCGAGACCCTGCTGCCCGAGCTCGCGGCGGTCGAGGGGGTCGACCGGGTCCGGGTCAGCTACCTGCAGCCGGCCGAGATGCGCCCGTCGCTGATCGCCGCGATGACGGGCACGCCAGGTGTCGTGCCCTACTTCGACCTGTCGTTCCAGCACGCGAGTGCGACTGTCCTGCGCCGGATGCGCCGGTTCGGGGACACCGAGCGGTTTCTCGAACTGATCGCGACCATCCGGGCTGCCTCGCCCGAGGCCGGGATCCGGTCCAACGTGATCGTGGGCTTTCCCGGAGAGACCGAGGCCGATCTCGCCGAGCTCGAGCGATTCCTCGTCGCCGCTCGCCTCGACGCGGTCGGTGTCTTCGGCTACTCCGACGAGGACGGCACTGAGGCCGCCGGCTTCGACGGCAAGCTCGACGACGCGGAGATCCGGGACCGTGCCGAGCGGGTCACCCGGCTCGCCGACGAGCTGGTGAGCCAGCGCGCCGAGGAGCGAGTCGACACGGTGTTGCGGGTGCTCGTGGAGTCGGTCGAGGTCAGGCTCGACGGCGTGCTCATCGGCGAGGGAAGGGCCGAGCACCAGGCCCCTGAGGTCGACGGCAGCACCACGGTGACCGGCGCGGGACTTCGGGTCGGCGCGGTGGTGCGGGCGCTGGTCGTGGCCAGCGACGGGGCCGACCTTGTTGCTGAGGTCGCCGAGGTCGCCGGGGTCGCCGGGGTCGCCGGGTGACCCGGCCGGCTCGCCCCGCCGGCGACGTCGGCCGGCCGGTCAGCGTGTGGAACATTGCCAACGGGCTGACGATCCTTCGGCTCGCGCTGGTGCCGGTGTTCTTCGCCGTGCTCATGCACGAGGACGGCAAGCAGTCGTCTTGGCGGGTGGCTGCGTGGGGCGTGTTCGCGGTCGCCTCCGTCACCGACCGGTTCGACGGCGAGCTGGCCCGTCGGCACGGGCTGGTGACCGACTTCGGCAAGATCGCCGACCCCATCGCGGACAAGGCGCTCACCGGCGCGGCCCTGGTGGCGCTGTCCATGCTCGACGAGCTGGCCTGGTGGGTGACCGTGCTCGTGCTGGTCCGCGAGGTCGGCGTGACCCTGCTGAGGTTCTGGGTGATCCGCCACGGCGTCATGGCGGCGAGCCGGGGCGGCAAGGTCAAGACGCTGCTGCAGGGCGTCGCGATCGGGCTGCTCGTGTTGCCGCTGCACGGCCCCCTGCACGTGCTCGCCCTGGTCGTGATGGCGGCGGCGGTCGTCGTGACGCTGGTGACAGGTCTCGACTACGTACACCGGGCGCTACAGCTGCGACGCACCAGCGCGCGGGCTCAGCGCCAGCGCGCGGCCCGCGCCGCCCGAGGTGCCGGTGCTGCACCCCGGGCCGACCGGCCGTGACGCAGGAGTCGACCGCCCCGGCGGACACTGAGCCGGCGGCGGCTGACCCGGTGGCCGCTGATCCGGCAGCGGGGCAATCCAGCAGCCGGCTCGTCGCGTCGGTGCACGAGGCGCTGCGTCGGCAGGACGCGACGCTGGCCGTGGCTGAGTCGTTGACGGGCGGGCTGCTCGGCGCCGCGCTCACCGACGTCGCGGGGTCCTCGGCAACGTTCCGCGGCGGCGTAGTCGCCTACGCGACCGACCTCAAGGCCGACCTGCTCGGCGTGGACGGCGCCCTGCTTGCCGCGCACGGCGCGGTGCACGCAGGCGTTGCGCTCGCCATGGCGCGTGGCGTGCGCGACCTGCTCGGGTCGACGTACGGCGTGGCCACGACGGGTGTCGCCGGTCCCGAGTCGGCGGACGGGCAGCCGCCGGGGACCGTGTTCGTCGCCGTGGTGGGGACGGCCGACGGGGTCGAGCGCGTTGCGGCGCTCGAGTTGGCGGGTGGGCGCCACGACGTGCGAGCAGCCACGGTGCGGTCAGCGCTGCGCTTGCTGGCCGCAGTCCTGGCCGGATCTCCTGCGAGGGAAGCCGGGTCATGATTACACTGTTGCATCAGATCACGTGTCCCGTCGCCCTCGGACCGAGACGTTGTCGGCCCGGGCGGGTACGGTGTGATCAGCACCACTCGGCCAAGCTTGAACGACGACATCGCACCGGCGTTGTCGGACCACAGGGAGGAGCTCGCAATGATCCTGCTCCGCCGCCTGTTGGGTGACGTCCTTCGGGAGCGTCGCCGGGCCCAGGACCGCACGCTGCGCGAGGTGTCTGCGGCAGCGCGGGTCTCGCTCGGCTACCTCTCCGAGGTCGAGCGTGGACAGAAGGAGGCGTCCTCCGAGCTGCTCGGCGCCATCTGCGAGGCCCTGGACGTGCCCTTGTCGGTGGTGCTGCGCGACGTGAGCGACCAGCTCGCCGAGGTGGAGACGCCGCTGGGCGGCGGCCCCCGGCCCGGCCCGCTGCACGTCACCAACGTCGCGGCCTGACCGGGCTCGCAGCCGGCCAAGGTCGGGTGATTGGAACCCGGCCCGAGGGGGCACACTGGACCCATCGGCCGCCCGTCCACCCCGTGTTCTTAACGGGGGTGTGGATGGGCGGTCGAACCTTTGCGCCATCGTGCGCCCGCAGGGCTGCTCGCCCTCAGCGTCGCACTCGCCTGGAGCATCTTCTTCCCCGCGACCCGGGCCAGAGCGATCTCGGTCACCGCTCCGGCTGGCAGCGCGGGCACCAGTAGCTGAGCCGCTGGTAAGGCGGGTCGCCCTGCCCGGTCACCCGCACTGGCGTCCCGCAGCGCAGGCAGCCACGACCGTGCCGGCCGTAGACCCAATGCTCCCGCCCGCGGCGCGGGTCTCCCGTGGTGATCTGCGCGGGTCGCTCGCGGTTGAGCTCGAGCAGGCGCCTCGCCCGATCCACCAGCCGCGGCAGTTCGGCCACGACGCCGACCGGTGACCACGGCCACACCCCATGCAAGAACAGCACTTCTGTCTTGTAGAGGTTGCCGATCCCGGCCAGGTTGCGCTGGTCGAGAAGCGCCGGGCCGACCTCCCGGTCCGGCTCGCTGGACAGGCGCCGGACCGCCTCGTCGAGATCCCAGTCGGTGCCTAGCAGATCGGGCCCGAGGTGGCCGACGACGGTGCTCTCCTCGCCGCGGCGGACCAACGCGAGATCGTGCAGGCGGTAGCCCACTGCCTGGCGGTCTGCAGTCTCCAGCAGCACCCGAACCTGGTGCGCCGGCCCCCCGCGCCAACGCTCCCCGCGGGGGTAGAGGTGCCACGAGCCGTCCATCCGCAGGTGGCTGTGCAGGGTGAGGTCGTCATCGACCCGGATGAGCAGGCGCTTGCCGCGGGCCAGGACCTCGGCCACGGTGCGTCCGGCCAGGTTGGCGGTCGCGAGCGCCGGAACCCGGAAGTCCGAGCGGGTCACCTCTGCGCCGGCCAATGCGGCGTGCAGCCGGCGCGCCGTCAACCAGACAGTGTCTCCCTCCGGCATCCGGCCATCCTTCGGCCTGGGTCGCCGGCACCGCGCATCGGGTGCCGACAAAGCATGCGGCGGGCCTCGTCGTACGGCAGGCTGGTGGTCATGACCAACCCACCCGACCTGCTGCCGCTGGACATCGAGGTCGGCCGCGTCCTCGCGATCGTCGCGCACCCGGACGACCTCGAGTACGGCGCCGCCGCCGCCGTCGCCCGGTGGACCGACGCCGGACACGAGGTCGCCTACCTTCTCGTCACCCGGGGCGAGGCGGGGATCGACGCGATGGAACCCAGCCAGGCAGCGGTCGTCCGCGAGGCCGAGCAGCGGGCGGGAGCCGCCGTCGTCGGCGTCGGAGAGGTCGAGTTGCTGGACCACCCGGACGGTCTGATCGAGAACGGCCCGCGGCTTCGCCGCGACCTGACCGAGGCGATCCGGCGGCACCGGCCGGACACCCTGCTGCTGTTCAACCACCGCGAGACCTGGGCGCCGGGACGGCTCAACTCAGCGGACCATCGGGCCGTCGGTCAGGCGGCGCTCGACGCGGCGGGGGACGCCGGAAACCGCTGGCTGCACGCCGATCTCGGGTTGGCGAAGCACAGCGTGCGGAACGCACTCGTGGCCTCGTCGCCGGCTGCTACGCACGCCCTGGATGTCACGGGCATGGTCGACCGGGCCGTGGCGTCGCTGGCCGAGCATCGGGCCTACCTCGAGGGCCTGGGCGACCACCCGATGTCCGACCCCGAGTTCCTGCGGATGTTCCTCGAGCTGGCGGGGGAGCGGTTCGGGGAAGTGCCCGCCGTGACGTTCGAGGTGTTCGAGTTCTGACCGTGACCTTATTGTTGCCTGCCATGCGGATCTCCGTCCCGTTCGGGCTGGCAGGAACGCGATCACCGGCCGACGGGGCTCAGCCGCCTTCGGGCGTGCGACTGCGCTGGGCGCGTCCCGCCTCGCCGTAGGGGTAGTCGGCTGCCTGCGGGTCGCTCGCCGCGCTGAGGCGGTCGAGGTCCGCCTCGCCGAGCTCAAGGTCGGCGGCGCCGAGGTTGTCGCGCAGCTGCTCGAGCGTCCGGGCGCCGAGGATGACCGAGCAGACCGCAGGTTGGGCCGCGAGCCAGGCCAGCGAGACCTGCGCCATCGTCGCGCCGCGCGCTTCGGCCACCGTCTGAACGGCGTCGAGAACCGTCCACGTGCGTTCGGTGCTGCGCTTGTCGTAGGCCTCGATCCCTCGCCCGGGGTCCTCGCCCAGCCGGGTCGAGCCGGTGGGGCGCTGGTCGCGGGTGTACTTGCCGGACAGCCAGCCACCGCCGAGGGGGGACCAGGGCAGCAGCGCGAGGCCGTTGTCGAGGCAGGCGGGCACGATCTCCCACTCGATCTCCCGGACCAGCAGGCTGTAGGACGGTTGCAATGTGACCGGCACGGCGAGGTGCTCACGCGCGGCCACGTCGACGGTCTTCTGGATCTGCCAGCCGGTGAAGTTCGACAGGCCGGGGTAGAGGATCTTCCCGTCCCGGACGGCTCCGTCGAGGAACGACAAGGTTTCCTCGATCGGGGTGACCGGGTCCCAAGCATGGCACTGGTAGAGGTCGACATGGTCCACCCCGAGCCGGGTGAGCGAGTCGTCGAGGGCGCGGCGCAGGTGCCGCCGCGATGTCCCCACGCCGTTGGGCTCGTCCGCCATCGGGAACCGGGCCTTGGTGGCGAGGACCACACGGTCGCGGATCTGCGGCGGGCGCTGGGCCAGCCAGCGCCCGATGATCTGCTCGGACGCCCCGGCCGTGTAGACGTCGGCGGTGTCGACGAGGGTGCCCCCTGCGTCGACGAACAGGTCGAGCTGATCGTGCGAGCCGGCTTCGTCGGTCTCGTTGCCGAAGGTCATCGTGCCCAGGGCCAGATGGGAGACCGCGCAGCCGCTGCGGCCGAGGGTGCGGTATTTCACGGGTTCGCTCCTTTGCGGCCGTGGTGTGATCGCGAAACATTCGTGCGACAGGGCCACCGGAATGTTTCACGATCGCCGGGATCAGGGTGGGAATCGTTGCATGATCGCGGCGGGGACGGGATGCGGGGATGCGATCCGGGCTGGAGATCGGTGGGGTCAGGCGCGCAGCCGCAGGCCGCGGGGGGTGGCGTGGAACCCTGCCGCCTCCAGTGCCGCGCCCAGCGCCGAGTCGAGCACGCCGACCCCGTCGGCCCGCTCGACCGTGAGCCGGCCCAGATGCCCATCCCGTACGGCGAGAGCGAGCGCGTCGACGGCGGGCTGCAGGGCGGCGTCGTCGTCGGTCCAGGTGAGCAAGGTGCGACCGCCGCGCTCGACATAGAGCACCAGGTGGCCCTCGACAACGACGACCAGCGCGCCGGCCTTGCGCCCCGGCTTGTGCCCGGCGTCCTCGCCGCGGCCGGGCCAAGGCAGCGCCGCGCCGAACGGGTTGGCCGGGTCGGTGGCGGCCAGGACCACGGCGCGGGGGACGTCTTGCGCCGGCTCGTCCCGCTCCGCCGCCGCGGCCATCGCGCGCATCCGGTCCACCGCCCCCGGGAGAGCAAACTGGGCGGCGCCGAGCCCCTCCACGAAGTAGCCCCGTCGGCACCGACCGGTCTCCTCGAACGCCGCCAGCACCCGGTAGACCGCGGCGAACCCGCCGGGCGCTCGCTCGGCCATGACGGCGCCTCGGATCACGACGCCGTGCCGGTCGAGCAGTGTCTCGGCCAGCGCATGCGCCCGTCGGGTCGGATCGGGCTCGCGGCCGGGCAGCGCCGACCACCGGCCCGCCGTGGCCGGCGGGCCGGCCCGCGACGGCATCGCCGGGCGAGCCGGTCGGGTCGACGCGCCCCCCAGACCGGCGCCCCCCAGCCCGGCGCCCCCCCGCCCGTAGCGCCCGCGCGGCACGGCCTTGCGCGCGCGATGTGCCCCGCGCGACCCCACCAGCGTGCGCAGCGGCGCGAGCGTGTCGTTGGTGAGGTGCCCGGACCAGACGAGATCCCACAGAGTGCCGGCGAGCAACTGGTCGTCGGTGCTCCCGACGGCCCCGGCGAGCTGGCGGAAGAAGAAGGCTCCGCCGCCGGAGAGGGCCTCGAGCACCTGCTCGTGCAGCGGGGTGCCCACTGCGTCGGCGTCCACCGGCGCCAGCGTCAGCGGTGCAGACTCGGCCAGGTGCAGCGCCACCCACCCATCGGAGCCGGGCAGCGACCCATGCCCGGACCACACGACCTCGCCGGCGGCGCACAGCTCGTCCAGCATCGGTGGCGCGTAGCCGGCGACCCGCGACCCCAGCACCAGAGTTTCCAGCGCCGAGGCCGGCACCGGAGCGCCCTGCAGCTGCTCGACCACCCGCAGGACCCCTTCGGTGCCTCGCAGCCGGCCGCCGACCTGCTGCCACGCGGGCAGGAACCGGGCCAGGGCCGCGGGCGGCACCGGCTCCACCTCCTTGCGCAGCGCGGCGAGGGAGCGGCGCCGCAGGGTGCGCAACACCTCGGCGTCGCACCACTCGGTGCCGGCCCCGCAGGGCAGGAACGCACCGGTGACGACCCGCCCGGCGCCGGCCAGCCGGTCGAGGGCCTGCGCCACGACGGCCGCGCCGAGACCGAACCGGTCGGCGAGCGCGGATAGCGCGAACGGCGCGTGCGTGCGGGCATAGCGCGCGACCAGGTCACCGACGGGGTCGCGCACCGGCTCGAGGAACGCGCCGGGCACGCCGACCGGCAGCGGAGCACCCAGCGCGTCGCGCAGCCTGGCGGCGTCTTCGATGGCGGCCCACCGCTCCTGACCGGCCACCCGCACCCGGATCGCCCGGCGAGCGCCCTCCAGCCCCGCGAGCCAGGCCGCCTGGGCTCCGCGCTCGAGGGCCTCGGCCGTGCTCAGCGGCCCGAGCAGCCGCAGCAGGTCGGCCACCCCTTCCTCGTCGCGCGCCAGCCGGTCCGGCGAGAGCCGCTGCAGGTCACGTTCCAGGGCAAGCACCGCCTCGAGGTCGAGCAGCTCACGCAGCTCGGCCTGACCGAGCAGCTCGGCGAGAAGCGAGGCGTCCAGGGACAGCGCCTGCGCCCGCCGCTCGGCCAGCGGCGAGTCGCCCTCGTAGAGGAACTGCGCGACATAGCCGAACAGCAGCGACCGCGCGAACGGCGACGGCGCGGCGGTCTCGACCTCGACCAGGCGCACCCGCCGCGCCGCCACGTCGCGCATCAGCCCCACCAGCCCGGGCACGTCGAAGACGTCCTGCAGGCACTCGCGCATCGTCTCCAGGACGACCGGGAACGAGCCGTAGTCGCTCGCCACCGACAGCAATTGGGCGGAGCGTTGCCGCTGCTGCCACAGCGGCGTGCGCCGGCCCGGGTTGCGCCGCGGCAGCAGCAGGGCGCGGGCCGCGCACTCGCGGAACCGGGACGCGAACAGCGCCGAACCGCCGACCTCGCGGGTGACGACCGCCTCGATGTCGTCGGGGTCGAACACCGCCACGTCGGCCTGTGGCGGGGTCGACTCGTCGGTGAACTCGGTGTCCGGCAACCGCAGCACGATGCCATCGTCGGAGTGCATCGCCTGGACGTCGATGCCGTGGCGCTCGCGCAGCCGTGCGGCCACGGCGAGTGCCCACGGGGCGTGCACCTGCGCGCCGTACGGCGAATGGATCGCGACCCGCCAGTCACCCAGCTCGTCGCGGAACCGCTCGACCAGGATCGTGCGGTCATCGGGCAGGTGGCCGGTGGCCTCCCGCTGCTCCGCGAGGTAGGCCAGCAGGTTGTCGGCCGCCCACGCGTCCAGCCCCGACGCCAGCACCCGGTCCCGGGCCGCAGCCGGAGCCAGCGCGCCCAGCTCGCGGACGAACGCGCCGAGCGCGCGGCCGAGCTCGACGGGGCGCCCGAGGGCGTCGCCGTGCCAGAACGGCAGCTTGCCGGGCAGCCCGGGGGCGGGCGAGACCAGCACCCGGTCGTGGGTGATCTCCTCGATCCGCCAGCTGGTCGACCCGAGGGTGAACACGTCACCGGTGCGCGACTCGTAGACCATCTCCTCGTCCAGCTCGCCGACGCGGGACTGGCCCCTGCCGGAGGCACGCTCAACGGCATTGCCGCCGACGAGGAAAACGCCGAACAGGCCGCGATCGGGGATGGTCCCGCCGCTGGTGACGGCGAGGCGCTGAGCCCCCGGCCGGCCGGTGAGGGTGCCGGCGACCCGGTCCCAGACCAGGCGGGGCCGAAGCTCGGCAAACTCGTCGGAGGGGTAGCGGCCGGCCAGCATGTCCAGCACCGACTCGTAGGCCGAGCGGGGCAGCGCGGCGAAGTTGGCCGCCCGCCGGACCAGGTCGTAGAGCGCTTCGACGTCCCACGCCTCCATCGCCACCATCGCGACGACCTGCTGGGCCAGCACGTCGAGGGGGTTGCGCGGGAACCGGGTCGACTCGATCCCGCCGTCGCGCATCCGCTCGGCGACGACGGCGGTCTGCACCAGGTCGCCGCGGTATTTCGGGAAGATCACCCCGCGGGACACGGCGCCGACCTGGTGCCCGCCGCGGCCGACCCGCTGCAGGCCGCTGGACACCGAGGGCGGGGATTCGACCTGGATGACCAGATCCACCGCGCCCATGTCGATGCCGAGCTCGAGCGAGGAGGTCGCGACGACGGCCGGCAGCCGCCCGGCCTTGAGCGCCTCCTCGATCTGGGCCCGCTGCTCCTTGGACACCGAGCCGTGGTGTGCCCGGGCGATCTCGGTGAAGCCCTCGGGGGTGCCACGCGAGGAGCCCGCCTGGGCCATCAGCGCGGCGGGCACCAGCGACCCCTCCTCGGGCAGCGACTGGCCGGAGTGCCGTTCGTAGGCGATCTCGTTGAGCCGGGCGCACAGCCGCTCCGCGAGGCGGCGGGAGTTGGCGAACACGATCGTGGACCGGTGGGCCGACACCAGGTCGACGATGCGCTCCTCCACGTGCGGCCAGATCGACGTACGCCGCTCCTCGCCCGCCGCCGACCCGCTGACCTCGCCGGTGCCCTGGCCGAGCTGGCTCATGTCCTCGACCGGCACGACAACCTGCAACTCGATGGTCTTGACCGCGGGCGGCTGCACGACGTCGACCTCGTGGGGGCCGCCGAGGAACCGGGCGACCTCCTCGACCGGCCGCACGGTCGCCGACAGACCGACGCGCTGGGCCGGCGCGTCGAGCAGGGCGTCGAGGCGCTCGAGTGAGAGCGCGAGATGGGCGCCGCGCTTGGTGCCGGCGACGGCGTGCACCTCGTCGACGATCACGGTCTCGACGCCGCGCAGCGACTCGCGAGCCTGCGAGGTCAGCAGCAGGAACAGCGACTCCGGCGTGGTGATCAGGATGTCCGGCGGCGTGCGGGCGAATCGCCGGCGCTGATCGGCGGGCGTGTCGCCGGAGCGGATGGCCACTGTGATGTCGGGCTCGGGCAGCCCGAGGCGTGCCGCCGCGTGCCGGATGCCCACCAGCGGGCCGCGCAGGTTGCGCTCGACGTCGACGGCCAACGCCTTCATCGGCGAGACGTAGAGCACCCGGGCGCGCCGCAGCCGGTCGTCGGGCAGGGCCTGGCCGGCGAGGCGGTCGATCGACCAGAGGAAGGCCGCCAGCGTCTTGCCCGACCCGGTCGGAGCGACCACCAGGGCGTTGCGCCCGGCGCTGATCGCCCGCCACGCGCCGTCCTGCGCCGGCGTGGGAGCGGTGAACGAGGCCTCGAACCAGTCCCGGGTGGCGGGGGAGAAGCGAGCGAGCGCGTGACCCTGCGGTGGGTCGGGCGAGTCCCCAGGTCGGTCGGGCGAGGAGGGCACGTCGGGTCGGTGGCCGGTCACGTCCCGATTCTCACCCCTGGTGCCGACAGTCGTCGGCGGGTTCGCACGTCGGGATGGTCGTGCTGGCACGCCGGCCTGGGGTGAACCACGTGACCGAGGTGCCAGAGTCCTCGGCGGACGCGCCGCGCGCCGAGCGGGACGAGCGGGCCGATCGGGTCAAGCTGCTGATCGAGGTTGATTGTGCTCGACGCGTCCGCAGCAGTCGACGTCGTTCGCTCGCCCTGACCGATCAAAGGCGGCGTCGGGTGAGTCAGCGAGTCGGGTCAGTCAGCGCGCGGGGTCAGTCAGCGCGTCGGGTCAGTCAGCGAAGAGGGCGTCGACGTCGACGTCGGGCTGGCCAGGACCGAACGTCAGCCTCGCGATGTCTCCTGCGACCAGGTACGCCGCGCGACGGTACAGCCGCTCACCGGTCAGCTCGAAGGCCGACAAGGACGGCTCATTCGGGTCCGCGACCCAGTAGTTGGCCACTCCATGCGAGGCGTAGCGACCCGTCTTGACGACCAGGTCGTCGGCCCGGTTGGTCGAGAGGACCTCGACGAGCAGGACCGGCAGCCCGGTGAAGCGCACCGACTCGTCGGTGCGTTCGTGAACCATGACGTCGGGGATGAACTCGTCGGCTCCGGGCTTCCATGACCAGCCGGCGGTCACCGCCAGATCATCGGGTAGAGCCGCGGACAGGGCAGCGACCAGCCGGTGCACCGCTTGTTGATGGCGTCGGGTCGGGCTCGGGCTCACGACCAGCCGTCCGTCGATGTATTCCGCACGGGCGTCCTCCCCGAGGGCCGCGTACTGGTCCCAGGTGATCGGCTGATCGGCGACGGTCAGCGGCAAAACAGCCAACGCGGCCACCTCCTCGACATCAACCCTACCGGCCCCCACTTCCATGATCGTGAAACTTTCGAGCGATAGGGGCACCTATTTGTTTCACGATCATGGACGGAGCGGCGAGACACTGCGCAAGCGGGATGTGGCCGCGCCTGTCCCGTGAAAACCGACTGCGACCGGCAGCTACTGCTGGTCAATCAGCGCGTCCGGGTCGACCGCCAGACCGAGGCGTGAGGCAGCAGCCGCCAACCGCCTGTCGCCGGTCCACAACCTGGCGTCGGGGGTAATCCGCGTGGCAGCAAGGAGCTGGACATCAACGAGGCCGATGCCCAAGCCCATCAGCTGATGGCTCTCGACGAAAACGAGGAGCTCCGCAGGTGTGACCACCGTCGCCGCCGGCAAGGCGCTGAGCAGCCCCAGGAGATCGCCCCGCCGAGAGAGGTGGCCGAGCGCCAGCTCACCCACCACCCAGGGGTGCCCGAGGGCGGCGCCACGCTCGAGAATGCGCCGCAGCCGAGCGTGACCCTTGCGGAGGTGTTCGATCCAGATCGATGTGTCGACCAAGATCACGACGGGTCGGTCCGGCGCCGGGCGATCTTGGTCAGGGCTGGCTCGCTCCCGCCCAGTCTGGCAAGACGGCGAGCGCTCTCCCGCTCGATCAGCGCCGTGAGTGCTTGCCGGACCAAAGCGCTCTTCTCGGTCGTTCCGGTCAGCCGTTGCGCCTCTGCCAGCAGGTCGTCGTCGAGCGCCAGAGTCGTTCGCATGGAGGTCCCCTCGGTTCTTGTCTGCGTGCGGAGCACGGTCTTGTACATCGAATGATGACGATAGCCGTGCCTGGTGGAAGTGCGAAAAGGGACGGCCCACGTTCTCGACCACCCCGCGTCACCTGTCCGGCTGCGCCGCCAGCGCGGTCGTCAGCGCATCCACATCGACGTAGGTCTTCATCGCGACCGCCAGCCGGGAGTGCGACAGCCAGGCCGTGTATGGGTCGGCCAGGGGGAGGACGACGATGGTCCGCAGCCCCCTGCTCTCGGCCACGCGCAGGGCTGGGCGCATGCGCACCATGTTCTTCCGGTGAGCCCTGTTGCGCGGGCGCCGGCCATACTCGAGCATGATGTGGTCGGTCAAGGTCTGCGTCACCTGGATCTGCCACAACCCGAGTGCGCCGCGATCCACACCAGTCGGGCCGTTGATGACACTCCAAAAGATCGGGGCCAGCTGCTCCGGGGACTGAAGCGAGCGTTCCCAGGACAGCGCATGTAGCCACAGCGAGGTCCACCGCGCCTCCAGGTCGGGCAGCGCCGGCCGGCTCGACGTACCGGGACTCGGCGCTGGCTCGCAGCGTGGTATCTCGACGGCGACAGTGAGACCCCACGCCTCGCGGATGTACAGCAACTCCATGGCCGCGCTAGAGATCTCATGCGAAACCAACTGGTGCAACATCCTGAACCCTCACTCGTCGACGTCAAGAAGGGTGAGCGCTGGCTGCCCGCGCTGGTGCTTCGGGCGCGGCCTGCACCACCCGAGGCTAGGGTTTCCGGGTGCCCGACGAGTCGCTGATCCGCGCCCGCGGGCTGGTGACGCGCTTCGGTAATTTTACTGCGGTTGACGGCATCGACGTCGACGTACGGCGGGGGGAGGCGTTTGGCTTCCTTGGCCCCAACGGGGCGGGCAAGTCGTCCACGATGCGCATGATCGGCTGCGTCTCGCCGGTGACCGAAGGCAGCCTGACCATCCTCGGCATGGACCCCGCGACCCAGGGTCCGCAGATCCGGGCCCGCCTCGGCGTGGTGCCCCAGCAGGACACCCTCGACATGGAGCTCACCGTGCGCGAGAACCTGCTGATCTACGCCCGCTACTTCGGCCTGTCCCGCCAGGTGGCGGCGCAGCGGGCCGACCGGCTGCTGGAGTTCGTCCAGCTCGCCGAGCGCTCCGGGAGCTTGGTCGAGCCGCTCTCCGGAGGCCTCAAGCGCCGCCTCACGATCGCCCGGTCCCTCATCAACGAGCCCGAGATCCTGTTGCTGGACGAGCCGACCGCCGGGCTGGACCCGCAGGCCCGCCACGTGCTCTGGGACCGCCTGTTCCGGCTCAAACAGCAGGGCGTGACCCTCGTCCTGACGACGCACTACATGGACGAGGCCGAGCAGTTGTGCGACCGGCTCGTGGTCATGGACGGCGGGCGGATCGCCGCCCGGGGTTCCCCGCAGCAGCTGATCCGCGAGTGGGCGACCCGGGAGGTCGTCGAGCTTCGGTTCGCCCCCGACGACAACGAGTCGGCCGGCCACAAGCTCGAGGCCCTCGCCGGCGGGGACGGTGAGCTCGGCCGGGTCGTGAGCAGGGTCGAGGTGCTGCCCGACCGGGTGCTGCTCTACGCCGAGGACGGCGACGCGGCGAGCGCGGCGACCCATCGGCTGGGCCTGCACATCCCGTCGGTGATGGTGCGCCGCGGCACCCTCGAAGACGTCTTCCTGCGCCTCACCGGGCGCACCCTGGTGGACTGATGACCCCCGCGCTGGCCGGCCGCGCCTTCGCCTACTGGATGACGCAGTACCGCCGCACCTGGCGGGGCACCGCGGTTTCCAGCGTGCTCGAACCGCTGGGCTTCCTCGCCGCGATGGGCATCGGCTTGGGCACGCTGGTCGACAGCGGCACCGGGTCCGCGACCCTGCCCGGGGTGAGCTACCTGGAGTTCCTCGCTCCGGGGCTGCTCGCGGCGACAGCCATGCAGACGGCGTCGTTCGAATCGACCTACCCGGTGATGGGTGCGATCAAGTGGCAGCGGCAGTACCACGCGATGCTCGCCACCCCGCTGCGCGTCGTGGACCTGCTCGCCGGCCACCTGCTGTTTGTCGCTTTCCGGCTGGTGACGACGCTGACGGTGTTCGTCGCGGTGATGGCCGGGTTCGGCGCGATCGAGTCGCCGTGGGCCGCGCTCGCGCTCCCCGTCGCCGTACTCACCGGCATGGCCTATGCCACCGTCATCTTCGCCTTCGCCGCGCGGCAGGACAACGACGGCGGCTTCGCGATGCTCTTCCGGTTCGGGATCGTGCCGATGTTCCTGTTCTCCGGCACGTTCTTCCCGGTCTCCCAGCTGCCCGACTGGCTGGAGCCGGTGGCCTGGGCGACCCCGCTCTGGCACGGGGTCGAGCTGTGCCGCAGCCTGTCGCTCGGGACGGCTCACCTGGTCCCCGCGCTGCTGCACGTGGCTTACCTCGCGGCGTGGACGGCGGCCGGTTTCGCCCTGGCCCGGCGCTGCTTCGCCGGACGGCTGGAAACATGACCGGCACCCGGACCCTGCCGCTGCGCATCCTGCCCCCGGGCGGCCTGCGCCGGCTGCTCGGCACCGGCCGGGCACTCTCCCTGGTCGAGCGCAACGTCCTGGTCTACAAGCACGGCTGGGTGGTGCTCGTCTCCGGCGTGCTCGAACCGCTGTTCTACTTGTTCTCGGTGGGCGTGGGGGTCGCCCAACTGGTCGGGGACGTGCGGCTGCCTGACGGGCAGGTGCTCACCTACACCGAGTTCATCGCCCCCGCGATGCTCGCCGCGAGTGCGATGAACGGCGCGATCTACGACGCGACATTCAACATCTTCTTCAAGCTGAAATACGCCAAGCTGTACGACGCCGTGCTCGCGACCCCGGTGACCACCGCGGACATCGCGGCCGGCGAGATTGCCTGGGCACTCATGCGCGGGGCGTTCTACTCCACGGCGTTCCTCGCCGTGATGCTCGTCATGGGTCTGGTCAGCTCGTGGTGGGCGCTGCTCGTGCTGCCGGCGGCGGTGCTGATCGGCTTCGCGTTCGCCGCCGCCGGCATGGCTGCTACGACCTACATGCGCTCGTGGCAGGACTTCGAGTACGTCACGCTGGCGACCCTGCCGATGTTCCTGTTCTCCGCGACGTTCTACCCGCTGTCGACCTATCCTGCGACGCTGCAATGGGGGGTCCAGGTGTCTCCGCTCTATCACGGGGCGGCGCTGGTGCGAGAGCTGACGACCGGGGCGGTCTCGGGCGCATCCGTGGTGCACGTCGTCGTGCTCGCGGTTCTCGGGTTCGCCGGCGCGGTCGTGACCGGGCGGCGACTCGAGCGGCTGCTGCTCACCTGAACCCCCGCACCTCACGGGAACCTGGATCCCACTGCAACCCGGATCCCACTGCAACCCGGATCTCACGGGAACCCCACCCCAACCCGGATAATGGCCCGATGCGACTGACCGAGTTCTGGCGGCGGATGGACGACTCGCTGGGGCCGCGCGCCCAGTTCGTCGCCCACGATCAGGTGTTCCCCGAGCTGGGCAACCGGACCGTCGTGCAGGCGCTGGCCGAGGGCGAGAACGTCAAGGACGTCTGGAGGGGAGTCTGCGTCGGGCTCGAGTTGCCGGCGGCGGCGCGATGACAGAGGTCCGCGCCCCCGACTCGGACCGGGTCGACCCGCACCAGCGGGCCACGCTGCGGGTGCTGTCTCTCGCCCAGGTCCTCGGCGGCATCGGGGTCGGCAGCGCGATCGCCGTCGGCGGCCTGATCGCCGAGGACGTGTCCGGCTCGACGTCGCTGTCCGGGCTCGCGCAGACGGCCACGGTGCTCGGCGCGGCGGTCGCGGCGCTTCCGATGGCGCGGCTGATGTCGGCGTACGGCCGCCGGCCCGGTCTCGTGCTGGGCTATCTGGTCGCGCTGACGGGAGCCCTGATCGTCGTACTCGGGGGGGTGGGGCGCTCGTTCGCCGTGGTGTTCCTCGGCGCGGTGATGCTCGGGTCCGGGTCGGCGACCGGGCTGCAGTCGCGTTACGCTGCGACCGATCTCGCGCCGGTCGAGCACCGGGCCCGGGCCCTGGCGACGGTCGTGTGGGCCACCACGGTGGGCGTGGTCCTGGGACCCAACCTCACCGGCCCCGGCGGTGCGGTCGCGGGCGCCCTGGGCCTGCCCGAGCTCACCGGTCCGCTGGTCTTCAGCGTGGTCGCGTTCGCGCTGGCGGCGGCGCTCGTCCACGTCGGGCTGCGGCCGGACCCGCTGCTGGAGGCCCGGCGCCGGCTCGGTCTCGACCCGGCGGCGCGGCCTGCGCACGCCGCCGTCGGCGCGTCGCTGCGGGCCGTCGCGGCGTCTCGTCGTGGGGTGCTGGGCCTCGCCGCGGTCGCTCTCGGACACACCGTCATGGTCGCGGTCATGGCCATGACCCCGGTGCACATGCGGCACGAGGGCGCCAGCCTGCGCATCGTGGGTCTGGTGATCAGCGTGCATGTCGCGGGCATGTACGCCGTGTCGCCCGTGGTCGGGTGGCTCACCGACCGGCTGGGCCGGATAGCGGTCGTCGTGGTCGGGCAGGGCGTGTTCGTCGCGGCGGTGGTCGTCGCCGGCACGGCCGACCCGGCCCATCCCGCAACCCTGGGCGTGGGCCTGTTCCTGCTGGGGGTCGGGTGGTCATGCGTGCTTGTCGCGGGGTCGACCCTGCTCTCGGAGTCAGTTCCCACGGCCGTGCGGCCGGGTGTGCAGGGTGCCACCGACTTCGTCATGGGAATGTGCGGGGCGACCGGGGGAGCGCTGGCGGGCGTGGTGCTCGGCGCCTTCGGCTACGGCGTGCTCAACGGTCTGGCCGGGCTGCTCGTCGTGCCGATCGTGGTGCTGGTCTTGGCGGCCCGCCTGCGGCCGGGATCGGCGACCTCCGAGACGGCGTGAAGTGCACGAATCGGCCGTGATCTCCTAATTCTCTGCTCTTCACCCGGCGTGTCACGCGGCGGTCGAACAGGTGTTCGTCTACTGTCCACAGGGTCTGGACATCCACAGATCTGCCGCGCTTGCCCGATGCTGTCGGACCGCGACCCTACGGTGGTGGACATGACGACGAACACTCGACCCGACCGGGGATGGCAGCCATGGCTTCACTAGACCGCGACAAGTCCCTCGACGCAGCGCTCGCGCAGATCGACAAGGCGTTCGGCAAGGGGTCCGTGATGCGCTTGGGCGACAACGTGCGCGCCCCGATCGAGGTGATTCCCACGGGTTCCATCGCGCTGGACATCGCGCTGGGGATCGGTGGCCTCCCGCGCGGGCGGGTGGTGGAGATATACGGACCGGAGTCGAGCGGCAAGACGACCGTGGCGCTGCACGCGATCGCCAACGCGCAGAAGGCCGGGGGCATCGCCGCGTTCATCGACGCGGAGCACGCCCTCGACCCCGACTACGCCCAGCGGCTCGGCGTCGACACCGACGCGCTGCTGGTCTCCCAGCCCGACACGGGTGAGCAGGCGCTGGAGATCACCGACATGCTGATCCGGTCCGGTGCATTGGACGTGATCGTCATCGACTCGGTCGCGGCGCTGGTGCCGCGCGCCGAGATCGAGGGGGAGATGGGCGACAACCACGTCGGTCTGCAGGCCCGGCTGATGAGCCAGGCGTTGCGCAAGCTGACCGGCGCGATTAGCCAGTCCAAGACCACGGCGATCTTCATCAACCAGTTGCGCGAGAAGATCGGGGTGATGTTCGGCTGCTTCTCCTACAACACGCGGGTGTCGCTGGCGGACGGCTCCCAGGAGAAGATCGGCAAGATCGTCAACCAGAAACTGCCGGTCGAGGTCTTGTCCTACGACCCCGAGAGCGATCAGGTCGTCCCGCGGCGGGTCGTGAACTGGTTCGACAACGGCCCTGCCGAGCAGTTCCTGCAGTTCACCGTGGCGAAGTCTGGTGGCAACGGGCGGGCCCAGTTCGCGGCCACGGCCAACCACCTGATCCGCACCCCGGGCGGCTGGCGCGAGGCGGGAGAGCTGCTGCCTGGCGACCGTGTCGTGCGGGCGGAGACGGCTCTGCTGGGCGACCAGCAGTGGCAGGTCGTCCTCGGCGGCCTCATGGGCGACGCCAACCTCTCGCCGAACCGGCAAGGATGTCACGGCGTCCGCTTCCGGTTGGGGCACGGCGCCAAGCAGGCCAGCTACCTCGAATGGAAGGTGTCGCTGCTGGCGAATATTTCCCACTCGCGACGCACCGACGCCAGCGGCGCTAGCTTCGCGGACTTCACCCCACTACCCGAGCTTGGAGAGCTCCAGCAGGTCGTCTACCTCGGCGGCGAGAAGAAGCATCTGACGTCGGACTACCTCAAGGCGCTGACGCCGCTGGCTCTGGCGATCTGGTACATGGATGATGCTTCGTTCACGGTGCGAGCCACGGGCCTGCAGGCGAGGACGGCCGGGGGGTCGGGCCGAGCCGAGATCTGCGTCGAAGCGATCAGCCCCGGCTCGCGTGGCCGGCTCGTCGACTATCTGCGCGACACCCACGGCCTTGCCTGCACGGTCGCCGCGCGCGGCGCGGCGGGGAAAGCCGTGCTGAAGTTCACCACCGCTGCGACTGCTGCGTTGCAGGAGATCATCGCTCCCTACATCCACCCGTCGATGAACGACAAGCTGCTCCCGCGGTTCCGCGGTCGGTTCGCCGTGGAACCGCAGTTCGTGGCGCCACAGAAGCGTCTGCTGCCGGCCCGCATCCTCAGCGTCGCCGTGAAACCCACGACGCGGTCGATGCACCGCTTCGACATCGAGGTCGAGGGCGATCACAACTACTTCGTCGATGGCGTCATGGTGCACAACAGCCCCGAGACCACGGCCGGTGGCAAGGCACTCAAGTTCTATGCCTCGGTTCGGCTCGACGTCCGGCGCATCGAGACGCTCAAGGACGGGCAGGAGGCGGTGGGCAACCGGGTCCGGGTGAAGGTCGTGAAGAACAAGGTCGCCCCGCCGTTCCGGCAGGCTGAGATGGACCTGATCTTCGGATATGGCATCAGCCGCGAGGGCGGGCTGATCGACATGGGCGTCGAGCAGGGCTTCGTGCGCAAGGCGGGCGCTTGGTATACCTACGAGGGGGACCAGCTCGGCCAGGGCAAGGAGAACGCTCGGGCCTTCTTGCGTGACAACCCCGACCTGTCCGACGAGATCGAGAAGAAGATCAAGGAGAAGCTCGGCATCGGTGCCCATGTCGACGCTCCGGACGCGGGCGAGGCCATCGTCCCGATCGACCTGTGACGGGCTCTGCCGAGTCGGCTGCCGCCGAGCTGGCTGGGCTCGGGCCGGCTGCGTCCGAGTCGGCTGCGTCCGAGTCGGCTGCTCGCGCGATCGTGCTCCGACGGCTGACGATGGCGCCGCGCACCCGGGCCCAGCTTGCCGAGGAGTTGCATCGCAAGGCCGTGCCGGACGACGTGGCCGAGCAGGTGCTCGACCGGTTCGGGGAGGTGGGGCTGGTCGATGATGTGGCGTTCGCCCAGACGTGGGTGCGCTCCCGACACGGCGGGCGCGGGTTGGCCCGGCGCGCGCTGCGCCATGAGTTGCGGGCACGTGGCATCGATGAGGAGACAGTTGCGACGGCGCTCGACGCGGTCGACGACGCGGACGAGAGGGTCGCCGCTGCGGCGCTGGTGTCGCGTCGGCTGCCCGCCACGCGTGGGCTGGCTCGCGAGGTCCGCATCCGCCGGCTCGCCGGGATGCTCGCCCGCAAGGGCTATGCCGATGGGCTGGCGATGCGGGTGGTCCACGAGGCTCTCGATGTCGAGCCGGCGCCGTGACGCGCGAGCCTGTTTGCACCAGGCCGCACGACAGGTCACGTCGCGAGCGGCCGGCGGACGGATTGCTCGACCGGTGATGGCGGTCGGCTGTCGACGCAATCTAGGCCGCCCGAGTCGTCGTTGGAGCCGAGCAAGACCGAGGCGCCCCAGAGAAGCCGTGGTGCGAAGACGTTGGTGACTTCGCGGAAGAACAACTCATCCTCAATCGACCAGATGTCCGGGACGTTCTCGCGGTTGGTGGTCATTCCATCTCCTCGGTCGGCGGGCGGTGCCGCCCGGATACCGAAGACGCTATGAGTCGGGAGCCGACACGACGATCGTGCCTGCCGCACGCGGGGAGGCAGGCGCAGCGCACCGTCCGGGTGGGCTCAGCCACCGCCGACCTACGGTCAGCCCACCCGACATCTCGACCCGCAGCGCGGAGTTGGCGCAATCGTGGTCATGGCGCGGTAGGGATCCCGGCGGGGGCAACGAGCGCCGGATCGTCGGCCGCCAGGACCATGGGAAAGCCGAACGTGGCGAACAGCCTCAGGTCGAGGAACGCCGTCACGTGCGAGACGCCCTTGTCGGTGAGGGTGACCACCTGAAGCTGGAACGCGTGCCAGCTGCCGTCGTCAAGCAGCCGGTACATGGCGAACGCGGGCTGACCGTTCGCCTCGGTGGGGAGCAGCCGCATTTCTCCCGCGCCTGCCGGGCACTGGGTGTCGATGAGCCGGCCGATGTCGTCCGGCCCCTGGTACCACCCGGTGAACGGGGGCATCTCCCACACGGCGTCGGAGGTGAACACCTCGACGATGGCGCTGATGTCCTTGGCCTCGAGTGCCTGGACGAAGCGATCGAGCAGGCGGCGCTGGGCTGGGTCGGTGGGCTCGACGATGTCGTCCTCGGACAGGTCGGCCTGTGCGACCTGGGCGCGGGCCCGCTGCAGGATGCTGTTCACGGCCGCGGTCGAGGTGTCGAGCACCTCGGCGACCTCGGCGGCGCGCAGCCGCAGCACGTCGCGCAGCAGCAGCACTGCCCGCTGGCGGGGCGGCAGGTGCTGGAGAGCGGCGATGAGCGCGAGTCGGATGCTCGCCTGGGACACGACGATCGCCGCCGGGTCGCTTGCGCTGGCGCCGACCATCGCATCGGGCAGCGGCTCCAACCACGTCACCTCGGCGAGCTCGACCAGCGAGTCCCCGGGGTCTGAGCTCGGAGCGCCGAGGCCGGTGGGGAGGGGGCGCCGACTACGGCTGTCCAACGCGTTAAGGCACGCGTTCGTCGAGATGCGGTAGAGCCAGGTCCGCAACGAGGACCGGCCCTCGAACCCCCGAAAGGACCGCCACGCCCGCACGTAGGTCTCCTGCACGAGGTCCTCGGCGTCGTGGACCGAGCCGAGCATCCGGTAGCAGTGCGCCAGCAGTTCGCGGCGGTAGGGGGCGATGACCTGAAGGAACTCCTCGTCGGCCAGCTGGCCCGTCACGCTCTGCGTCATGTCGCAACCTCCTCCGTCGTTGCTTGCGGGACCCTAGGCGACCCTAGGCGATCCGCAAGCGCTGGAACATCACGTGCAGCCCCACCAGGCCGTGCACGGGGTGGTCGAAGGCCTCGGGCACGGTGGCGAGGATCTGGAAGCCGAGCGATGTCCACAGCCCGACCGCGGCCGTGTTGGTCTCGACCACCGCGTTGAATTGCATGCTGCGGAAGCCGCTCGCTCGGGCCCAGTCCACGGCGTAGCGACCCAGCGCGCGACCCACGCCCCGACCCTGGCTGGCGTGGTTCACCATGAAGCTCGCCGTCGCCACGTGCGCTCCCCGGCCGGGCCGGTTCGGGCCCATCTTGGCCGAGCCCAGGACTGCGTCTCCGTCCCCGTCCAGGGCCACCACGGTGTGGCCGGGAGGGGGTTCCAGCCAGAGGGCTCTGGCTGACTCGGAGGTCAACCCCTCGGGGTAGGCATAGGTTTCGCCGGCCTCGACGATGTCGGCGAAGAACGGCCAGATCAGCAGCCAGTCCTGCTCGACGGCGGTTCTGATGATCACGGCCGCACCCTATGCCGTACCGGCTTGTCACCGCCGCCAGACTTAGTCGGTGCGCATCGCCGCGATCGCGTCGAGCCCGGCGGCGACGGCCGAGGCCTGTTCGAGGCCGAAGATCATCTGCAGAAGAACACACAGAAGAGCCCTCTGGCGCCGGTTCAATGCCTCGAAAGGCCGCTTCTGTGTGTTGGTCTGCAGATCCGCGCTGCCACCGTCGCCGGCTACCCCTCGCCGCCACCGTCGACGGCCAGAATGACGTAGCCCTCGTCGAGGCGGACGTCCACGGTCGTCCCGTCGGTCCGCGTGATCTCGACCTCCCAGGTCGCGCCCTTCTCGGAGTCCCGCTCGACGGTGTTGGCGGTGCCGCCGCCGGTCGCCGCGAGCGCCGCGTCGACCGCCGCCGCGCGGCCCGGTCCCGTGGGCGCACCCTCCCCGTCACCGCCGGCGACGTTTGCGCCCCCGCTGATGACGCCCGCCGCCAGGGCCAGACCCGCTGCACTGAGAATCGCTCTCTTGCCCATGCCCGCTCCTTTGCATCGTGCCCGCTGTGTCGGTCCCATCCTGGGGATCGGTTGCTTAAGCCACCCTGAACGACCGGCGGCGGCTGATACGTCGGCGATCATCCCGATGCTTCACACCGGGCGATGGCTCGGGGACACCGGGCCGCGGCTCGGGAGCCCGACCGGGCCGGTTGCGATGCAAACCGGTGTTCGCGCCGTACCGTGGTCCCCTTCGGCCCGGCGATGTCGCCGGCCCCGGTGGTTGGGAGGCCGCGAACATGGCATCGGGTGTGCTGGTCGTGCTGAGCGTGTCGCTGGATATCGTGCTGATCGTCGTCGTCATAGCGCTGCTCAGCGCCATGCGGAAGATGACCACCCGGCCGCCCCTGCCATCGACGACATCGACGACATCGACGCCCCCCGACCCGCCTGCAGTCTCGACCGGTTCCGCCGATGCGACCGATGCGGCCGAGAGCGGCCGGTCGCGCACGGCGCTGCTCGGGACCGCGAACGTCGACGCCGACGACATCCGCGACCGCGCCGAAGTCGAGGCCGCTGAGCTGCTCCGGCGCTCCGAGGTCGACGCGGCCGAGCGACTGCGCCGGGCCGACGCCGAGTCGTTGGAGAAGCGACGGCACGCGGAGGGTCTCGCGCAGCACGCGCTGCAGACCCGCGACGAGCTCGAGGTGCAGGTGCGGGCACTCCGTGAGGACCTGCGCGAGCAACGGCTCGACCTGGAGCGCCGCGGGCAGCGGTTGACCGAACGGGAGGAACGCCACGACGAGGAATCTCGACACCTTGAAGAACGGGCCCGCGAGCTGCGCGAACAGGAGGCGGGGCTAGCCGATCGGCGGGTCGAGCTGGTCGAGCTCGAGGAGGAGCGGCGCCTGGTCCTCGAGCGCACGGCGGGGCTCAGCGGGGACCAGGCCAAGGCCGAGCTCGTCGGGCTGATCGAGAACCAGGCCAAGCGCGAGGCCGCTCTGGTCGTGCGCGACCTGATGAACACCGCGCAGGAGGAGGGCGACACCCGGGCTCGGCGGATCATCACCCTCGCCATCCAGCGCCTGGCGACCGAGCAGACCACCGAGTCGGTCGTCTCCGTCCTGCACCTGCCGAGCGACGACATGAAGGGCCGGATCATCGGCCGCGAGGGCCGCAACATCCGCGCTTTCGAGTCGGTCACCGGGGTCAACCTCATCATCGACGACACGCCCGAGGCGGTGCTGCTGTCCTGCTTCGATCCCGTACGCCGGGAGGTGGGCCGGATCACGCTGGAGGCGCTCGTGCTCGACGGGCGCATCCACCCGCAGCGCATCGAGGACGCCCACGAGCGGGCCAAGTCCGAGGTCGAGGCCCTGTGCCTGCGCGCGGGGGAGGACACCGTCGTCGACATGGGCATCACCGACCTGCACCCCGAGCTGGTGGCGGTGCTCGGCCGGCTGCGTTACCGCACGTCGTACGGGCAGAACGTACTCAAACACCTGGTCGAGTCGGCACACATCGCCGGGATGATGGCCAGCGAGCTGGGCCTGAACGTCGCGCTGATGAAGCGGTGCGCGCTGCTGCACGACATCGGCAAGGCGCTGACCCACGAGGTCGAGGGCTCCCACGCCATCATCGGCGCCGCGCTCGCCAAGCGCTACGGCGAGAGCGACGACGTCGTGCATGCGATCGAGGCACACCACAACGAGGTCGAGGTCCGCACCGTGGAGGCCGTCCTCACCCAGGCGGCTGACGCCATCAGCGGCGGCCGACCCGGCGCCCGGCGCGAGTCGCTGGAGGTCTACGTCAAGCGGCTGGAGCGGCTGGAGGAGATCGCGTCTTCCCACGAGGGGGTCGACAAGGTGTTCGCGATGCAGGCCGGCCGGGAGATCAGGGTGATGGTGCTGCCCGACGCAGTCGACGACATCCAAGCTCAGGTCATCGCCCGGGACGTGGCCAAGCAGGTCGAGTCCGAGCTCACCTACCCGGGCCAGATCCGGGTCACCGTGGTCCGGGAGTCGCGCGCCACCGAGATCGCCCACTGATCCCGGCCCGGTTGTGGCGGGTCAGGGCTTGATCGTGGCGTTCAGACGACGAGTTCCAGCCTCGGCACTCCGGGCGGGGTGAAGCCGAACACCTTGCCGTAGAACGAGAGTTCGGCCTCGTGAGCGGCGATGAGCGTGGCGGCCAGCCGGAACCCGTGCTGCTCGCCCGCGAACGCGAGGTAGGCGTGCGGGATGCGCTTGCGGACCAAGGCGTCGCGGAACATCGCCGACTGGGACGGTGGCACCACCCGATCGTCTGACCCCTGCAGCAGAAGCACCGGGCAGGACAGGCCATCGACGGGCGAGAGCGGTGCCCGCTCGATGTATAGAGATCGCGGGCCTCGGGGAGCGGGCCGACCGGCCCGTCGAGATAGCGCGACTCGAAGTCGTGGATGTCCTCGGCGAACGCCAGCAGATCGGCTACCCCGTAGTTGGAGACAACGGCAGCGAAGAAGTCGGTGGTCGTCGACGCCGACCACGCCCCACTGCCCTCGCAGCGCGTCCCGGCAGGCCCGTCCGTAGCCGGACGAGCCGCCGTAGTCGACCTCCATCGCGCAGACGCCGCGGCTGGTGAGGTAGGCGATGCCCAGGTTGAGGCGAGGGTTGCCTGCGCTGTCGGGCCGCCGTGCACGAACACGATGTAGTACGGCGCGAGTTCGCCCTTCGGTGCCACCGCGTCGGGGCTGGGCTGCGCGGAGTGTAGACGTGGGCGTGGACCGAACGACCCTGCGGCCCGGCAGCTCGACCGATCGGGGAACCGGCAGGTAGGCCGCGGCGGGGATCTCGTCGAGCGAGGGTGCGCCGAACCACCGTGAGCCGCCCGCCCTCGGCCGGGGGTGTCTTCTCCCACCAGACCTCGTCGTCAATAGCGGCCACCCAGCCGAGCCCGACGCCGGATTTGGCGACGTCCGACGCGTTTGATCGGCGAGGGCCACTCTCCGAAGGGCAGCATCTGCGGAGATGGCATCGGGGACTCCCGTGGGGTTCGGAGGTCGGCGTCTGATGCCGTCGTCGGTCCACCGTAGGCTGGTGGGACGGGAAAGGAACCCACGTCCGTGCCACGAAGCTATGACATCCGCACCTATGGATGCCAGATGAACGTCCACGACTCGGAGCGCCTGTCCGGCCTGCTCGAGTCCGCGGGCTACGTTCGCCCGGCGCTGGGGGAGGCGCCCGACGTCGTCGTGTTCAACACCTGCGCCGTGCGGGAGAACGCCGACAACCGGCTCTACGGCAACCTCGGGCATCTCGCGCCGGTCAAGGCGGGCCAGCCGGGGATGCAGATCGCCGTCGGGGGCTGCCTGGCCCAGAAGGACCGCGGCGAGATCCTCCGGCGGGCGCCGTGGGTCGACGTGGTGTTCGGCACCCACAACATCGGGTCGCTGCCGGCGCTGCTCGAGCGGGCCCGGCACAACGCCGAGGCCCAGGTCGAGATCCTCGAGTCGCTGGAGACCTTTCCGTCCACCTTGCCGACCCGGCGCGACTCGACGTACGCCGGGTGGGTGTCGATCTCGGTGGGGTGCAACAACACCTGCACGTTCTGCATCGTGCCGGCGTTGCGGGGCAAGGAGAAGGACCGGTCACCCGACGACGTGCTCGCCGAGGTGCGGGCCTTGGTGGCCGACGGGGTGCTCGAGGTGACATTGCTCGGGCAGAACGTCAACTCCTACGGCGCGGAGTTCGGCGACCGGGGAGCGTTCGCCCGGCTGCTGCGGGACTGCGGAGCGGTCGACGGCCTCGAGCGGGTGCGGTTCACCAGCCCGCACCCCAAGGACTTCACCGATGACGTCATCGCCGCGATGGCCGAGACCAACACCGTGATGCCGTCGCTGCACATGCCGCTGCAGTCGGGGTCAGACCGGGTGCTCTCGGCCATGCGGCGGTCCTACCGCAGAGAGCGCTATCTCGGCATCCTCGACCGGGTCCGCGCGGCGATGCCCGAGGCCGCGATCACGACGGACATCATCGTGGGTTTCCCCGGTGAGACCGAGGCCGACTTCGCCGCGACCCTCGAGGTCGTCGCGGCCGCGCGGTTTGCCGGTGCCTTCACCTTCCAATACTCCCCGCGACCGGGCACTCCGGCCGCCACGCTGCCCGACCAGGTGCCCAAGGCGGTCGTGCAGGAGCGCTACGGACGGCTGGTCGCGTGCCAGGACGAGATGTCCTGGGCCGAAAGCAAGCGCCAGGTGGGCCGCTCAGTGGAGGTGCTGGTTGCCCGGGGGGAAGGACGCAAGGACAGCGCCACGAAACGGTTGTCCGGGCGCGCGCCGGACAACAGGCTGGTGCACTTCGCGGCACCGACCGGGGTCGCCCCACCGCGGCCCGGAGACATGGTGACGGTCCGGGTGACCTATGCCGCACCGCACCACCTCGTCGCGGACGGCGAGCCTGACTCGGTCCGGCGCACCCGGGCCGGTGACGCCTGGGAAGCGATGCGGGGCGTGACCGGCGTGCTGCCGGGGGTGCCGACCCTGCTGGGGCTGCCTGCCGTCGGCGCGCCGACCGTGGTCCCGGTCCCCGCCGGCGGCTGCGGGACCCTGTGACCGGGGCGCGACCGCGGCACGCGGTGACCCGCGGGCGACTGTGGATCTCGTGACCGGCGGGCGACTGCGGGATCTCGTGACTCGCGGGCGCGAACTCGTGCTCGAGGTCTTCGGGCGGCTGCCCGGGCCGTGTCGCCGACTGCTCGTTCAGGTGTTCGCCCCGCACTTCACCGTGGGTGCGGTCGTGGTGCTCCGCCACCAAGACGACGTGCTGATGCTGCGCTCGCGGCACGCCCGAGGCGGATGGGCCTTGCCGGGCGGCTTGCTCCAGCGGGGGGAGGCGCCCCGCGACGCGCTCCGCCGCGAGCTGCGCGAAGAGCTGCGCTTGGATCTCGACGTCGACCTGGACGAGCACCCGACGCTGACTCTGGTCGAGCCGACCGTGCGGCGGGTCGACCTGATCTACGAGGTGCGGGTGGGCTCGCGCCCATCGGTGCGGGTCGACGGCACCGAGGCGCTGGAAGCTCGATGGGCACCGATGTCGACGCTGTGCCCCGACGACACGGCCGGCGATGCTCTGGTCGCTTTGGCCCAGCAGGCTCGCCGCCACCGATGACCTTCGCCTGCGCGACCTCACGTTCTCATCAGTATAGAGGGCTACCCGCAGGGGTGCCTCGGCAGTCCGAAAAGGGGGTTGTCGGAGCCCCCGGGCGACCCTAAGGTCGAACGACCCGCCGGTGCGGCCGCTCGGTCACGGCACCGAGCCCGGGCACGGGGCCTGGCCAAGGCGAGGCTACGACAACGACACGTTGGAGGACACATGGTGCGCAAGGGTAGAACTGGGGTTTTTCTCGCGGCGATGGCGATGATCTTTGCCACGACGCTGGCCGCGGCTCCAGGGGCCGGGGCCGACGAGGACAGGGGCGGTGAGGCGAAACGCGTCCGCATCACTGACAACTGCGACCCCGCGAGCTTCAACGCCGCCTTCGGGCCCGGCACCTGCTCGGGTCTGGGAACGACCAAGCTGCCCGACTTCCTCGCGCAGCTACAGGCCACCGGTGCGGCGACGGGCTGGGCGTTCCGGCCCGCCAGCTTCCACCTCGACGCCGGGGACAGCATCAAGGCGGTGAACAAGGGTGGAGAGTTCCACACCTTCAGCGAGGTGGCCGCGTTCGGTGGCGGCTGCGTCAAGCCGCTGAACGACATCCTCGGGTTGCAGCCGGTGCCCGAATGCACCCCCACGGTCGTGGTCGGCGGTCAGACCATTCCCGCTGCCTTCGTGAGCTCGGGTGTCAACGCCGGAGCGAAGCTGAACGTCAAGATGCTGGCCCCGGGGACGCACAAGTTCGAATGTCTGATCCACCCGTGGATGCAGTCCGTGGTCCACGTGTCGGCCGATGACGACCACCACGACGACTGAACACACCAGCCGGCGATCGCGCTCGTTCAGAGGGCGAGCGTGATCGCCGGCTTCACCCGCTGGCTCCGGTGTAGGAGCGCAGGCAGCGCCGCCAGCCCAGGGTCGCCAACGCCACCGCGCTGGCGGCCACGGCAGCGCTGACGAGCAACAGGCGCGGGTCGAGCCGGCCCAGCGATAGAGCTGCGCCGGGAAGCGCGCCAGTTCGACGACCGCGAAGGACACCTCGCCGAGTCGGATCCTCGCGATCTCTTGGCGGGTGGCCGTTTCCACCGAGCTGGAGTATCGGTTCAACTTCGCCGACAACGCCGTGCTGAGCATCTTCGGGATGTTCTGGGCGGCGGACGGGGTGTCGATCCACTTCCGGTTCACCGGCGACGGGGCCGGGTGGAACTACGCCGAGGTGCTCGTCGTGATCGGCCTGTTCTTCACCATCAACGGTGTGCGCCCGGTCCTGTTCCAGCCCAACCTCGAGCAGCTGAGCCCTGATGTCGCTGGCCGTGGTGCTGGTCGGTGCAGAGGAAGCGGGTAGCGCGACCAGGCGCGCATCTGGGCCGCCATCCGGATCCCCGGCCGGGTGCTCAACCCGCCACCGCCTGGTAGCGGCGCATGCCGCGCCGCCAGCCGATGCGGTAGACCACGGTGAACGCGACGAGCCAGGCCAGCCCGATCCCCATGCCGTACGCCGTCTCGCGCGCGGTCAGGCGCCCATCAGCACCTCGAGGGGAAAGCCCATCGTGGTCCGGAACGGCAGGACGAGAGCGGCGGTTCGCAGCCGATCTGGCATCAGCTCCAGGGGCGCGACCCAGCCGGAGGCGAACGACCCCAGCCCCCACCAGAGCATCCACAAGTTAGCCGTCTGCGTGCGCCAGAATCCGATCAGCGCGAACGTCGATGCCATCAGCGGGCTGACCAGGTAGGCCAGCAGTCCTGCCGCCGTGACCCGATGACCTGGGCGGGATCGAGGTCGTTGCGCGCAGCCCGGTCCTGGTGCACCCGGAAGAGCTTGACAGACATCGAACTTCGATGGTCACGTTTGGTCACCCTAGTTGGCCACCCGCCGCAATGGAGACCAATTTCTCCCGGCGTGGTCAGGCTCTCAAACGCAACGACCCGGCGACGTCGGGGGGGACGTCGCCGGGTCGGGTTGGTGCTGGAGAGGGATCGTGCTGGGTGAGCGGAGCTCAGCGGTGCGAGGGGCCGTCGTCGGCACCGCCGTGACCCGAACCGGCCGAGTCGTCGTGGCCGGAGCTGGCCGAGCGACCCGAGGTGGCCGAGGTGGCCGAGGTGCCCGAGGTGGCCGCCTTGTCGTGACCGGAGTTGGCCGAGCGACCCGAGGTGGCCGACTTGGCCGACTTGTTGTGGCCGGAGTTGGCCGAGCGACCCGACGTGCCCGAGGTGGCCGACTTGTTGTGGCCGGAGCTGGCCGAACGGCCCGAGGTGCCCGAACTGGACGCCGAGCCCTTGTCGTCGTTCGCGTCGTGCCCGGCGCCGTCGACACCGTTGTCGTCGTTGGCGTCGTGCCCGGCGCCGTCGACACCGTTGTCGTCGTTGGCGTCGTGCCCGGCGCCGTCGACACCGTTGTCGTCGTTCGCGTCGTGACCCGGGGCGTCGTCACTGGCAGTTGCCGACGAGGAGGGGCTGGGGGTGGAGGTGGAGGTGGAAGTGGAGCTGCGGCCCTGGTCGGCCGTGCCGTCGTCCCCGCCGCCGTCGCGGCCGGAGAGCGCGCCCTTGTCGTCATTGGCGTCGTGACCCGGGGCGTCGACACCGTTGTCGTCGTTCGCGTCGTGACCCGCAGCGTCATCGCTGGCGGTCGAGGGGGCGGTACTCGGGGTGCTGTGGCTGACCGAGTTCGACACGGCGGACTTGCTGTCGAAGCTGTGCAGGGTCGCCGCCGCAGCGACGGCGGTGGTGCCGGTGAGGCCGACGGCCGCGCCGAGCAGCACCTTCGCGGCCAGGCTGAGCCCGCGGATTCCGTGGCCGGACAGTCCTCGTCGTGATGTCATGGTGTCTCCCTGGTGATCGTCGGACCGTGATTTACAGTCCGGGCGAAGTCT
>JBBRHF010000004.1:0-48333 GCA_038223055.1 Actinomycetes bacterium | reverse complement strand
CCCCCCACCGCCGCGCCACCGCCGCGCCATCACCAACCCACCGCCGCCCCGCCGGCCAAGCGCGCGTGAGCTTCCTCGGCGCGGGGAATGAACGCTTGCAGGCGACCCCGTTACGATCGCCACGCGGGTCCCTACGCCTGCTGGGCGAGCCGTCAGCGACCGCACTCCGCACGAGTGCGCCCGAACGAGTGCACGAAGGAGGTAGACCCAGGTGGGCGTCCTGCAGCGCTTCGAGCGCCGCATCGAGGAGATGGTCAACCGACCGTTCGCTCGCGCATTCAAGGCGGAGGTGCAGCCGGTGGAGATCGCCAGCGCCCTGCAGCGCGAGTGCGACGACCGGGCCGCCATCGTCGCGCGGGGACGAACCATGGTGCCCAACCGGTTCACCGTATCGCTGGGTGAGCGCGATCACGAGCGTCTGATCGTCTACGCCGAGCCGTTGTCCGAGGAGCTGTCCTCAATGGTGCGCGAGCACGCCGAGGAGCAGGGCTACTCCTTCCTCGGCCCGGTCACGGTGGAGTTCGAGCGCGACGACGGGCTGGACACCGGCCGGTTGCGGGTGCGCAGCGCGGCCACCGGCGGCGCGCGGCCCGGGGGCTGGGACGCGCAGGACGGCCAGCGCCCGGCCGAGGTCGCCCCACGCCGGGGCACGCCGTGGCTGCAGGTCGGCGACACGACGTACGCGCTGACCAAGGCGCTGACCCGGGTCGGTCGGGGCACCGAGAACGACCTGCGGATCGAAGATCTCGGCGTGTCCCGCCACCACGCCGACATCCGCATGCAGGGCGGCGATGTCACCCTCCTGGACAATGGGTCAACCAACGGAGTGGTGGTCGACGGCCGTCGCGTCGAGCAGGCCCGGCTCGAGAACGGCGCCAAGATCCTGATGGGCAGCACGGTCCTGGTATTCCACGACGGCGCGAGGTGAGCTAGGTGTCCGAGCTCACGCTGACGATCATCCGGCTCGGCTTCCTCGCCGTCCTGTGGCTGTTCGTGCTGACTGCGGTGTCGGTGATGCGATCGGACCTGTTCGGCCGCCGGGTCGCGTCACGGGGAGGCCCGCAACGAACCGGGGTCCCCACCGCCCGCCCACCGCGACAGAGCAAGGCCGACAAGCCGGCCAAGCCCGCCAAGGGTCGCCGCGGCGTGCCCAGCACCCTGGTGGTCACCCACGGCGCGCTGTCCGGGACGAGCGTGCGGCTGAACGAGACACCGGTCACCCTGGGCCGCGCCCAGGACTCGACGATCGTGCTCGACGACGACTACGTCTCCACCCGCCACGCCCGGCTCTACCCGCTCGACGGTCAGTGGATGGTCGAGGACATGGGCTCCACCAACGGCACCTACCTCGACCGGGCCAAAGTCAACGGCCCCACCCCGGTGAAGATCGGCGTGCCGATCCGCATTGGCAAGACCGTCATCGAGTTGCGGAAATAGCGACATGGCGCTCGCGCTACGGTTCGCCGCCCGGTCCGACGTGGGCCTGGTCCGCGACGGCAACGAGGACTCCGGCTATGCCGGTCCGCGCCTTCTAGCCGTCGCCGACGGGGTCGGCGGCAATGCCGCGGGCGAGGTTGCTTCTTCCCTCGCCATCAGCGTGCTGTCCAAGCTGGACGAGGACTCGCCCGGGTCGGACCTGCTCGCGGCGCTCTCCGCGGCAGTGAGCATCGCCAACGGCCACCTGCGGGACATGGTCGCCGGCGATCCCGACCTTCTCGGCATGGGCACCACGCTGACCGCACTGCTGCGGGCCGGCTCGCGGTTCGGGCTCGTGCACGTCGGGGACTCGCGCTGCTACCTGCTGCGCGCCGGCGACCTGACCCAGATCACCAAGGACCACACGTTCGTGCAAACCCTCGTCGACGAGGGACGCATCACCGCGGAGGAGGCGGAGAGCCATCCGCAGAAGTCGCTGATCCTGCGCGCCCTCGACGGGCGCGACGTCGAGCTCGACCTGTCGGTCCGCGAGGCCAGGGCCGGTGACCGCTATCTGCTCTGCAGCGACGGCCTGTCCAACGTCGTCAGCGACGAGACCCTGCACGAGGCCCTCGCCGACCCGGGCGACCCGGGCGACCCGGCCGCCGTTGTTGAGCGGCTCGTCGAGCTCGCCCTGCGCGGCGGCGGACCCGACAACATCACCGCGATCGTGGCCGACGTCGTCGACGTCGAGGCCAGCCCCTCGGCGATCCCGGTCACCGTCGGCGCCGCCGCCCGCGCTCCGGTGCGCCGCTCGACCACCGACTCAGCGGCCGCGAAGGCTGCTGCGCTCGCACCTGCGCCGCACCAGGACAGCGACCCCGACGAAGAGACCGACGAGCCGCCCCCGCGCCGTCGCTGGCTCACCGCCCTCGGGATCGTGCTCGTGCTGGCCCTGCTCGGCGGCGGCGGCTACGGGGCGTGGCGCTGGTCCCAGCAGCAGTTCTACGTCGCCCCCGCCGGGTCCGAGGTCGCGATCTACCGAGGCCTGACCCAGGACGTCGGCCCGGTCAAGACCTCGAAACTGTACGAACGTGAGGACGTCGCACTGCGCGACCTCCCGGCCTACCACCGGGCCAGAGTCGAGGCCGAGATCACCGCCAGCAACCTGGGGGCGGCCAAGCGCATCATCAGCACGCTGCGCGAGCAGGCCACGCTGTGCGCTCGCGCCACGGCGAGCCCGAGCCCGAGCCCCAGCCCCAGCCCCGGCGGCGGCGGCGGCACTCCGGCGCCGACCGGCACCCCCACCACCCCGGCAACGGCACCAACCCCGGTCACGTTGGCCCCGGGCACGCCGCGGGGCACGCCCGCGCAGCTCACGCCCCCCCCGGTCACCCCGACTCCCGCCCCGGTCACGACACCGCCACCCTCGGGCGGATCGCCGGCCCCGGACGCCACCGGCACGCCGGTGCCCTCGCCGACCGGGACCAGCCCGGAAGCCCTCGACTGCGGCGGCCCCCGATGAGCAGCCCATCTGGAGCTACCGACAAGGACATGGTGCACCGGTGAGCGCCCGAGGCGTGGCCGCACGTCATCCCCGCAACATCGAGCTGCTGCTGCTGGTGCTCTCGCTCGGGGTGGCGATGGCCGCCTATGCCTCCGTCGGCCTGGCCCACGACGCGGTGCTCCCCACCGACATGGCGACCTACGGCGCAGGGTTGGCGGGGCTGTTCCTGGTCGCCCACCTCGCGCTGCGCCGGCTGGCTCCCGACGCCGACCCGGTGCTGCTGCCGGCGGTCACCATGATCAACGGTCTGGGCCTGGCAGTCATCCACCGGCTCGACCTCGCCGGCGCCGATCGGGCCCGACGCCTCGGCAACATCGCGCCCACCGCCTCCGCCCCGGCTCAGATCACCTGGACCGCCGTCGGGGTCGTGCTGTTCGTGCTGTTCCTCGTCGTCGTACGCGACCATCGCATCTTGCAACGCTTCACCTACACCGCGCTGCTCGCGGGCATCGTGGCGCTGCTGCTCCCGCTGCTGCCGGTGATCGGCACCACCATCAACGGCGCGCGCATCTGGATCCGGTTCGCGGGGTTCTCCTTCCAGCCCGGCGAGATCGCCAAGCTGGTGCTGCTGGTGTTCTTCTCCGGCTATCTCGTGGCGAAGCGCGACGTGCTTGCGCTGGCTAGCCGCCGGGTCGCCGGGATCGACCTGCCCCGAGGCCGCGACCTCGGCCCGATCATCGTGGCCTGGGCGGCCAGCCTCGCCGTGCTCGTGTTCGAGCGCGACCTCGGCACCTCGCTGCTGTTCTTCGGTGTCTTCGTGGCCCTGCTCTACATCGCCACCGAGCGCCGATCCTGGCTGCTGATCGGCATCGGCATGTTCATGTCCGGGTCGTTCCTCGCGTGGACGATGTTCGGCCACGTCCAGCAGCGGGTCGACATCTGGCTGCACCCCTTCGCCGAACGCAACATCCGCGGAGACAGCTTCCAACTCGTGCAGGGCCTCTACGGCATGGGCACCGGGGGCTTGCTCGGCAAGGGCCTCGGGCAGGGCCGACCGGACATCGTTCCCTACGCCAAGACCGACTTCATCGTCGCGGCCATCGGCGAAGAGCTCGGGCTCACCGGCCTGATGGCGCTGCTCATCGTCTACGCGATCATCGTCCAGCGGGGGCTGCGCACGGCCGTGGCCGTCCGCGACTCGTTCGGCAAGCTGCTCGCGGCCGGGCTCGCGTTCAGCGTGGCCCTGCAGGTCTTCGTCGTCGTGGGCGGGGTCACCCGGCTCATCCCGCTCACCGGGCTCACCATGCCGTGGCTGTCCTACGGCGGCTCATCGCTGGTGGCCAATTGGATCCTGGTCGCCGTGTTGCTGCGGATCAGCGATGCCTCCCGGCGACCCGCGCCGCCGCCCGCCGCGCCGATCGATGACGCCAAGACCCAGGTCGTACGCCGATGAACCAGGTGGTCCGCCGATGAACGCCCCCGTGCGCCGCCTCGCCGTCGCCGTCATGGTGCTGTTCGCCTTGCTGCTGCTCAACGTGAACTATCTTCAGGTGGTTCGGGCGAGCTCGCTGCACAACGACTCGAACAACCCGCGGCTGATCCTGGAGGAGTATTCCCGCCAGCGCGGGCCGATCCTCGTCGGCGGCAAGGCCATCGCCTCCAGCGTCGAGACCAACGACCGGCTCAAGTTCAAGCGGACCTATTCCGACGGGCGGCTCTATGCCCCCGCGACCGGTTTCTATTCGCTCATCTACGGTGCGACCGAGATCGAGTCCACAGCCAACACGATCCTGTCCGGCACCGACGACAGCCTGTTCGTCCGCCGGGTGATGGACCTGCTCACCGGCGAGCAGCCCAAGGGCGGCAGCGTGCAGCTGACGCTGAGCTCGGCGGCGCAGAAGGCCGCCTATGCGGGGCTCAGGGGGCGCCGGGGAGCCGTCGTCGCGATCCAGCCGGCGACCGGCGCGATCCTGGCACTGGCCAGCAGCCCGTCGTACGACCCGAACGTGCTTTCCTCGCACGACTCGGCGGCGATCCGCGCGGCCCGCAGCAAGCTCACCGGTGACCCGCGCCAGCCGATGCTGAACCGGGCGACCCGGCGAACCTACCCGCCGGGGTCCACCTTCAAGATCGTGACGGCGACGGCGGCCCTCGAGAGCGGGAAGTTCCAGCGCGACACGCCGGTCGACAACGCCGGGTCGCTGGACCTGCCCCAGACCTCGACCAACCTGCCCAACTTCGATGGGCAGGCGTGCAGCGCCGACGGCACCGCCACGCTGGAGGACGCGCTCAAACGCTCCTGCAACGTGGCGTTCGGCAAGGTCGGGCTGGACCTCGGGGCCGACGCCCTGGTGAGCCAGGCCCGCAAGTTCGGCTTCAACACCACGGTCGAGATCCCGACGCCGGCAGCGGCCAGCCGCATCCCCACCGACCTGAACCCACCCCAGACGGCCCAGTCGGCGATCGGGCAGTTCGACGTCCGGGCGACCCCGTTGCAGATGGCCATGGTGGTCGCTGCGGTCGCCAACCGGGGCGTCCTGATGGCGCCACACCTGGTGCAGGAGGTGCGGGCTCCTGACCTGTCCGTGCTGGACCGAACCCGACCCAAGGAGCTCTCCACCGCCATGAGCCCCCAGACCGCGAGCACCCTGACCGAGATGCTGGTCACCGTCGTCGAGCAGGGCACCGGCTCCAACGCGAAGATCGACGGCGTCCGGGTCGCCGGCAAGACCGGCACCGCCCAGCAGGGGGGCGGCAAGAAGCCGCACGCGTGGTTCGTGTCGTTCGCGCCCGCGCAGGACGCCAAGGTGGCGGTCGCCGTCGTCATCGAGGACGGCGGCGGCGCCGCCGAAGTCAGCGGCAACCAGCTCGCGGCACCGATCGCCCGAGACGTCATGCGGGCGGTGTTGGGGCGATGACATCGGACACCCACGTCGTCCTCGGCGAGCGCTATGTCCTGTCCGAACGCATCGCCGGCGGCGGCATGGGCGAGGTCTGGGCCGCCACCGACCAGGTGCTCGCCCGGCCGGTGGCGGTCAAGCTGCTGCGCCGGGAGTACGCCGAGGACGCGACCTTCCTCGAGCGGTTTCGGGCCGAGGCGCGCCATGCCGCCGCGCTGTCGCACCCGGGCATCGCGGCGGTCTACGACTACGGCGGCGAGGCGGCCGGGGCGCCATTCCTCGTGCTCGAGCTCGTGCCCGGCGAGCCCCTCTCGACGATCATCACCCGGGAGGGGCCGCTGGACGCCGAACGCAGCATCGACCTCATCGGGCAGGCCGCGTTCGCGCTGGAGGCGGCCCATCTCGAGGGGGTCATCCACCGCGACATCAAGCCCGGCAACATGATCGTCACTCCCGACGGCGTACTCAAGATCACCGACTTCGGCATCAGCCGAGCCGCCAACTCGGTTCCGCTCACCCGCACCGGCGCGATCATGGGAACCGCTCACTACATCTCACCTGAGCAGGCCAGCGGCCGGCCGGTGACCCCCGCCAGCGACATCTACTCCCTTGGCATCGTGGCCTACGAGTGCCTGAGCGGGCGGCTGCCGTTCGTCGGCGACACCCCCGTCACCGTCGCGTTGGCCCAGGTGCGCGAGCCGCCCCCGGAGCTGCCGCCCACGGTTCCCGCGCCGGCCCGCGACCTCGTGATGCGGATGCTGGCCAAGGACCCTGCCTTCCGGCCGGTGACCGCCGGGGACGTGGGCCGCGAGGCGGCCGGGCTGCTCGATGCGATCTCACCGGATGCGGGCGTACCGGACGCAGCCCACTTTTCGGACGCAGCCCACATGTCGGACGCAGCCCACATGTCGGACGCAGCCCACACGTCGGACGCAGCCCACATGTCGGACGCGGCCCGCTCTCCGAATTCGGCGCGCTCGCCGCAGGAGCCGCCGCCCATCGCCGTGCCCTACGAGCGGGTCGGCGGGCCCGGCCGGGTCGGTTCCGACACCGATCCGGGATTCGAGCTTCCGCCCGCGCGCCGGCGCTCCCGGTGGCTGCCCACCACGGTCGTGCTGCTCGCCCTGGCCCTCCTGACGATGAGCCTGGTCCGGGCGTGCACTGCTCCCGGCTCGTCGGGTGACACCGCCGGGACCGTTACCGTCGGACCAGCAGGGACCGGACCAGACGACCCGTCACGCCCCCAGCCGGGGCAACCTCCGGGTGACCGGCACAAGCAAGACCAGCAGCATCCGCCCCAGCAGGAAGGCGACGAGTGAGCACCGCAGTGCCAGAGGAACTCGGCGGCCGCTACGAGCTCGGTCGGCTGCTGGGACGCGGCGGCATGGCCGAGGTCCACATCGGTCGCGACGCCCGTCTCGGCCGGTCGGTCGCGGTGAAGATGCTGCGGCCCGACATGGCTCGAGACCCCGGCTTCCAGGCCCGGTTCCGCCGCGAGGCCCACTCCGCCGCCTCCCTCAACCACCCGGCGATCGTGGCGGTCTACGACACCGGGGAGGACGAGGTCGCCGGCCGCCCGATCCCCTACATCGTGATGGAGTACGTCGAGGGCTCCACGCTGCGGGAGCTGCAGTCCTCGGGCAACCGGCTGATGCCCGAGCGGGCGCTGGAGATCGTCGACGGGGTGCTCGCGGCGCTGGCCTACAGCCACCAGCAGGGCATCGTGCACCGCGACATCAAGCCGGCCAACGTCATGCTCAACGCCAACGGCGACGTCAAGGTGATGGACTTCGGCATCGCTCGCGCCCTGGCCGACGGCACGTCGACGATGACCCAGACGGCTGCGGTGATCGGCACAGCGCAGTACCTCTCGCCCGAGCAGGCCCGTGGCGAGCAGGTCGACGCCCGCAGCGACCTCTATTCGACCGGCTGCCTGCTCTACGAACTGCTCACCGGGCGACCGCCCTTCGTCGGTGACTCCGCAGTGTCGGTCGCCGTCCAGCATGTGCGCGAGGAGCCCGTCCCCCCGTCTGCCATCGATCCCGACGTCCCGGCGGCCGTGGACGCGATCGTGCTCAAGGCGCTCACCAAGGACCGGGACCACCGCTACCAGACGGCCGACGAGATGCGCGCCGACATCGCCCGGGCGCTCACCGGCCGACGGGTGGAGCCGCCGCCCCCGACCGCTGTGATGCAGCGGACGGCGGTTGCCGCGACGCCGGCCGCCACGTCCACGTCCCGCAACCTCGGGCCGGACCGCGGTCGCGAGCCGCAGCGCAACGGCGCCGGGCGGGCACTGGGCTACACCCTGCTCGGCCTGGCCGTGCTGGCGGTCTTCGTGGTCGCCGCCCTGATCGGCAAATCGCTGTTCGACAACCGCGGCCCCAAACAGGTGCCCGTGCCCGACGTACGCGGCCTGAGCCAGGCGGCAGCCACGCGCCAGCTCACCGTGGCCGGGCTCACCGCCGACCCGATCACCACGGGCAACAGCGCCACAGTCCCCAAGGGCAACGTCATCAGCCAGGACCCGCAACCCAAGATCGAGGTGGACGAGGGCAAGTCCGTCGCGCTCACGGTGTCGGCCGGGGTGAAGCAGGCGAAGGTGCCGACCTTGGTCGGGCTGTCCCTCAACGAGGCCCGCAACGCGCTGCGGGAGCAGGGCCTGAACCTGGGCCGGGCCAAGGCCGTCGCCTCGGACAAGGACCGCAACGTCGTCACCAAGGCCGACCCCGCGCAGGATTCGACGGTCGCCGACGGGTCGCAGGTCAACGTGGAGTACGCCAGCGGCAGCAACACCGTGCCCAACGTGAAGGGCAAGTCGGCCCAGGACGCCCGCAACGCCCTCGAAGACGCCGGGTTCAAGGTCGCGAGCCCGACCGAGCGGGAGAACCCCGACGCCAGCAAGGAGGGCACCGTCATCGAGCAGTCACCGGCCGGCAGGTCGATCACCCGACTGGGCTCGACCATCAGCCTTGTGGTCGCCACCGCACCGCCGCCGTCCACGCCCACGCCCACGCCCAGCACACCGCCGCCGGCGGTCACGCCGCCGCCGGCCACCGACTCAGTCCCGCCGCCACCGACCCCCTGACCGGTCCGGCGCCAGCGCCGGGGGGTGGGGGTGGGGGTGGGGGTGGGACACCCGCGCCACCTATAGCGCTGCCGACACTGTTGCCGGCAGGGCGACAGCGAACTGCGGACAACCGCGTGGAGGCCGCGTGGCGGGTGGCGTCGAGTCACCACGGCAGGCTGAGGGACACGGCAGGCTGAGGGACACAGCGGGCTGAGGGACACGGCGGGCTGAGGGACACGGCAGGCTGAGGGACACAGATCGGGGTCCGCTTCGCCGTGTGGGGCACACCCGGCGGCATGCGGTAAGGGGGCGTCCGGATTCGACGTACTCTCCCTTTATGCACTTTTTGTGATAGTGCCGGGATCGGTGGGTGCCCCTTGGGCACGACTCCCCACAACCCGACTGGTGATGGCTTCCGGATGGAGCTTCGCGGCGGCCGAAAGTGGCCTCAGATGGTTGCCGTGGCAAAAGCTTTACCTAACATCCACGCTCGCGGGGGCCAAAGGTCCTTGCCTCGCGAACCGTTAGCCCCTAGGTCGAGCACAGAAGGTCTACCAAGGTGACACAAAACGGCGACCCCACTCCGGTGGCTCGCCGAGCCGGCAATGAGAGGGAGCGACCATGCGTCACCAGGATAGAAGCGGGCTCGTCCGCACGGCGGGACTGAGTGTCCTGCTACTCGTCGCGGCGGTGATCGGCTTCGCCGGTGGCACCGCTGTCGCGGCGGGCACCCAGACGATCACGATCGGCACCAGCCTGTCGGTGAAGGACGTGACGGTCGCCCCTGGCACCGTTGTCACCTGGGCGGCCCAAGGCGGCAAGCACCGCATCCACAGCACCTCCGGTCCGGCCAAGCTGGACTCCGGCGGCCTGGACGCAGGTCAGACCTGGTCCTACACCTTCAAGGAGGTGGGGACCTACTCGTACGTCGATCACGAGAACATGGGCAACCCGGCCTTGCAGGGAACCGTCACCGTGAGTAGCGCTTCCGCGTCTGACCAGGGTCCCGGCCCGGCTGCCGCAGCCGCCCCGGCCGCAGCCGCGCCGAAGACGGCGGCGGTCACCCTCTCGGGACAGTCGTTCAGCCCGGCGTCCGTCACCATCGCCGTCGGCGGCACCGTCACGTGGACCAACAGCGGCGGCACCCACGACGTGACCTCGACGACACCGGCCGGTGTCTTCGGGAGCCCGACCCTGCGGATCGGTAACACCTTTAGCTTCACGTTCCCGACGGCCGGCACCTTCAACTACGAGTGCACCTTCCACGGCGGCATGACCGGCACGGTCATCGTGCAGGCCGCCGGCGCCCCGGCCCCGGCGCCTGCCCCCGCACCCGCACCCGCACCCGCCCCCGCCCCCGCCCCCGCCCCCGCCCCCGCCCCCGCTCCGGTACCTGCCCCCGCACCCGGAGCACCGGCCGCAGCCACTGCGGCGGTGTCCCTGTCCGGCCAGTCGTTCGCCCCGGCCTCAGTCACCATCGCCGTCGGCGGCACCGTCACCTGGACCAACACCAGCGGCAAGCACGACGTAACCTCGAAGACGGCCGAGGTGTTCGCAAGCCCAACCCTGGCCGCCGGGCAGACCTTCAGCCACACATTCGCGAAGGCCGGCACCTACGCCTACGAGTGCACCATCCACGCACCGGGCATGTCCGGCACCGTCATCGTCCAGGACGCCAGCGGCAGCGCGCCGCCGGCGGCACCCGCACCCGCGGCACCCGCACCCGGCGCACCGGCGCCCGCGCCCGCGCCCGCGGCTCCCGCACCCGGCGCTCCGGCACCGGCCACTGCGGCGGTGTCCCTGTCCGGCCAGTCGTTCGCCCCGGCCTCGGTCACCATCGCCGTCGGCGGCACCGTCACCTGGACCAACACCAGCGGCAAGCACGACGTAACCTCGAAGACAGCCGAGGTGTTCGCAAGCCCAACCCTGGCCACCGGACAGACCTTCAGCCACACCTTCCCGACGGCCGGGACCTACGCCTACGAGTGCACCATCCACTCACCGGGCATGTCCGGCACCGTCATCGTCCAGGACGCCACCGGTGCCGCGCCGCCGGCCGCAGCGGCCGCCCCCGGACCGCCCGCAGCCGCTGCGGGTCCCGTCCCGGCAGCGGTGCCAGCCACCCCCGGTAAGCCGGGCAGCCACACCGTCACGGTCACCGACACGGGCTTCAGCCCGGCCAACCTGTCGGCGCGCGCCGGCGACACGGTGACCTGGGTCAACACCGGCAAGGCGCCCCACACCGCCACCGCGGTAGGCGGCTTCGACGTCGCCCTCCCCGTCGGCGGCAGGGCATCCACGGTGCTGCAGAAGCCCGGAACCATCGCCTATGTCTGCACCTACCACTCCTACATGACCGGCACGATCGTGGTCGCCGCGGCACTGCCCGGCACGGTCATCAAGCCTGCTCCCGCCGCCAAGCCTGGAGCGAAGGCCGGCGCCGCCGGCGCAGGTGCCGGCAAGGCTGCTCCTGCTCCCGCCGCCAGCGGGAAGACCAAGACCTACACGATCAAGGTCGGCGACAACACCTTCACACCCAAGTCCGTGAACGCCCGCGTCGGCGACACGATCAGCTGGGTCAACGTCGGAAAGATGCCGCACACGGTGACCGCCGCGGACAAGTCGTTCGACAAGTCACCGATCGCACCCGGCCAGCGCTACAACTACGCGCTGCGGGCCAAGGGCACCTTCGCCTACGTCTGCACCTACCACCCCGGGATGAACGGGACGCTCGTGGTCGGCGCGGCTCTCGCCGGAGTCGCCGTACCGCCCCCGGCCGCCAACAGCAGCGGTGGTGGCGCCGGCGCCGGTGCCGCAGCGGGCGGAAAGGCCGCCGTCGCGGCCCCGGCCAGCAAGGGCAAGACCAAGACCTACGAGATCAAGGTCAACGAGATGACCTTCACCCCGGTCAACCAGAAGGCCAACGTCGGGGACACGATCAGCTGGGTCAACGTCGGCAAGATCGCCCACACCGTGACCGCCGCGGACAAGTCGTTCGACAAGTCACCGATAGCACCCGGCCAGCGCTTCAACTACGTGCTCACCAAGGTAGGCACCGTCAAGTACGTCTGCACATATCACCCCGGCATGGATGGCTCGCTGACGGTCGGCAAGGCGCTTGCCGGTGTCGCGGTCCCCAAGGCCAGCGGCAGCGGGACCGCCGAGACCGCGCTCGCCGCAGCCGGACCGGCTCCGAAGAGCAGCGGTATCGCCAAGACCTACGAGGTCGAGGTCAAGGACAACTCCTTCACCCCCGCCACGTTGCAAGCACGGGTCGGCGACACCATCAGCTGGGTCAACATCGGCAAGCTGCCCCACACGGTCACCGCCAGAGACCACTCGTTCGACGCCAAGCTGGCGCCGGGGAAGCGGTTCAACCTGAAGCTGACCAAGGAAGGCACCATCGAGTACGTCTGCACCCCCCACCCCGGCATGTTCGGCATGGTGGTGGTGGGACCGGCTCTGAACATCCACCCGGCCAAGACCCACGTCGCGGCCATCTCCCCGGTCGCCCTGGCCGGCATCAGCACAGGTTGGCTGCTCATCATCGGCCTGCTCACCCTGCTGCAACTGCGGGCTCGGATCGCGGCCCGCTCCGGCGAGCCCGCGACCATCGCCCCGTCACCCGATCAGTCATGAGCGACCACGTCGGCAAGGAGACAGCCGTGACAGAGCACCCCGAACACCAAGAGACAGAGATCATCAACGTCCCCGTCCGGGAACGTGAGCTTTCGGTCCACCGGTCCGAGCCGTCGATCGACCAGTCTGAGCCGTCGAGCGACACCCCGTCGTACGTCGAGCCGGGCGACGAGTCGCAGCCATCCCAGCGGCCGGCGGGTGACCCGCGGGCGCTGCTCGCAGCCCGACTGCTCGCCGCACTCGCGCTGGCGGTGTCGTCGGTCATCCACGCCAAGCTGGCGATCCAGCTCGGTATCGGCGGATCGGTGCTCTCCCAGGGCCAGCTGTTCGCCGCGACTGCGGTGATCAGCGCTCTGCTGGCCGTCGCCATGTTGACCAGCAACAAGCACGTCTGGCTGGTTGCGGTCGTGCTGTCGGTCAGCGGACTGGGCGCCGTCCTCGCCAGCGTCTACCTGCCCGTCCCGCAGGTGGGCCCGTTCCCCTCGATCAACGAGCAGGAGTGGTTCACGACCAAGGTCATCGCCGCCTTCGCCGAAGCGTCGGTGCCGGTGCTGTGGCTGATCCGGTCGATCGCGCCGCCGGCGGAGACCACGCAGCAGGATGGCGAGGTTGCCGACGGCCCGCGGGTCAGGTCCGACGCCGCCACCACGGCCAACCCGGCCACGGTCTGAGGCTGCCTTCTGAACCAGTCTGAACCAGTCTGAAGCAGTCCGAACGACAAGAACACGGGACCGGCCCGCAGCGCCCTCGACGGCACTGCGGGCCGGTCGCGTTTGGTCCAGTCAGGCAAACGTTTAGCCGTCGCGACCGACGACGGGGGACAGCCCGACCGCCCGGGCCGGCGCACCCGGGTCGCCGCAGATGACCAGCCAGTTGGCCAGCAACTGATGACCACCCTCGGTCAGCACCGACTCGGGGTGGAACTGGACGCCCTCGACGGCGACCTCGCGATGGCGCATCGCCATGATGACCCCGCCGTCAGTCCGGGCGGTGACCTCAAGGGTGTCGGGCACCGAGTCCGACTCGACCGCGAGCGAGTGGTAGCGCGTCGCGGTGAACGGCGACGGCAGACCGTTGAGCACGCCCGCCCCCTCGTGCACGATCCGACTGGTCTTGCCGTGCAGCAACTCGGGGGCCCGCGACACCGTCGCTCCGTAGGCGACGCCGATCGCCTGGTGCCCCAGGCAGACACCCAGCAGGGGGATCGCGCCGGCACAGGCGCGCACCAGCTCGATGCAGGCTCCAGCCTTCTCCGGCCTGCCCGGGCCGGGGCTGAGCAGCACCCCGTCGTAGCCCAGCGCGTCCGAAACCGTCACCTCGTCATTGCGGCGGACCTCGCAGGTGGCGCCGAGCTGGGCGAGGTATTGAACGAGGTTGAACACGAAGCTGTCGTAGTTGTCGACGACCAGGATGCGGGGACCCGGCGCCGCGGCGGAGCTCACTGGTCGACCGTCACCTTGAGGAAGGGGAGCGATCCCTCGGCCCACGGGAAGGCGACGACAAAGAGGAACAGAACGACGCCGGCCGCAAGCAGCGTCGCGACCAGCAGCCGCACGGTCAGGGGGCCGGGCAGGCGGCGCCAGATCCAGGCGTACATCTACCGTCCCTTCGCGAGCAGAGCGGGCGGGGAGCCCTCGGTCTTGGGGCGAGCATCCGACAGGTGGGTGAAGATGATCAGCCGATGGGTGGATGCCCAGCGCGGGTTGCAGGTTGTGAGGGTCAGCAGCCGTCGGGTGGGCCGGGTCGAGGGATGCCCGGGCACCGGGTCGATGACCCACACGTCGCTGGGCAGGACGATCTGGGTCTTGTCCACGACGTAGGTGAACCACGTGGTGCGGGTCTCCACCACGACCGAGTCGCCCGCGCGCATCCGGTCCAGGTTGCGGAACGGCTCGCCGTGGGTGGCCCGGTGCCCGGCGACGGAAAAGTTGCCGACCTCCCCGGGAGCGGCAGTCTTGGGGTAGTGGCCGACACCGCGGGCGAGGTCGGACGTGCGGACACCCTCGAGGACCGGCACGGTGAACGACTTCCCCAGCCGCGGGATGCGCAAGAAGGCGAAGCCCTTGCCGAAGTCGACGCGCGCCGGGGCCGGAGTCGCCGTGCTGCCCGGCGCGGGAGTTGGCTCAGGCCCGGGCCGCTGCCAGGTCCGGGTCAGCTGGTCGGCGATCCGGTGCTGAGCCTGGTCGGCCTGCACATTGGTCCAGAACAACTGGTAGGCGCAAAACAGCAGGAGCACCACCCCCGCCGTGACGAACAGCTCACCGACAGTGCGGACCAGCGTCCGGACGAGGTTCACGCGCCCGCCAGGGCGTGCAGCAGGCGAAGCGACCCCTGGTAACCCGCGACCCGCAGGTCGGCGTGGTCGGCCACGCGGTAGATCAGACCGTCGTGGTCGGCGTAGTAGCGGAACAGCTGCACGTTCTCCGACCGGTTCAGCGCGGCACCGAGCCGATCGGGGTCACCGATCGCCGCGACGACGTAGGGCGGGGAGTAGACGCGGCCCTGCAGGATCAGGGTGTTCCCGACGCACCGCACGGCCGAGGTCGAGATCACCCGCTGGTCCATGATCTGCATCGCCTCGGCACCGCCGGCCCACAGCGCGTTGACCACGGCCTGCACGTCCTGCTGGTGGACGACCAGGTCATCAGGTGTGGTCCCCTTGGGCAGCAGCCGGTCGGCCGCACGGGGAGCGTCGTTCAGGGTGACGGAGAGCCCGGGTCCGCGCAGGGCACCCATGCCGGCAGCGAAACGCAGACCGGCGGTGCGCTGGACTTGCGCCGCGACCCGGCCGTCGGCCCGGGCGGCGACCCGGGTCCCGGCATCGACCTCGGCGCGCAGCGCCTCGACCCGGCGGGTGTCCCCGTCGGCGCGACGTTGCTCGGCCCGGATCAGGCTCGGCAGGTCGCTCCTGGCGCCGCCACGCAGGTCCCCACCCCTGGCCGCGCCGGCACTCGCCGCGAAGAGCACACCGGCCAGCACGAAGACCATCGGAACCACGAGGCGCCACAGCGCGGGTGCGGCCGGCATGGCGCTGACCTCCACGGGGTTGCTTGGGCACGGAGTCGGGGTTGCTTGGGCACGGAGTCGGGCAGGCGAGCGAATCGGTCCGACTGCGCTGGTGATGCGGTCTACGCTAGCCGACGAGACCGCCACAAAGGAGTCGCTCCGTGCCCAAGTCCCCCATCCGCCGCCGAACCGCCTTCACCCCGCCCTCGCAGCGGAGCAACGCAGTCCGGCTGGGTAGCCCCCGGTGGCTCGTGCCGCTGATGATTGCCTGCTTCATCGTCGGGCTGCTCTGGGTCGTGACCTACTACATCACCCAGCAGGACTATCCGATCGGCAGCATCGGCAACTACAACATGGCCATCGGCTTCGGACTGATCTGTGTGGGTTTCGGACTGTCCACCCGCTGGAAGTGACCGCCGTACCAACACCATGTGGCCAGCGCCGCGGACCTGGGTAAACACAGCTGTGTAAGTCATCCACACCGGTTATCCCCAGTGTGGACAACGGGCAGCGGCCGCCGGCTCAGCCGAGTCAGCCGAGTCAGCCGAGGCTGATCGTGCGCCAGACCACCAGCGCGGCGATGGCCCCGAGCACAGCGATGACCCCGAGGGCCTGTACGGCGTTGCGCCCGGCCTTCGGCGCGTAGGACAGCAGCAGCGCGACCACGGCGCCGGCCACGAGGCCGCCGACGTGGGCGCGCCAATCGATGCTGCCCTGAGCGAAGACTCCGAACGCGAAGTTGATGGCGAGCAGGGCGAGCACCGCGCGGGGGTCGGTGCCGAGGCGCCGCCCGACCACCAGCAGCGCGCCCATCAGTCCGAAGACCGCGCCCGAGGCGCCGAGTGAAGGCCCGAACGGGCTGTTGAAGGCGTAGGACGCCGCGGTGCCCCCGAGGGCCGACACCAGGTAGATCGCCGTGAAGCGCAGCCGGCCGAAGGCGCGCTCGATCAGCGGGCCGAACAGATACAACGCGTACATGTTCAGGCCCAGGTGCAGGACGCTGCCATGCAAGAACGCGGCGGTGAGCAGCCGGTAGTACTCACCGTCGGCCACGCCCACGGGCTGGCCCAGCAGCGGGTCCAGGGCAGGGCCGCCGATCAGCCAGAACTGGTGCTGCAGGCTGTCGCCCACCGCTCGCTGCGCGATGAACGCCACGACGTTGAGCCCGATCAGGATCTTGGTGACATAGCCCGCGTCATCGAGGACCCGCCCGCCGAACGTCGTACGGGCCTGGCGGACGTTCTTGCTGCCCTCCCGCACGCACTCGGGGCACTGGAAGCCGACCGAGGCATCGATCATGCAGTCGGGGCAGATCCGCCGGTTGCACCGAACGCAGCGGATGTGCGCCTCCCGCTCCGGATGGCGGTAGCACGTGGCGGTGTCCTGCGTTCCGGCGTCCGGCCGGCCGGCCGGGGGGTGTTCGCTCACGTGAGTCGGTCAGGCCTCTCGGCGCTCGAGCTCAACGGCGGCGATGACGACGTCGTCGGTGGGCCGGTCCATCGGCCCGGTCGCGGTGCTGGCGATCGCGTCCACCACCTCGCGGCTGGGGCCGTCGGCGACCTCGCCGAAGATCGTGTGCTTGCGGTTGAGGTGGGGGGTTGGCCCCACGGTGATGAAGAACTGGGACCCGTTGGTCCCCGGTCCGGCATTGGCCATCGCGAGCAGGTAGGGCCGGTCGAACACCAGCTCGGGGTGGAATTCATCGGCGAAGCGGAATCCCGGACCGCCGGTGCCGGTGCCGAGCGGGTCACCGCCTTGGATCATGAACCCGCGGATCACCCGATGGAAGATCGTGCCGTCGTAGAGCTTGGCGTTGCTCTTGGCTCCGGTGCGAGGATCGACCCACTCCCGGGACCCCTCAGCCAGCCCGGTGAAGGTCGCCACCGTCTTGGGCGCATGGTCGGGGAACAGCTTGATCACGATGTCGCCACGGTTGGTTTTGAGCGTGGCATAATGCTCCTCGGTCACGAGCGGGGCCCTTTCGTACGTCGGGTGGGGAACCGCCATCCTCGCACGCCGGCGCGGGTGCCGCCGTGGTGATCGAGGTCTCACCCGCCCGCTAGTTGACCTCCGGTTTCCTGCAGGCAAGGCTGGGGCAGGAGAGGTGAATACTCGCTCGACCACTCAATGGTGACCCGGAGGTCTTTTGTGTCCCGCATGACGACTTTACGCAAGGAAGCGCGGCGGACCACCCGACGCGCAAACGCTAGGGTCGCTCCGGTGGCGTCGGAGGCCCGCGACTGGGCCGCACCCAGGGTCGACGCCACCCTGGAGTGGGCCGCACCAAGGGTCGGGGCCACCCGCGACTGGGCCGCACCCAAGGTCGACGCCACCCTTGAGTGGGCGGCACCAAGGGTCGAGGCCACCCGCGACTGGGCCGCACCCAGGGTCGGAACGGCCCTGGACTGGGCAGCACCCAAGGTCGAGCCCGCCGTCAGCAAGGTCAAGGGAGACGTGCTCCCCAAGGTCGCTGGTGCCGTCGCTGCGGCTCTGGCGGCCAGCGAGCCGGTCCGCGGGGAGGCCAAGACCCGGGGCGCGGCCGCGGTTGCCGCACTTCGTGGCGAGATCGAGGCGCCAAAGCCCAACCGCCGTCGGGGCCGGAAACTGCTCCTGCTCGTCGGCGTGATCGGGGCGGCCGTGGCCGGCTGGAAGGCATGGGTGGGGTCCACCGGCAACGAGCCCGAGCCATGGGCCTCGCCGATCGGGCGCCCCACGGCCTCGACAGGGACAGGCTCGTTGCACCCTGCGGGCGTTCCGGTGCCGAGTCCGGTCGCGTCGGCGCCCTTGAGTCCGGTGGCAGCGGCATCGGCAAGTGACCTGCTCGCCGCCGACTCCCTGGCCGCCGACTCCCTGGCCGCCGACGCCGCAGGTGCCAGCCCGGACGAGGCCCTGGCCGATGTTGCGGACGAGTCGGCGTCCGCCGCCGGCTCGGTTACGGAGGAGATCGACCCGGAGCAGGCTCGCCGGATCAAGGACGGCATCGACCCGGCCTGAGCGCAACCGGACAGTCAGAGGGGGCGCGTCCTCCACCGGAGGACATGCCCCCTCTGCCGCCCCCCCGCACCGGCCCTGCCGGGGCGGGGGGGTTTCCTAGCAGGGCCAGCGATCTGTGGGGACGACCTCAGTCGTCGTCTTGATCAGTCGTCGTCTTGATCGCTGTCCATCATCGTGGCCGCGATGTAGGCCGGCGCGATCGCACCGTTCCTGACCGGCTGGATCAGAACGACCGGGTCCATGCACGGCATGGGGACCGTGATCATGTCCTTGGTGCGGCCGTTGCCGGCCGTGTCGAGCGCGAACGGTGCCGTGGATGCTGACGCTGCCGGCTTGGCGTTGCCACAAACCAGAGTGGCGACGGCGCTGGCGACCGGGTTGGTGGCGTTGAACGGCGCGGTGGGGATGACCAGGCCGCGGATGCGTACCGTGATCTGTCCGTCCGCACGGACCCGGGCCGTGCTCTCGGCGTTGACCCACGGTGCCCCGCCAGGCGCGATGCCGCCGATGGTGGGGCTGGCCGGGGCGGGGTTGCTCCCGACGAGGTCAGCCTTGAGAAGGTTGTTGTGCTCGTGACCGCCGTCGGCCAGGGCCGGCGAGGCGGAGAACGTCGCGAGGGCCATGACCCCCGCTGCGACGAGCCCGAGGTTCTTTCGACTGCTTCGCACTATTTGCTCCTTCGTGGTCGAGGTATGCCGGGGGGTTGAGGCGTGCTGAGGTAGAGCCCGGCGGGCCAGATCTGCGCTGCTTGTCGGCAGGGATACGGGCGACGTCGGGTGACCGTTCACCAGACCCGGGGAAATCTCGCGGCTGGCTCCGGCGGAACATCCGGCACGCGTCTCGCCTGGACAACCGAGGCTTCCTCAGGCACCGTCATGAGCGGCAGAGGGGGATTGCAGAGGGGGATAGATGGCGCTACGACGCGAGGAGCGCACCCGGGTGAGGGGACCTGACCTCTCCGGCGACACCGGCCTGCGCGCCGCCTGGGAGGCCCACTCGGGTGAGCTTTTCGGCTACGCGAACCATGCGCTGGGTGACGGTGGCACGGCAGAAGAGGCGGTCCAGGAGACGTTCCTGCGTGCGTGGCGCGCAGCCGACCGCTACGATCGAGCCCGGCCGGTCCGGCCGTGGCTGTTCGCGATCTTGCGAAACGTCATCATCGACGAGGTCCGCGCCAGGGCGAGCCGGGCCCTGCCCGCCCCCCGTCGGGAGAGCGACACGCCAGAGGTAGACGCCTTCGACCGGTCGCTGGACGTGTGGCTGATGGAGGAGGCCCTGCGGCGCATCCGCGAGGATCACCGACTGGTGCTGGTCGAGACCTACTACCGGGGTCGGCCCTACGCCGATGTCGCCGCCGATCTCGGGATCCCCGAGGGCACCGCCCGAAGCCGCGCGTTCTACGGCCTGCGTGCCCTGCGCCTCGCCCTGGAGGAAATGGGGTGGGACGGATGACGCACGAGTGCGGGCTGGGCCCGCAGGACCTCGGGCCCTATCTGCTGGGGCACCTGCCGACCGAGGAAGCGGCCCGGGTCGAACACGGCCTCGCTCAGTGCCCCGGCTGCGCCGATGAGGTGGCTCGGCTGCGTCCGGTCGTGACGGCGATGGCCGTTGCGGTGCCCGTCGAGGGTCCCCCGCCGAGCCTGCCGGCGCCGTCACTGGACCGCGTGCTCGGCGCGATCGCCCAGCAGCGACGCTGGTCCACCGGAAACCGGCGGGCCCTGCTCGCCGTCGCAGCCGTGGTCATCGCCGTAGCGTTCACCGGGGCCGGCTTCGTGATCGGGCTGAGCCGGCAGCGGCCCGACGGTGAGACCGTTCGCCTGGCGAGTCCGACTGGCGCCTCTGCCCGGGTGGTGCTCGACCAGCGCGGCTGGGGGACGGCCGTGACCCTCGACGTACGCGGGCTGAACCCGGGCGTCACCTACGGAGCCTGGCTGGCCCGCCGGGACGGCAAGCGGGTTCCGGCCGGCAGTTTCCGGCCCGACGTTCATGGAACCGCGAAGTTGGTGCTCGCCGCCGCCCTGTCCCGCTCGGACAGCGGCTCGATGGGAGTCACCGCCCTCGGCGGCGCCGACGTTCTCACCGCGAGGCTGCCGAGTCGGTCGGGCTGAACTCCCGGCCAGCACACCGAGCGGCCTGCGGGCCGTCGCCCTGGGTGGAGACGAAGGGACTCGAACCCTCAACCCCCGCCTTGCAAAGGCGGTGCGCTACCAGTTGCGCCACGTCCCCCAGCAGGTGAACCTCAGCCAGGCTACGCCACCGAAGAATCGCTGAACGAGCCCGGAACGGGTGGGGTCCTCAGTCGATGGGGTCGGTCGCCTCGGACCAAAGATCGGACTCGGTGCGCTCGGCGAGCACCTTGCGATAGGCCAGCGCCCCGCCGACGGCGGCCATGGCGGCCACGAACATCCTCTTGGTCATGCAGTGCCTCCGGTCAGCCGCGGGAGTGGGCCTAAGTGGATTTGAACCACTGACCTCTGCCTTATCAGGGCAGCGCTCTAACCAGCTGAGCTATAGGCCCGCGCGCCGCGACAGACTATCTCACCCGCCCTTCCCGCATGAGTCAGACGTCCTCGGTGAAGGTGATGTGCAATCCGCCGACCAGGCTGGCGGCCAGGTTGTAGAGGAACGCGCCCAGGGTGCCCAGCGCGGTCATCAGCACGACGTTGACCGCGGCGAGCAGCACGGTGACGGTCATGACCTGCTTGAACCCGATGTAGGCCATGATGTCGAACCCCTTGGCGCTGTCCCGCTCACGGGTCACCGTCTCGACAGCGCTTCCCACCGAGTCGAACACGCCCATCGAGTCGAGCACCGACCAGAGCACCCCGACGGCGACCAGCGCCACGATCATCAGGGCGATGGACAGCAGGAACGAGAGCTTCATCACCGACCAGGGGTCGACCCGCGCCATCAGCAACCGCGCCTTGCGCGGCTTGGCGCGGGTCACCGGCCGGTCCTGGGGAGGCGAGTCGGTCACCGTCGGCATGGTCGCAGTCCGCTGGCCCGCGGCATTCCACTGGCCCTGTCCGGGGGCGCTCGTGCTCACGCGTCGGTCCCTTCGTCGCCGGCCTCGTCCATGGCCTGTCCGCCCCCAGTGTCTCCTGCCCCGGCGGCGCCGCTGCTACCCGTCCCACTGCCGCTGTCCGTCGGTGCCACGTCATCAACATCGACATCGACATCGACATCGACATCGTCGTCGTCGTCGTCGTCGTCGTCGACATCGTCGTCGTCGTCGTCGACATCGACGTCGTCGTCGTCGTCGACAGACAACTCGCTTTCGGCGTTGCGGGCAATCGCCACCACGGTGTCGTCGCCGATCAACGAGATGAACCGCACGCCCATAGTGACCCGACCGGTCGGGTTGACCTCGGCCACCGAGACGCGGGTGACCCCGCCGTTGAGCTTGATCGAGAAGACCTCGTCGGTCTCGTCGACCACCAGGGCCCCGACCAGCGAGCCGCGGGCCTCGGAGAACTTCATGGCCTGTACGCCGAGCCCGCCGCGGTTCTGCAGGCGGTAGTCATCCACGGGGGTGCGCTTGGCGTAGCCGCCGTCGGTCACCGTGAACACCGTGGCCTCGGGCCGGACCACCTCCATCGAGAGCAACTCGTCGTCGTGGCGGAACCGCATGCCCTGCACGCCGGAGGTGGCCCGGCCCATCGGTCGCAGCGCCTCATCGGTCGCGGCGAAACGCACCGACATGGCCTGCCGGCTGACCAGCAGCAACTCGTCGTCGGGGCCCACGAGCTGCGCGGAGATGAGCTCGTCGCCGGAACCCTCGTCGCCGGAATCGTCGTCGCGCAGGTTGATGGCGATCAGTCCGCCGGCCCGGTTGGAGTCGTACTCGCTCAGCCGGGTCTTCTTGACGATGCCGCGCTTGGTCGCCAACACGAGGTAAGGGGCCACGTCGTAGTCGGTGAGGTCGATCACCTGAGCGATCTGCTCGTCCGGCTGGAACGCCAGCAGGTTGGCGACATGCTGGCCGCGGGCGTCGCGGCCGGCCTCGGGCAGCTCGTAGGCCTTGGCCCGGTAGACCCGGCCCTTGTTGGTGAAGAACAGGATCCAGTGGTGGGTGGTGGTGACGAAGAAGTGCTCGACGAGGTCGTCCTCGCGCAGCTGGGCACCCCGCACGCCGACGCCACCCCGGCGCTGGGACCGATAGAGGTCGCTCTTGGTGCGCTTGGCGTAGCCACCGTGGGTGATGGTGACGACGACGTCTTCCTCGGTGATGAAGTCCTCGGCCGACATGTCCCCGTCGTAGGGGATCAGCCGGGACTTGCGGGCGTCGCCGTACTTGGCCACGATCTCGGCGAGCTCCTCGCCGACGATCTCGCGCTGGCGAGGCTCGGAGTCCAGGATCACGTGGTAGGCGGTGATCTCGACCATCAGCTTGTCGTACTCATCGATGAGCTTCTGCCGCTCCAGGGCGGCGAGGCGACGCAGCTGCATCGTGAGGATGGCCTCGGCCTGAATCTCGTCGATCTCGAGCAGGTCGATGAGCCCGAGCCGGGCTTCGTCCACCGTTTGGCTGGCCCGGATCAGCGCAATGACCTCCTCGATCGCGTCCAGCGCCTTGAGGTAGCCGCGCAGAATGTGCGCCCGCTTCTCCGCCTGTTGCAGCCGGAAGCGGGTGCGCCGGACGATGACCTCGATCTGGTGAGTGACCCAGTGCCGGATGAACGCATCCAGGGACAGCGTCCGCGGCACGTTGTCCACCAGCGCGAGCATGTTGGCGCTGAAGTTGTCCTGCAGCTGGGTGTGCTTGTAGAGGTTGTTCAGCACGACCTTCGCGACCGCGTCTCGTTTAAGCACGATGACCAGCCGCTGGCCGGTGCGGGCCGAGCTTTCATCGCGTACGTCGGCGACGCCCCCCAACTTGCCGTCCTTGACCAGGTCGGCAATCTTGAGCGCCAGGTTGTCCGGGTTGACCTGGTAGGGCAGCTCGGTGACCACCAACGTCTGGCGTCCGCGCTTGTCCTCCTCGACCTCGACGACGGCCCGCATCGTGATCGACCCGCGGCCGGTGCGGTAGGCATCCTCGATGCCCCGCTTGCCCACGATGAGCGCGCCGGTGGGGAAGTCGGGGGCGCTCACCCGCTCGAGCAACGCGTCGAGCAACTCAGCGCTGGTCGCGTCGGGGTGCTCGAGAAACCACTGCACACCGGCAGCGATCTCGCGCAGGTTGTGCGGCGGGATGTTGGTGGCCATGCCGACCGCGATCCCGGACGAGCCGTTCACCAGAAGGTTGGGGAACCGGGCCGGCAGGACGGTGGGCTCCTGGGAGCGCCCGTCGTAGTTGGCGACGAAGTCGACGGTGTCCTCGTCGATGTCGCGCAGCATCTCCATCGCCAACGGCGCCAGCCGGCACTCGGTGTAGCGCATGGCGGCGGCCGGGTCGTTGCCCGGGGAGCCGAAGTTGCCGTTGCCGTCGACCAGGGGCATCCGCATGCTCCACGGCTGGGACAGCCGCACGACGGTGTCGTAGATCGAGCTGTCGCCGTGGGGGTGGTAGTTGCCCATCACGTCGCCGACGACGCGGGCGCACTTGAAGTAGCCCCGCTCGGGCCGGTAGCCCCCGTCGTACATGGCGTAGAGGACGCGTCGGTGCACCGGCTTGAGGCCGTCGCGGACGTCGGGCAGCGCCCGCCCCACGATCACGCTCATGGCGTAGTCGAGATAGCTGCGCTGCATCTCGACCTCGAGCCCGATGGGCTCGATCCGGTCGCGCGCAGGCCCGTCGGGCCCGCCGGGGCCTGTTGGGCCGCCGGGACCTGCTGGGCCGCCGGGGCCTGCGGGTGGTCCGGGGGGTACGGGTGGTCCAGGGGGTACGGCGTGGCCCGGGCCGCTGCTGGTGGGAAGATCGGTCATCGGTGGTTGGCCTTTTCTCGTCTCGGCAGGGGCTCGGTCAAGCTAAATGTCGTCAGGCTAGATGTCCCCGAGCTAGATGTCGTCGGGCTAGATGTCAAGGAATCGCACGTCCTTGGCGTTGCGCTGGATGAACCCGCGGCGGGCCTCGACGTCCTCGCCCATCAGCGTGCTGAACAGGTCGTCGGCCTGCGCGGCCTCGTCGAGGGTGACTCGCAGCAGGACCCGGGAGTCGGGGTCCATCGTGGTGTCCCACAGCTCCTTGGCCGGCATCTCGCCGAGGCCCTTGAACCGCTGGATGCCGTCGTCCTTGGGCAGCTTGCGGCCCGCCTCGACGCCGATGGCGATGAGGGCGTCGCGCTCGCGTTCGGAGTAGGCGTACTGCGGGGCGTCCTTGCCGGGCCACTTGATCTTGTAGAGCGGTGGTTGGGCGAGGTAGACGTAGCCGTCCTGCACGAGCGGGCGCATGTAGCGGAAGAGCAGGGTCAGCAGCAGGGTGCGGATGTGCTGGCCGTCGACGTCGGCGTCGGCCATCAGGATGATCTTGTGGTAGCGCAGCTTGGCGACGTCGTAGTCCTCCTGGATGCCGGTGCCGAGAGCGGTGATGATCGCCTGGACCTCGGTGTTCTGCAGGACCCGGTCGATGCGGGCCTTCTCGACGTTGAGGATCTTGCCGCGGATCGGCAGGATCGCCTGCGTGTTGGGGTCGCGCCCGCCGACGGCGCTGCCGCCCGCGGAGTCACCCTCGACGATGAAGACCTCGCACCGCTCCGGGTCGTTGAGCTGGCAGTCCCGCAGCTTGCCGGGCAGGCCGCCGGACTCGAGCAGACCCTTGCGACCGCGGGCCAGATCACGCGCCTTGCGGGCGGCCAGGCGCGCAGTGGACGCGGCGAAGGCCTTGCGGGCGATCTCGCGCCCCTCGGCCGGGTTCTTCTCCAGCCACTCACCCAGCTTGTCGTTGAGCACGGTCTGCACGAAGGTGCGGGCCTCGGTGTTGCCCAGCTTGGTCTTGGTCTGGCCTTCGAACTGCGGCTCGGCCAGCTTGACCGACACGATCGCGGTGAGTCCTTCCCGGATGTCCTCGCCGGCGAGGTTGCTGTCCTTGTCCTTGAGTAGGCCCCACTGGCGGGCGAACTTGTTGACCAGGCTGGTGAGCGCAGACCGGAAGCCTTCCTCGTGGGTGCCGCCCTCGTGGGTGTGGATCGTGTTGGCGAAGGTGTAGACCGACTCGGTGAAACCGCTGTTCCACTGCATCGAGACCTCCAGGGCGATGCGGCGCTCGAGGTCCTCGGCCTCGAGGGCGATGACCGACTGGTGCGCAGTGCCCTTGGTGGCGTTGAGGTGCTTGACGAAGTCGGTGATGCCCCCGTCGTAGCGGTAGACGACCTCGCGCACGGCGGGCGCGCCCTCGGCCGCCGTCGTCTGCTCGCTTCCCTCGGCGACGTGCTCGGCGCGCTCGTCGCGCAGGGCCAAGGTCAGCCCCTTGTTCAGGAAAGCCATCTCCTGCAGGCGACGGGACAGCGTCTCGAACACGTAGTGGGTGGTTTCGAAGATGTCGGGGTCAGCCCAGAAGGTGACGGTCGTGCCCATCTCCTCGGTCGGCGCTCCCTTGGCCAGGTCGGCGACCGGGCGGGACCGGTCGTAGTGCTGGGCCCAGACGAATCCGTCGCGGCGGACCTCGACGTCCAGGGTGCGGGACAGCGCGTTGACCACCGAGATGCCCACACCGTGCAGGCCGCCGGACACGGCATAGCCGGAGCCGCCGAACTTGCCGCCGGCGTGCAGTGTTGTCAGCACGACCTCGACGGCGGACCGACCCTCACCGATGACGTCGTCGACCGGGATGCCACGCCCGTTGTCGCGGGTGCGCACGCCCCCGTCGGCCAACAGGGTGACCTCGATGCGGTCGCAGTAGCCGGCCAGCGCCTCGTCGACGGAGTTGTCGACCACCTCGTAGACCAGGTGGTGCAGGCCGCGTTCACCGGTCGAGCCGATATACATGCCCGGCCGCTTGCGGACGGCATCGAGACCCTCGAGGACGGTGATCGCACTGGCGTCGTAGTCGTAGTCAGGGGACTCGGCCATAGGGGTGATGGGCACCTTTCGGTCACGCGCGCGGCCTCGGTCCGCCAGCCTCGGGTCGGAGGCTGACGGCTGGACGATTGCCACGGGAGGGCACGGGCGCACCGGCGGGTGCGAACTAGGTCCATCCTACCGGGTCAGCGCCGCCAGAATCCCGATCAGCGCCGCCTGGGGACGGCCCAGCGGCGCGGACACGGGTGGGGACAGGTCCCCCTACGGGGTTGGGGCATCGGCAGGCCTCCCGTGGCGCCGCGACGGTCGTTGCCGGCTCCGGGGCAACCGTGTCCGGCGGGCGGGCGAGCACCCCAGCCCGCTCAGCCGTAGGTGTCTCGGGCACCGCGGCCGCGGACGCTGCGCAAGCCCCGCTTCCACGACGGAGGGCGCGGGCCGAGCACCTCGACGAAGGTCACGGTCTGCTGGCCCAGCTCCTCGTTGAGTCGGCGCAGCAAGGTCGGTGCCAGCAGCCGCAGCTGGGTGGCCCAGGCGGTCGACTCGGCGGCCACGACCAGCTTCCCGTCGTCGAAGGACACCGGCTCGCAGTGCGCCGCCAGCTCCGCTCCGACGATGGTGGCCCACCGGCCCATGACCCCTCCTACCGCGGCGTCGGTCGACCAGCCCCGGTCGGCCAGCAGGCGATCCAGTGAGGACCCGAGCAGCTGGGGGTCACGGTCGTCGGGATGGGCGCCGCTGCGGGCGTCCGCGCCAGCGCGGCGGGCCCGCCACGATGACGTCGTACGGCGAGAGGTGCCCGTCGCATTCCTCGTCGAGCCGGCGGTCGCCCCCCTGCGCTTCGCCTCCGCCTTGGCCGCCGCGAGCGCTTCGCGGGCGACGTCGAGCCCGCTCAGCTGGGTTGGTTCGGCCGTGCCCGGATCGGGGTCGCCCGGATCGGGGCGGAGGGCCGGCGGTGACGTCACGGCAGCACCCGGCGCAGGGCCCCGGCCATGACGTCGACCCGCGCCCCGGCGAGAGCCTCGGGGACGTCGGCCGCCACGGCGGCGGTGACCAGCACCTGTTCGGCCCCGGCCACCAGCGTGGCCAGCCGCTCGCGGCGGGTCGCGTCCAGCTCGGCGAACACGTCGTCGAGCACGAGCACGGGCTCTCCTCCCGCTCCCACGTCCTCGCCGCGCAGCAGATCGTAGGCCGCGAGCCGCAGCGCAAGCGCGTAGGACCAGGACTCGCCGTGGCTGGCATAGCCCTTGGCCGGCAACGGCCCCAGCCGCAGCACGAGGTCGTCGCGGTGCGGACCAACAAGGGAGACGCCCCGCTCCAGCTCGGCGCGGCGGTGAGTCGCCAGGGCGTGCAGCATCGCCGCCGCGAGCAGGTCACGGTCTGGCATCATGGGCGCATCCTCGCCCAGCGAGCTCCGGTAGTCCACGGCTGCAGGGCCGCCGGAGTCGGCGACAGCGTCGTAGGCCTTGTCGATCAGCGGACGCAGGCTCTCCACCAACTCGAGGCGGGCCGCCAGCAGGTCGGCCCCCGCGGCGGCCAGGTGGGCATCCCAGACCTCGAGCGTTCGCAGGTCTCCGCGGCCGTTGCGCAGGCTGGCTCCGGCCGTCTTGAGTAGGGCGTTGCGTTGCTTGAGCACCCGGTCGTAGTCCGAGCGGACGCCGGCGAACCTCGGGGCCCGGGCGACCAGCAGGTCGTCGAGGAAGCGGCGGCGCTCGCTCGGATCGCCCTTCACCAAGGCTAGGTCCTCGGGGGCGAACAGCACGGTGCGCACGATGCCCAGGATCTCGCGGGCCCGGGGCACCGGACCGCGGTTGACCCGGGCCCGGTTGGCCTTGCCCGCAGTGATCTCGACCTCGACGAGCATCGACCGGTCGTCCCACACGACCTGCGCGCGGATCACGGCGCGCTGCGCCCCCAGCCGGACCAGCGGCGCGTCGGCAGCGACACGGTGCGACCCCAAGGTGGCGAGGTAGCCGACGGCCTCGACCAGGTTGGTCTTGCCGGACCCGTTGGGACCGATCAGGGCCGTCACCCCAGCCTCAAGGGAGAGCTCGACGCTGGGATAGGAGCGGAAGTCGGTCAGGGACAGGTGGGCGACATGCACGTCAGGCGGGCTTTTCGACCTCGTGCTTGGCGACCTTGGTGACTGCGTGGCCGCCGAACTGGTTGCGCAGCGCTGCGACGGCCTTCATGGCCGGCGAGTCTTCCTGCCGGGAGGCGAACCGGGCGAACAGCGCGGCGGTGATGACCGGCATGGGCACTGCGTGGTTGATGGCTTCCTCGACTGTCCAGCGGCCCTCGCCGGAGTCGTCGACGCGGCCCTGGATATCGGCCAACTCCGGGTCGGCCTCCAAGGCCAGCACCAGCAGATCCAGCAACCATGACCGGATCACCGTGCCATGGGTCCAGGACTTGATCACCCCGGGCACGTCCTCGACGACCTTGGTGGCGGCAAGCAACTCGTAACCCTCGCCGTAGGCCTGCATCATGCCGTATTCGATGCCGTTGTGGACCATCTTGGCGAAGTGCCCGGCCCCGACCGGGCCGGCGTGGACGAAGCCGGACTCACCCTCGGGTTTGAGGGCGTCGAAGATCGGCTGCACCTGCTCGACGTGGGCCTTGTCGCCCCCGACCATCAGAGCGTAGCCGTTGTCCAGGCCCCAAACCCCGCCGGAAACCCCTGCATCCACGAAGCCGATGCCCCGCTCGGCGAGGTGCTCGGCATGCACGGCGTCGTCGGTGTATCGCGAGTTGCCGCCGTCGATCACCACATCGCCCGGGTCGAGCAGCTTCCCCAGGGCGGTGATGGTGTCGGCCGTCGGCGGACCGGCGGGCACCATGACCCACAGGGCTCGTGGCTTGGGCAGCCCCGCGACCAGGTCCTCGAGCGAGGGCGCGTCGCTCACGTCGGGGTTGCGGTCGAATCCGACTACGTTGTGGCCGCCGCGGCGCAGCCGTTCCCGCATGTTACCGCCCATGCGGCCCAGACCGACGATGCCAATGTCCATCGTGTGTGCCCTTTCTCGATGTGCTGTCGCGGGGAAGGAGGGGCGTGCTCAGCCGGACAGCCGGACCGGCATCAGCAGGTAGCGGTAGTCCTCGAGGGGGCTCGACGTCGCCGTCGACTTGCCGGTGAGGACAGCCGGCCGGGTGGCGGCGGTGAACGCGAGCCGCGCGTGGGAAGTGTCGAGCGCGCCCAGGCCATCGAGCAGGTAGCCGTGGTTGAAGGCGATCGAGATCTCATCACCTTCCAGCGCGGCCTCGAGCTCTTCGGACGCCTGGGCCTCGTCGCCCGTGCCCGCCTTGAGGATGACCGCGCCGTCGGTGAACGACAGCCTGATCGGGGTGTTGCGCTCGGCGACCAGGGCCACCCGGCGCACCGACTCGATCAATGCGGCGGTCTCGATGGTCGCGCGGGACTGGGACTCTGCCGGCAGCAGTGAGCGGTACTTGGGGAACTCGCCGTCGAGCAGTCGCGACGTCGTACGCCGGCCGGCGCCCTCGAAGCCGACCAGGCCTTCGGCGGCTCCGCTCCCGCTGGAGGCGAGGGCGACGGTCACCTTGTCCGCGCTGGCGAGGGACTTAGCGGTCTCCGACAGGGTGCGCGCGGGCACGAGGGCGACTGCCGACAACCCGGCCTGCTCCGGCGCCCAGGAGAGCTCTCGCACGGCCAGGCGATAGCGGTCGGTGGCGGCCATGGTCACGCGCTCACCCTCGATCTCGACCCGCACCCCGGTCAGGACCGGCAGCGTGTCGTCCCGACCCGCGGCGACGGAGACCTGCGCAACGGCGGCGGCGAAGGCGTCGCCACGAAGCGAGCCCGACGCGGTCGGCATGGCCGGGAGGGACGGGTAATCCTCGACCGGCAGGGTGAGCAGCGTGAACCGGGCGTTGCCACAGGTCAGGACGACCTTGGCGCCGTCGGTGCTCACGTCCACCGGTCGGTTGGGCAGGCTGCGCGAGATGTCGGCCAGCAACCGCCCACTGACCAGCACCACTCCATCGTCGGCGACGTCGGCCTCGATCTCGACGCGGGCAGAGACCTCGTAGTCGAAACTGGACAGCACGATGTGCCCGCCGGCCGCATCGAGCATCAACCCGGCCAGGACCGGCACGGGTGGTCGCGCCGGCAGGCTGCGCGCCGCCCAGGCCACCGCCTCGGCCAACACGTCGCGCTCCACCCGGAACTTCACCGGTCACCGCCTCCTGTGTCGTGCGATCGTCCTGCTGATGCCGTACGTCGTGGTAGATGCTCTTCGTCGGGATTGTCAACGTTCTCGTGGTGATGGTCGTCGTCCCCAGTTCGGCCGTCGGCTAGTTCGTTGGTCGAATCCAACTCCATAGGTATCAGTGGTCATAGCACTAGGTGCGGTGGACGCTGTGCACAAGTGCCCGAGCGGCAGGTCGGAGCCTAGACAGGGCTGGGGACAACCCGGGTCTGGTCATCCGCAGGCCGAGGCATGTCGGTGGAAAGAGGGTGCCCTCCACGGCTCAACGGGCAGGTTGTCCCGCGGATCACCCACCGCGTCCACAGGTTTGTCCCCAAGGTGTGCACCGAGCGTTGCCGTGCCGTGACCTTTCGCCGGTCGGCTCATCGGTGTCAACCCTGCCGGGCCTGGGACTTGATCCGATTCGTCAACTCGGTCACCTGGTTGTAGACGCTGCGTCGTTCGGCCATCAACTGGCGGATCTTTTTATCCGCGTGCATGACCGTTGTGTGGTCGCGACCACCGAACTGCTGACCGATCTTGGGCAGCGAGAGGTCGGTCAGCTCACGGCAGAGGTACATCGCGATCTGGCGGGCGTTGACGAGGACCCGAGAGCGGGACCCGCCGCACAGTTCCTCCATGGACTGGCCGAAGTAGACCGAGGTCTGGGCCATGATCGTCGCTGCGGTGATCTCGGGTTGCCGGCTGTCCGGGAGCAGGTCCTTGAGGACGATCTCGGCCAGGGAGAGGTCGACGCCTTGGCGATTCAGGCTGGCAAAGGCGGTAACCCGAATTAGCGCGCCTTCGAGCTCGCGGATATTTGTCGAGATCTTGCTGGCGATGAACTCCAGCACCTCGGGAGGAGCGTTGAGTTTGTCCTGGGCGGCTTTCTTGCGCAGGATGGCGATCCGGGTTTCTAGCTCAGGTGGTTGGACATCGGTGATCAGACCCCAATGGAACCGGTTTCGCAGCCGGTCTTCCAGGGTTACCAGTTGTTGAGGCGGCCGGTCGCTGGAGATAACGATCTGCTTGTTGGCGTTGTGCAACGTGTTGAAGGTGTGGAAGAACTCTTCCTGTGTCTGCTCTTTGTTCTCCAGGAACTGGATGTCATCCACCAGTAGAATGTCGACATCTCGGTAGCGTCGACGAAAACCATCGGCGCGCCCGTCGCGGATCGAGTTGATGAAGTCGTTCGTGAACTCCTCGGAACTCACATAGCGCACTCGCATCCCGGCGTACAGGTTCATGCCGTAATGGCCGATGGCGTGTAGTAGGTGGGTCTTTCCCAACCCCGAGCCGCCGTAGATGAACAGCGGGTTATAAGCCTTCGCCGGCGCTTCCGCGACGGCGACGGCCGCGGCATGGGCGAACCGGTTGCTGGAGCCGATCACGAAGGTCTCGAACAGGTATCGCGGGTTGAGTCGGGTCGGCTCGGCCTGGCGGGCTCCCGGCTCTCGGCCGGTCCCAGCCTGACCGGGAAGGGCCGGCAGGGGACCATCGGGTGGACTCGTGGCCTCGAAGGGACTGGTGGCCTCGAAGGGACTGGTGGCATCGGACGGCGTCTGATGCGCGTTCAGCCGGCCTGGCGCGGCGGGGACGCCGTTGTGGGTTGCGGGGTTGTGGGCAGGTGCGTTGTGGGCAGGTGCGTTGTTGGCATGGGCACCGGGAGGATGTTCGTCGGGCAGGCAGCGGGGCTGGTCTACCGGGTTGTCGGCCGGTCCGCCCATACGAGACTCAGCGTCCTCGAGTCGGGGATCGACCACGACCGCAATCCGCACGCTGCGCCCGAGTTGGGCCGCGAGGATTCTGACGATGACGTGCCGCAAACGCTGCTCGATGACCTCCTTCGCGAACTCGTTCGGCACCGAGAGCAGCGCCGTCTCACCGACCAGGGCGTCGAGCTCGCTCAGGCGGATGAAGGCCCGCTGCTGAGGAGTCAGGGTCGCCCCGATCTCATTCAGTGAGCGCGCCCAGATCTCGGTGAGGTCGACCTGGGCGGGGTCCAGCGCAGCGAAAGCAGGTCTTAGCTGTGCCGCTGTCAACGTCTCCAGGGCGGGGCCTGGGCTGGGCGCCGGATCCGCGGCAAGGAACTTGGCTGCGGACTCCGCGGCGGCGTCCGGGTCGTCTGAGGTCATAGTTCAGGTCCTTCCCTGGGCACTCCGGCCGTGGCTCCACGGCAGGGTCGTCGCGTGCTGGCGCAACTCGTCCACACGGTTCTCCACAGCCTGTGCACACAGGAGGTCGATGTGAACCTGAGCTGGCCGGTGACGGACGGCGCACCGCGGGCGGGGAAGGCTTTCCAGCGATCGGCGACGCTAACAACTACCGGTCTCGCCAGCAAGCCGCTGTCCACAGGTAGGCGCTAATTTGGGCTTCGTCACGCTCACATCAACCAGAAATTCCGGGCGTGTCGCGACTGCGTGTCGCCTGGGAGGGCGGTTTTGTGGTGCAAGACCCGGTCATCTGGCGTCGTATTGAGTGAAGGTGTCCGTCCGTCGGTCCCGCCGGCGGTCGCCAGTCGTCAGTCGTCAGTCGTCAGTTGCCAGTCGCCAGTCGGGGGTCTTGGGGTCGCACCTCCTGGTTTGACCGGCGGACCGCCCGCCCGTACCGTTACGTGGTCGAGTCGTCGACGGCTGCCGTTGCATGCCTGCGCACTCCCACTCGGGATCATCGAGGTGGGGCCACGTCGCGCGGGCGTAGCGGACTCAGCCGATCGCCTCTGTTGATTGCCTCTGATTCCAGTGGAATCAGTCCTCATCGTCCGTCCCGGGAGCCCACGAGTGAGTAAGCGCACCTTCCAGCCCAACAATCGCCGCCGGGCGAAGACGCACGGGTTCCGGCTTCGGATGCGCACTCGCGCCGGCAGGGCCATCCTGGCTGGCCGCCGCGCCAAGGGGCGCTCGCGGCTCTCGGCCTGAGGGCCGTGCTCCCCGCTGCGTCCCGGCTGCGGCGACGCGACGACTTCGTTGCCACCACGCGGGCCGGGCGCCGCCGCAGCGACGGCTTGCGACCCCCACTTCTCGTGGCACACGTGGTTGTCGGACCCAACGCCGGGTTGGGAGCGTCTGCTAGCGCCACCGCTGACCCCAGCGTGGCGACTGCCGCCGCAACCGCTGCGCCCAGCGCCACTGCCACCCCGTTCGCCACTGCCACCCCGTTCGCCACTGCCACCCCGTCGGCCTCTGGGACGGCAACCCCAACCCCCGTGACCCCGGCCTTGGTAGTGGGCGCACCGTCGACCCGCGTGGGTTTCGTCGTGTCGCGTGCCGTGGGCGGAGCGGTCGTGCGAAACCGGGTGCGGCGGCGACTTCGACATCTGATGGTCGCCCGCCTTTGCATCCTGCCGGCGGGGTCCAGCGTCGTCATTCGCGCGCTCCCGGCCTCGGCGAGCGCGACCTCGGCCGATCTCGGCGTTGCCCTCGCCCGGGCGTTAGCGTCCGGGCGTCCCGCATCGACCGGCCGGACCTCCCGATGAGGTGGTTGCTGATCCTGCCGATCCGGGCCTACCAATTGCTCGTCTCGCCTCTTCTCGGGCCGCGGTGCCGGTTCTATCCGTCGTGTTCTGCCTACGCCGTCGAGGCGATCTCAAGCCACGGCGCCGCTCGCGGTCTCTATCTCGCGGTGCGCCGGTTGCTGCGTTGCCATCCCTGGAACCCTGGCGGGCTCGATCCCGTTCCGCCGGCACGGCCCCGACGTCGGGACCGATCTGACCACACCTCTCACATGACGCGTTACGACTCATCGCGTCACCCATATCCGGGAGCCGGACTGTGAAGATCCTGGAACCGCTTTATTCCGCTGTCACCTTCATTATGGTGACTTTCCATAAACTGCTCAAGACGGTGGGCTTTGCGCCGACCAGTGGCTGGGCGTGGGCGCTGTCGATCGTGGGACTTGTGATCGTCATCCGCATCGTCCTGATTCCCTTGTTCGTCAAGCAGATCAAGGCTCAGCGCGGGTTGCAGATGTTGCAGCCGGAGATTAAGAAGATCCAGGCGAAATACAAGGGCAAAACGGACTCTGAGGCGAAACAGAAGCAGTCTCAGGAAATGATGAAGCTCTACAAGGACACTGGAACAAACCCGCTGGCGAGTTGCCTGCCGATCGTGGCACAGGGACCCATTTTCTACGCGCTGTTCCATGTTCTCAACGGTCTCGGTCACCAGCCGCAGGCCCAAGGGCATGGGTTCCTCAAAGGCGAACTCGTCGATCAGGCGAGCAAGGCCGCCATCTTCGGCGTGCGCCTGTCTGACAAATTCATCGGCGCGCCGGACACCGCGACGAAGATCGTCACGGCCGTGATGATCGTGCTGATGTCGGCGACGACATTCACCACGCAAAAGCAACTCATGACTAAGAACATGCCGGCCGGGTCGATGGACAACCCGTTCGCTCAGCAGCAGAAGATCTTGCTCTACGTATTCCCGCTGATCTTCGCCGTCTCGGGTGTGAACTTCCCCGTCGGCGTGCTGCTTTACTGGCTCACTACGAACATGTGGTCGATGGGGCAGCAGTTCTACGTGATCCGCAGGATGCCCTCACCCGGATCGGCAGCGGCGGAGAGCCTGGAGCGTCGGCTGGCAGCGAAGGCAGCTAAGCGCGGGGATGTGCCGGCGGCGCCGGAAATATCCGGGACGCCCTCGGGGCCCGCAGGCACCGGCGTGGCCATAGATGACACGGAGTCGCGCGGATCGGGCGGATCGGGCGGTTCGGGCCAGCGGGTGCAACCCCGGAAGCAGCGAAAGCGCAAGCGCTAGACCGCAGGCCCGCGCCTCCTGTCGGGCTGACGAGAACCCCGCCGTTTTGAACCCGTCCTGATGCAATCCCGCGCGAAGGAGCGTCCTACCGTGACCGAAAGCCGTGACACCGAGACAAGCGGGATCGACACGAGCAGTGTTGGGCTGGGCGATGCTGGGCCGGGCGATGCTGGGCCGGGCACGAGCGCCGTCGGTGGCACTGAGCGCGGCAGCCAAGCCGGCGCGGGCAACGACGAGGAGATCACCGACACCGAGTCTGCCGACAGCCAGTCCGGCGTCCTGTCGCAGGAAGTGCGTCACCCCGATGCTTCTGCTGATGAGACTCTGGCCAAGGCTGCGACGCCGGCCGTCGCGGGTGTCGGTCAAGTCGCTGTCGCCGCACCGCCGCCCGCCCGCGCCGAACGTGCGCCGAGGGCCGTGTCGGCGGACCCCTCGCAGCTAGAGCGGGAGAGTGAGATCGCCGCCGACTACCTCGAGGAGCTGCTCGACATCGCGGATCTCGATGGTGACATCGATATGGACGTCGAACGCGATCGGGCCGCTGTCTCCGTCGTCGGTGGCGAGTTGTCTCACCTGGTGGGGCCGGAGGGTGCTGTCTTGGATGCTCTTCAAGAGTTGACCCGGCTGGCCGTCCACACGGCGACGGGGAATCGCAGCCGACTCATGCTGGATGTCGGCGGCTACCGTGCCGGCCGGCGCACGGTGCTCAGTGAACTCGGTCGCACGACAGCGGAAGGCGTACGCACGTCGGGCGAGGCCGTCCGGCTGCACGCCATGACGCCGTTCGAGCGCAAGATCGTGCACGATGCGGTCGCGGCCGCGGGGCTCAAGAGCGAGTCCGAGGGCGAGGAGCCGAATCGGCGAGTCGTGGTGCTGCCGGGGTGAGTCACGGCCCGCTGTGGGCGCCAGGGTTCTGGGCCCAGGAGAGCTGCGCTGTAGCCGGGGATGCAGGTGTCGTACCGGCTAGGGTTCACTGGCGCGCTGGCGGGATCGGGCGCCAGCGCCCGACCGTCTGGTACGCGTCTGCGGGGGGTGAGGCGAGCCCGGGGCCGGGCGCAACAGCACAGCCGGGCGTGGCAGCACAGCCGGGCGTGGTAGCACAGCCGGGCGTGGCAGCTCTTTCGGGTGGGTAACCGGTGCCCGCGGACAACGCCATCCCCGCCGGGAGCTTGCCGCCGGCTGACGTTTCACGTGAAACCGCAGTGGCGATCTTTGGGCATCGTCTTGCGCTTGTCGAGGAGTATGCGCGCATCCTCGGGACCAAGGGCGTTGAGCGGGGATTGATCGGCCCTCGCGAGAGGTCGCGTTTGTGGGCTCGTCACGTGCTGAACTGCGCGGCCCTGACGTCCGAGATACCGCCAGCAAGCGCATTGGCCGACGTTGGGTCTGGCGCCGGGCTCCCCGGCCTTGTACTGGCACTGATTCGCGAAGATCTGCACGTCACTTTGGTCGAGCCGATGCGGCGCCGGGCCACCTTCCTGACCGAGACTGTGTCTGAGCTCGCCCTGACCAATGTGTCCATCCTGTGTTCGCGGGCCGATGAGGTGCGCGGAACGCAGTTTGACGTTGTGACGGCCCGCGCCGTAGCCCCGTTGCCGCGCCTGGTCGGCTGGTGTCTGCCGCTCGTGGCCCCCGAGGGCAGTTTCCTCGCCATGAAGGGTGCCTCGGCCGCGACGGAACTGGCGAGCGCCGAGCCCATGCTTCGAACCCTGGGCGCTCGAGAGTGGAGCGTCCTCTCCCTCTGGGCGGGCGCGTCGATGCAGCCAACTGTTCTCGTGCGCGTGCGGATGGGACTTGGGCCATCTCGTCGCCGAGCGAGAGGCGGACGTCCCGCGGTCCGTCCCCGCGAGCGTCTCCCCCGGAAGCGCGCCGATGGGTCGCCGCGGCCGGGCCGCGAGGACATTGGCTAGTCGCCAATCACATTGTTGCCAGACACCCTGGGGACGACGGCCTGACACGGGCTCTCGACCCGTAGGCTTCCTGCCGGGCGGTGCAGACCGCACGTCCCGTCTTGCGCACGGTGATCTGCGCACGGTGATCTGCGCACGGAGGACCACGGATGTCGGTTGGAACAATACGGGCGCTGGCCTCGACGGCGGGGCTTGGTTGGCCGGAGGTGCCTCAGCCCGAACCGGATGGATTGGGCTGGCCGATCACCCTCACCAAGGGAGGTGGCGCGCATGCGGTGGCGGGAACACATAGCGCGGGGCCGGATGTCGTCCCGGCGACAGCGAACCGAAGGTCAGACATCGGGGCGACCTGTGACGGGGATATCAGACCGCCGACCGGCGAGAGTGCTTCGCCGTCTCGCCCCGGGCAGCAGGGGTCCCGGACCGACGCCTCGCGGAAACAGGCGAGTGAGTCAGACGTGCACGGCTCACCCGCGACCGGGTCGAGCGGAGCGAAGATCGACGCCAGGTTGACGAGCAGGGATACGCCAGAGGCGGGGGTGTTCAGCGGCGGCGCGCCCCAGGCGGGGGGCCCGAGCGCCGTTGCATCAGAGGTGCGCGGGCTGACGGGTGCGCGGCACGTCAGGGTTGCGACGGTCGGCGCGCCAGAGGCAGGGGTGCCGCCGTCCCGTAAGGCAGAGGCCAGGGTGCTGGAGAGCGATGCATCAGGCACCGGGGTGTCGAACGTCAGTGGGTCTGCCTCGGGACAGCCAAGGACGGGTGTGCGCGAATGGGACGGACGCGACACGCCTCGGGCGGACGTGGACGGTCGCGACACGCCTCGGGCCGACACGATCGGACGTGGAGGAGCCGCTCCGAATGCTGGACGAGAGGGCGTGGCTGATCCGAACGCCGGTCGACTCATCGCGTCGGCAGCGGATTCGGATCATGTCTCGGACGAGCGCAGCCGCCGAGGGTCACCCGTCTCGGCGGTCACTGCCAGCCAGGTCTCGCCGGACGGACCCGCGGCAGAGTTTCGCGGAGGGCGGAGCGACCACCCACATCGTGGCGAGCTCGCCGGCGGTCCTGAGATTCTTAAGCAGGTCAGGGGTCGTCATGCGGGGCCCGTAGAGGCGGACGCCCGCCAAAGAGAAGCCGCGGTTTCACGTGAAACGACAGCGGCTGTCTTGCCAGCCGCTGTCCTGCCGTCAGGCGCTGACCCCGGCACCCCTTCCCCGGACCATGTTTCACGTGAAACGCGACCGGTGGAACCCATGGCGGCTTCACTGGCCGTCGATCGTCGGAAGACTCCGTTCGCAGCCGCCGAAGGCGTCTCCACCGCGGAGGACTTCTCCATGACGGAAAGAGTCCGCGAAGTAGCCACCCCGATCTCCCGCGCAGCCGAGACAGCCGTCCGGACACTGGCTGGGCGCAACGGCGCCGTGCTACCTCGCCCGGACCGGACCCGCGTCATCACGGTCGCGAACCAGAAAGGGGGTGTCGGCAAGACCACGACCACCGTGAACGTGGCCGCCGCGCTTGCGTTGCAGGGCGCCCAGGTGCTGGTCGTGGACCTAGACCCGCAGGGCAACGCGTCGACAGCATTGGGGATCGACCACCATTCCGACGTGCCCTCCGTGTACGACGTACTCGTTGAGGGCCGGCCCCTGAGCGAGATCGTGATGCCTGTCGCGGGATTGGACGGCCTGTTCTGCGCGCCGGCGACGATCGACCTGGCCGGTGCCGAGATCGAATTGGTCTCCCTCGTCGCCCGTGAATCCCGGCTGAACCGTGCCCTGTCGACGTACCGATCGTGGTGTGAAGGGCAACAGACCCCCCGCCTCGACTACATCTTCATCGACTGCCCTCCGAGCCTTGGGCTCTTGACCGTCAACGCGTTGGTGGCGGCCCCGGAAGTCCTCATCCCGATTCAGTGTGAGTACTACGCGCTCGAGGGCGTGGGTCAGCTCGTGAGCAACGTGGAACTGGTTCGGTCCCACCTCAACCCCGATCTCCATGTCTCGACGGTCCTTCTCACCATGTACGACGCCCGAACCCGACTCGCGGCTCAAGTGGCGGACGAGGTCAGACGTCACTTCGTCGACACCGTGCTCCGAACGTCGATCCCGCGGTCGGTGCGGATCAGCGAGGCACCGAGCTATGGGCAGACGGTGATGACCTACGATCCGAGCTCGACCGGGGCGCTGTCCTATCTGGAGGCAGCGCGAGAACTGGCCCTGAAAGGGGCTCTTCGCGACGACGACAGGAATCGACATGAGTGAGCACCGACGGGGCCTTGGTCGCGGCCTCGGCGCCCTTATCCCCACGGCGCCTATCGTGAGACGCCAGCCGACCACCGCGGGTGGCTTCTCCCCCGTAGACGTTTTGATTCCCAGCCGCGCCGTGGCGCCGGGAGATGTTGAGGACGCGCTGTCGACCGAGCCGGCCGAGCAGGCCGAACGCGACGATCGCGCCGAACCGGCCGACGGCGCGCCGGTCGAACCCGAGACGAGCTCACCGGCCGCGGGGGATGGGCCGGATACCGACCCCGCACCAGGCGCCTACTTCGCTGAGATCCCGATCGATGCGATCACCGCGAACCCCCGTCAGCCGCGCCAGATCTTCGACGAGGAAGCGTTGGCCGAGTTGGCGCATTCCATCACCGAGGTCGGACTCCTGCAGCCCGTAGTGGTCCGCGCGATAGCCGACCAGAAGTATGAACTGATCATGGGTGAGCGGCGGTGGCGCGCGGCCCGAGCGGCCGGCCTCACGGCCGTGCCCGCCATCGTGCGGGTCACCGGCGACGACGCGATGCTCCGGGACGCGTTGTTGGAGAACCTGCACCGCGCGCAGCTCAACCCCTTGGAGGAAGCTGCCGCCTATGACCAGATGTTGCAGGATTTCGGCTGCACCCATGACGATCTTGCTAGCCGGTTGGGGCGTTCCAGACCGCAGATCTCCAACACCCTGCGGCTGCTCAAGCTGCCACCCCTGGTGCAACGGCGCGTTGCCGCAGGAGTCTTGTCGGCTGGACATGCGCGGGCGCTGTTAGGACTCGAGGACGGCGCCGCCGCTGAGCGATTGGCCCAACGGATCGTTGCAGAGGGCTTGTCCGTGCGTACGGTCGAAGAGATCGTCTCCGTCGGGGAGCCGGGTGCGCCGGAGCGACGGGCGCGCGCCCGTCGCCCGGTGGCCCCGGCGCTGGCGGCGCTTGCCGGACGCTTGTCGGACCGGTTCGAGACGCGCGTAAAGGTGGACCTCGGGCGAGCCAAGGGACGGATCGTGGTGGAATTCGGATCGATCGACGACCTCGAGCGCATCGTCGCGCTCATGGCCCCGACTGGCGGCGCCTCCACTGGCGACTCAGCCGACGGCGCCGCCTCCACCGGCGACTCCTTCATGGGCGACTCAGCCGACGGCGATCCCTCCGACGGCGAAGGCGCCGCGGCCGAGCCAACGGAATCTCGCGCCGAAGAGTAGGCGACCGCCTCACCAAACGGCGGTCAGCTGGTCGTGTCGTGCGGTCGCGCGGCGGCTCGGACGAGGTCCAGGCACACCGCTCCCAGGTCGAGACCGGCGGCCCGGATCGCCTGCGGGGCGAGCGAGGTCTCGGTCATGCCAGGTGCGACGTTCACCTCCAGGAACCACGCAACCCCTGCCTCGTCGACGATGAGGTCGGTCCGGGACAGGTGGCGCAGTCCCAGAGCCTGGTGCGCGGCGGAGGCGATCGATGCCACGTCTGCGCTGACCGCCTCGTCGAGTCGAGCCGGAGCAAAGAACTCGGTGCGCCCGGCCGTGTAGCGCGCCGCGTAGTCGTAGAAACCACCGTCTGCCACGATCTCCACCGCCGGCAGGGCCTGCGGCGCGCCGTCGCTGTCCAGCACCGTGACGGCCACCTCCGTGCCAGCCACGAAGGCTTCGATCAGAGCCACCTCGCCGTAGGCGTAGGCGCCCACCATCGCGGCCGGCAGTTCGTCGGGACGGTGCACGACGGTCACTCCCAACGCGGAGCCACCTGCGTTCGGCTTGACCACGAGCGGCAGTCCGATCTGGGCCACGACGGCGCTCAGCAACGCCGCCGCACCGAGATCGCGGAACGTGGCGTGCGCGATCGCCACGGACGCCGGGGTGCGCAGTCCCGCGCCCGCTGTGATCGTCTTGGCCATGGCCTTGTCGAACGCCAGCCGGCACGCCTGCGGTCGGGACCCCACATAGGGAACGCCGAGCAACTCGAGCACGGTCGCGACGCCGCCGTCCTCACCACTTGCTCCGTGTAGGAGCGGAAAGACTGTAGTCGGCGCCTCGACGGCGAGGGCGTGCACGAGGTGAGCGTCGACGTCGCGCAGATGAGCCTCGACACCTACCCCCACAAGTGCGTCGACAACCCGCGCACCCGAGCGCAGCGACACGTCCCGCTCGTGGGACAGGCCACCGGCCAGTACGACGACGCGCGGCGCATCGGTCACGACTCAGATCCTCTCGATGTGTCGACAAGTCGACCTGTCTTCGGCGAGCCGCGGACCGGTGATCACGTCACGTCCGGCGCGGGGCCGGAGGTCTGTCCGCGCGTCACATCCGCAGCGTCGGACCCGCCGAACGTCGCCCGCAGTTCGAGCTCACGCTCGGCGACCGTGGCCAGGCGGCGAACGCCCTCGCGGATGCGTTCGGGCTCGGGATAGCAGTAGGACAGCCGCATCGAGCGCCGTGCGACCTCGGTGAGCCCCACCCCGGCATAGAAGGCGGTCCCGGGCACGTAGGCGACGCGCTCACTGACCGCCAACGGCAGCATGGCTGCCGCGTCGATGCCGGGCGGCATGGTGAGCCAGACGTAGAAACCACCTTCGGGGTGCGTCCAGGTGGCGCCCGGTGGCATGAGGTCCTTGAGGGCACCCAGCATGGCGTCGCGCCGCTCGCGGTAGACCTCCCGAAAGACCTTGACCTGCGCCTCCCACGGCTGGGTGCGCAGGTAAGCCGAGACCGCGAGCTGGGCGAACGAGGACGGACACAGCTGGGTGGCCTCGGAGGCGAGCACCAATTTGTCCCGAACGGCGTGGGGGGCCAGTGCCCATCCGACCCGCAGGCCCGGGGCGAAGGTCTTGGAGAACGAGCCCAAATAGATGACGGTGCCGTCGACGTCCTCGTCGTCGGCACGGATCGCGCGCGGCGGCGGGCCGTCGAAGCCCAGCAGTCCGTAGGGATCGTCCTCGAGAACGAGCAGCCCGGCCTCGCGAGCGATGGCGAGCACCTCACGGCGGCGGTCCGGTGGCAGCGTCACGCCCGCGGGGTTGTGGAAGCTGGGCACCGTGTAGAGCATCTTGGCCTGGCGACCGTCGGCGGCGAGCTCGGCGAGCGCCGCCCGAAGCGCCTCGGGCACCAGACCGTGCTCGTCCATCGCCACGTGCCGTACGTCGGCCTGGTAGGACCCGAACGTGCCCAGCGCGCCGACGTAGGAGGGCGCCTCAGCGAGCACGATGTCACCGGGGTCGATGAAGATTCGGGTCACCAGGTCGAGCGCCTGCTGCGAGCCGGAGGTGACGACGACATCGTCGGGGTGCGCGCTGATCCCCACGTGTGACATGACTCGGCAGATCTGCTCGCGCAGCGCGGGGTCGCCCTGACCATTGCCGTATTGCAGGGCGACCGGACCCTGGTCGGCGATGACCTGTGCAAAAAGGGCGCCGATGTCCTCCAGCGGAAGGGCCCGGACGTAAGGCATCCCGCCTGCGAGCGAGACCACCTCGGGTCGGGCCGCGACAGCGAACAGCGCCCGGATCTCCGAGGCGGTCATCCCCTGTGCCCTCGCGGCGTAGCGCTCGTGATGGGGGTCGAGCCGGGAGCCGCCCCTGTGGGCAAGGCGTGGGTCCGGCGTTGCGCTCACCACCGTCGCGAACTCCTTTCACGGTGCCGCCGTGTCATGGGGCACGGACTGCTGGTCTGAACCCCCCACCGACACTACGATGTGACACGCAGCGACGGGGGACGGCGAGTGGGTTGTGTTGCCCGGTGGCCACATTGTCCCATGGCGCCATCGGTGCGTGCTGGCAATTCCGTGGGTGATGTGTCGGCCGAGTTTGGTCGCCATGATTACGGCCCAGCTTGATCGCATGACTACGGCGGAGGTGTGCGTGTCCCGACGGCTCGCGAGCCTGACCCTGGACAACTTGAATGATCTGCCTCGGCCCTGCCGAAACTGCGTGTTCTGGGAGCTGGACCCCATCGGCGGCCAGGCGGCGCAAGAGTCCGGTGACCCCGGACTGGAAAAGGAGGCGTGGCTTTCGGCGACGCTGCTGGAGTGGGGTTCGTGCGGCAAGATCGCGTACGTCGATTCGATCCCGGCCGGCTACATCGTCTACGCCCCGCCCGTCCACGTGCCCCGGAGCATGGCATTCCCTACGTCACCCGTCGCGGCCGATGCGGTGCTGTTGATGACGGCACTCGTGTTGCCTGAGTTCGCCGGCGGAGGTCTGGGGCGGATGTTGCTGCAGGGTGCGGCCAAGGACCTCACCCGGCGTGGTGTCAAGGCGATCGAGGCCTTCGGTGACGCCCGGGCGCCGGGGCCGGGACGCGAGCGACCGCTCACCGGGATGCCGGCCAAGCCCATGGGCGGCTGCGTCGTACCGGCCGATTTCTTTTTGTCGGTGGGATTCAAGACCGTGCGACCGCACCACCGCTTTCCCCGGCTGCGCCTGGACCTGAAGAACGCGGTCTCCTGGCGAGAGGACGTCGAGGTCGCGCTCGAGCGGCTGCTCGGATCGATGAGCCCGGAGCCAGCCCTGCGGCCGGTGTGACCAGATCGGTCAGGTGCGCAGCATCGCCTGAAGTTCGGGCAGGTGCAGCGTGCCGGTCGCGGCGTCCACCTCCGGCGGGAGGTAGACCCGCTGCACCGCCGCGACGACGGCCTCGGCCAGCACGTCCCGGAACGACGCGTCCGAGAGACGGGCCGCGTCGCCGGCGTGCGTGAGATAACCCAACTCGATGCGGACTGCGGGCATCCGGGTGTGCCGGAGCAGGTCCCAGGTCTTGGCGTGGGCGCGCAGGTCGACCAGGTCGGTTCGGGCGCATACCTCGCGGAGCACCAGGTCGGCCAGCCGCTCGCCGACGGCGGAGTGGTGACCGGACCGGTCCACCCCGTAGTAGTAGGTCGCGCAGCCGGACGCTTCGGGATTGTCGTGGGCGTCGACGTGCAACGACAGGAGCAGGTCGGCCCGGGCGGCGTTGGCGAAACGGGCTCGCGCCACGTCGTCCAGCGCGGGTTCAGCCTGGCTGGGAGCGCCGCCGTCGTGGCGGCCACGGGTGAGGAACACGGTACTTCCGGTGGCGCTCAGGCGCCCCTCGATGCGGGCGGCAAGATCATAGACCAGGCTCGCCTCGTCCAGCCCGTGCCCTTCCGCGGCGTGGGGCAGGGATCCGTGGCCGGGGTCGATGACGATCACCTTCCCGGACAACATGGGGCCGGCGCGCGTGATGGCCTCGGACTCGCGCATGGCGTGCGGCGCCCCGCCGACCACGGTCCGGACCAGCTGGTTGAGCGCCTTGAAGGACTCGGGTCCGCAGGTGCCGTCGGCCCAGATCCCCACGTTGTGCTGGAAGTCGCGCAACGCCCGTTCGGTGTCGACGCCGAACAGCCCGTCCACCCGGCCGCAGTCGAACCCCATGTCGAGCAGTCGCCGTTGCAGCTCCGCCACGTCGTCACCGGCCGTCAACCGCGCTGGCACGAACGTCAGGATGCGGTCGCCCAGGCGCCACCTGGCTTCGTCCAGCGATCGGTAGGTCTCCGCTCCGACCAGCCCGTCCACGGTGATGCCGCGTTGTTGCTGAAACGTCCGGACCGCCTGGTCAGCCGCCTTGTCGAAGACCGCCAGCGCCGGGTCGTCGTACGGCATCGACTTCTCGAGCAGCCCAAGCACGGCGAGCTTGCTGCGGATCTCTGCCACCACGGGGCCGCTATCACCGAAACGAAAGCTGCGATCACGGGCCATCACACGCCACCTCTCCCACGGCTGGACGGTCACGCCCGACGACGGTGCGACTCCGGCAGATCGTAGCCAAGGCAAGGGAACCGCAACAGGCCCCAAAACAGGACGAACCCGATCCGAGGGTGGACTTCGTCGGATGCTCGGCCGGCACTTCAGAGGTGGGCAGCTCAGAGGAACGAAGCAAGGTCCTTGAGCAGCATCGCCTTCGGCTTGGCGCCGATGATGCTCTTGACGACCTGACCGCCCTGGTAGACGTTCATGGTGGGGATGGACGTGACGCCGTACTGCGCGGCGATCTGCGGGTTCTCGTCGACGTTGAGCTTGACGACCTGGATCTTGTCGGCGTGCTCGGCCGCGATCTCCTCAAGGATGGGCGACACCTGACGGCACGGCCCACACCATTCGGCCCAGAAGTCCACGAGGACTGGCTTGTCGCTCTGGAGTACGTCGACGGCGAAACTGCTGTCGGTCACGGTCTTGGTGTTGGCGCCCACGATGGGTGTCCTTTCGGATGGAAGCTGGGTGGGAACGGGTTCAGATGGTGGCGCCGACGGGCTGCGCTGCCTGCGCAGCGTCGCCGGTGCGAGCGGCGTCGTCCAACGAGGTGAGGTAGCGCTCGGCGTCCAGCGCCGCAGCGCAGCCCGTCCCCGCGGCGGTGACGGCCTGCCGGTAGACGTGGTCGACCACGTCGCCGCAGGCGAAGACGCCCACGACATTGGTGCGGGTCGAGGGGGCCTCGACCAGCAGGTAGCCCTCGTCGTCGCGACGGACCTGGCCCTCGAACAGCTCGCTGCGCGGGTCGTGCCCGATGGCCACGAACAGCCCGGTCACGTCGAGCTGGGACTCTTCGCCGGTCTTGAGGTTGCGCAGCTGCACGCCCGAGACCTTGTCCTCCCCGAGTACGTCGATCACCTCGCTGTCCCACCGGAAGCTGATCTTGTCGTTGGCGACGGCGCGCTCGGCCATGATGCGCGAGGCGCGCAGCGCGTCCCGCCGATGCACGATGGTCACGGAGCGGGCGAACCGGGTGAGAAACGTGGCTTCCTCGATGGCTGTGTCGCCGCCACCCGCCACGACGATGTCCTGGTCCCGGAAGAAGAAGCCGTCGCACGTGGCGCACCAGGACACGCCATGACCGGAGAGCCGCTTCTCGTTGGGCAACCCGAGCTCGCGGTAGCCTGAGCCCGTCGCGATGATGACCGACCGGGCCTGGTGCTCGGTGCCGGCCCCGTCCGTCACCACCTTGATCGCACCGGTGAGGTCGACGGCTGTGACGTCGTCGGTGACCAGTTCGGCGCCGAAACGCTCGGCCTGCTTGCGCAGGTTGTCCATCAGGTCAGGGCCCATGACGCCGTCGGGGAAGCCGGGGAAGTTCTCGACGTCGGTGGTGTTCATCAGCGCCCCCCCGGAGGTGACCGAGCCCTCGAAGACCAGGGGCGCGAGGCTGGCCCGGGCGGCGTAGATCGCCGCGGTGTAGCCGGCCGGACCCGATCCGATGATGATCACATTGCGGACGTCGCTCACGGCTGAGTTCGACCTTTCGGTGTGGGGGGACAGCGGTGTCAACCGATCGTCGTTGGCGGCCATTCCCGCCGTACGCCGGTGGTGCCGTTCGCCACCATGATGGCCGGTCAGACGAGACTTTGGGTCATGAGAGCACCGCTCGAGCCCGACCCGTCGTGCGACGTCTGCGGGTGGCCCACCTGCCCTCGGGCTGGTCCCCGATCGAGCTGGTCAAGCACCGGGCTGCGGCGGGGCGGCAATCGCACTCGCCTGATCGTTGAGGGGGCCGCGCTTTCCACGCCTGCGGCCACGGGGGGTCGCTTTCCGGCCGGAACAGCCGCCGTCGCTGGCCTCGATCCTCGTTCACGTGCTGCAGGAGTATGGACGCCATGCCGGTCACCTCGACGTCGTCCGGGAACTGATCGACGACGGGCCGGCGAGTAGGTGATCACGCCGCCGGGGCCGCGACCAGCAGCCGCAGCCGACGGGGCCGGGGGGTTGCACGCGCGTCGAGAAGTGAACCGGGCGCCTGCTGTTCCGAGCCGCCCGTGGCAGGCGGCTGGGGGTGTGGCGGTGGCGGTGGGATTTGAACTAGCCGCTAAGGCTTCGGACGCAAGGTCCCACAACTGGACTCAAGTGCTCACAGAGCCCTCTGACCTGGTGTTTTAGAATTTGTCGATCGTCTACCCTTGGACAGAAGACGACGTGGAATGACTCCCATCTGGCACGTATCTGGCACGGCAGCGGCACTTCGAGAGGGCGAAACAGTGGCACGGCGAGCGAATAAGCGGACCTTCGGCAGTATTCGGAACCTTCCCAGCGGGCGCCATCAAGCGAGGTACACCGGCCCTGACGGCGAGATGGTCGCGGCGCCCGTGACGTTCACGACGCGCATGGACGCCGAGGCCTGGCTGGCTGGCTGGAGAAGTACTTCGAGAAGCCCGAGACCTGGTCTGCACCCAAGAATCGCCTCAAGGAAGCTCAGCGAGCCGAGGGAGCCGCCCGCCTGCCCAGCTTTCGCGAATATGCCGAGAGCTGGATCAGGGACCGACGCAGCAGCAAGGGGGAACCGCTCCGACCGACCACTCGCGACAAGTACATGTCCAACCTGCGCGTCCATATCTTCCCCGAGTTCGGCGATACGCCCCTGAACGAAATCACCCGCCAAGCGGTGCGCGCTTGGTACGACACCCTCGAAACTGGCCCTGCGGCACGGGCCGACTCGTACTCGACCTTGCGCGCGATCCTCAACACAGCTGTGGTCGACGACGAACTGCTCGCTCGCAACCCCGCCTACATCCGCGGAGCAGGCGTAAAGAGCGTCTACAAGAAGTTGCGCCCAGCGACCCTGGACGAGTTGGCAGTCATGGTGGAAGCCATGCCGGAGCGTCGACGGCTCCTGCTCCTCCTAGCTACGTGGTGCGCCCTGCGTTCCGGAGAACTCCGCGAACTCAGACGATCAGACGTAATCCTGGGCGTTGACGACGACCCATTCGGCTCTGTCAGTGTCGGGCGTGGGGTGGTGCGGCCTCAGACCGGCGAACCCGAACCGGGACGACGCACTGCACCCAT
>JBBRHF010000003.1:0-54893 GCA_038223055.1 Actinomycetes bacterium | reverse complement strand
GGAGGACGAGATAGAGCCCGAGCAGGCAGACGGCGCCCGCACTGAGGACCGGGATGGCGCTGACGGCTGAGATCACACCACGGTGGCGGGCCGGCCGCAGCCACGACGGATGTGACATCGTGCGGACCCGGTCCTGGGCGGCCACGAGCAGCAATCCGGTGACGCTCAAGGTGACTGCCATGCCGAGCCCGAAGGCGACGACAAGGACCACGCCGAACCAGGCCCGACCGACCGCGGCCGCACCGAGGAGCACGACGAGCGCACTCGGGCTGGGCACCAGTCCGCCGGCGATACCCACGGCCACCAGCCCTGTCCGGCTACGCCGGTCGGGTGTGATGCCATCGTCAGCGGCGAGCGGGACAGCGAGTGCATGGGGTTCGTGCTGTCCGGAAAGGTCGTCCTCGGCGACCAGGGTCGCGGTAGACGAACTCGAGGCGGCCGCGCCGACCGCCGGGTGCGGGTGCGAGTGCGCGTGCGGGTGCGGGTGCCGGTGCGGGTGCGGGTGCCGGTGCCGGTGCGGGTGCGGGTGCGGGTGCGGGTGCGGGTGCGGGTGCGGGTGCGGCCTCCCACGTAACGTCCGAAGAAGCGTGCGCCATGGACTCCGCATGTTCGGACGTTGCGGCCGCTCGGCGTGGGGGTGGTCGTGCGAGTGGCCGTGCCCATCCCCACCGCCACGCCGGCGGCGCAGCGCCTGGCGCAGCAGCCCCGCGCCGACCGCGACGATGACGACGCCGCTGAGCGCACCGAGCCAGGGATAGGCCGCAGCCGGGGTGGCGCTCGCCGTCGTCGCGACCAGCAGTCCGAGGAGCAAGACCCCGAACGTGTGGGTCAGGGTGACGGTCGCGCCCACGGTCAGTGCCCCGCGGACGGCCCGCCGGGTGGACTCGCCCCGCCCGACGAGGTAGAAGGCCATGATCGTCTTGCCGTGCCCGGGCGCGACGGCGTGCATCGCGCCGATCAGCAGGGCCAGCCCGACGGCCAGCACCGCCGCCCCGAGGCCAAGACTGCGCTGGCCGACCAGGCCAGTGAAGGCCGCGCCGAGCCGGTCGGTCGGGCGCGCCAGCACCTCCTGCGAGCCGTCGTCCGCGGTGGCCCGGGCGCCGCCCGGTTTTGCCGTGAAGGCCACCCGCCGCTCGTCCAGCGGAGAGGCAAGCAGATCCTTCGGGTACGACGTGAGGCGCTTGCTCGGGCTGGTCGCGCGAACCGTCGATCCGGACCCGCGGCCGAGAGTCACGCCGTCACCGCGCGCGCTGATCTCGCGCCAGCCGACCTGCTCGCTGCCTTCGTCCGCGAACGTCACCGGCGTCGCCGTCCCGGCGAACCGCACGGTCGAGCGCAGGGCGCACTCAAGTCGCAGCGTGGGCAGTCCGGCTTGCCCCGGCAGGCGGCGGGCCGTGGCCCCGGTGACCGCCAGCGGCGACGGACGGCCGGCTACCGTGAGCACCAGACGCGAGCCTTCCGCCGCGCACCTGGCTCGGGCGAACGCCGCGAGCTCGGCCGGCGAGAACCTGCCGTCGCCGTCCGCGTCAAGGGCGCCGCGGGCCTGCACGGTCGGGATCTCGGCGAGGTCCAGGACGTGGTCCACGGTGACCTGCGTCGGGCCGACCAGCACCCCGTCGTAGCGGTTAACCGTGAAGTTGCCCAGCGGGTGGGCCGACGCGGGCAGCGCGGGCAGCACCAGCAGCCCCAGCACGGCGAGCACGAACAGGGCCAGTCGCCTCATCGTGCACCGCCCAGGGTGCTCAGCGCCGTGCGTGCACGCGGCGCGTGCAGCGGAGAGAAGTGCGGGTCGATGGCCAGCGCGGTGTGCAGCGAACGGCGGGCCTGCTCGCGGAGGGCGAGCGACTTCTCGATGATGCCGCGGTGATAGTGCAGCCGGGCGTCTGCCGTGCCGAGTCGGGTGGCGAGGCGGGCGTAGGTCAGCGCCTCGCTGTCCCGGCCCGCCGCGTGCAACGCCCAACCGAGCGCGTCGGCGACCGCGATGGAGTGGCGCTTGCCCCACTCGGACCGTGCGGCTGCCACGGCCTCCGCCGGGCGGCCGTGCTCCGCCTCGAACAGCGCGGCCTCGAGATCGACGTTGACCCCGTTGGCCGTGGCCAGGGCCTCGCCGGCGCGGACGACGTCGAACTGCGCCGCGGCGTCGGCATCGCGCCCCGCGGCCAGGAACAGCTCACCGAGCTCGACGAGATACTGCGGCAGCGGCTGGCGGGACACGACGTCCTGGTAGGCAACCACCGCGGCGGCCGTGTCTCCCTGCGCCGCGAGCAGCCGCGCCCGGCCGGCCCGGGAGGCCACGTCGCCGGGGAACGCCTGCAGGGCCCGGTCGTAGTAGCGCCGGGCGGCGGCGTAGCCGCCGTGGCCACGTTCGAGCTCGCCCAGCTGGTAGAACGCGAACGCCCGGTCGGCCGGGCTGCCCGCCGACTCGGCCGCACGCAGCATCAGCCGGACCGCACCCGGGACGTCGCCGCGCAGCTCGCGGGCGTAGGACAGCCGGGCGAAGGTGGACACGCTCGGCTTGAGGTCGTCGGCGCGGGTGGCCGCCGCGAGGGCGTCGTCGTAGCGCCCCAGCTCGGTCAGCGCGTCCGCGCGGACGGCCGAAGCACGCGCGCTGTAGGGGTTGACCCGCAGGGCCGCATCGGCGTGGGCCAGGGCCGCGGAGAAGTCGTGGCGGGCCGCGGACAGGGCGGCCTGCGCGGTCAGCACCAGGTCATCCCGGGGCGCCATCTTCGCCGCCCGGACCAGCGCCTGGTCGGCCTTGGGGTAGTAGCTCGGGTTGGCCGTGACGCGGGCCTGCTCGACGTAGGCCAGGCCCAACGTCGCCCACCCCCGAAAGTCGCCGCCGCGGGTGCCCTCAGTGCGCAACCGGTTCTGCAGCATGGTGATCTGAGCGCCCAGGTCACCGCGGCTGGACAACCCGGTGACCGTGTCGGCGCTCACCGTCCGGCCCGGCCCGGCAGGGTCAGCACCGGGCCGCACTCCGAACCCGATCGCCGCCACCGCGGTCAGTCCGACCCCGAGGCTGACCGCCAGCAGGGTCACCAGCACCGGCCGGCCAACGCTCCGCACGAGACCTCGCACTGCACTCGCCTTCCATAAGGGGGTTGCCCAGCCGGGAGCCGTCCGCGGACGACCCCCGGGTGGGCAGGGGACGTGCTGGTGTTGCTAGGCCGCCGACGGCGACGCGAGCGCGCCGCCGCCACGACGGGCGAGCACGACGCCGCCCACCATCGCCAGGGCACCGAGCCCGATCAGGCCGATCGGCATGACCGGCAGCCCGTTGCCGGGCTCGGACACGTTGCCCCCGTTGAGCAGGGTCGGGTGTGCTGCGGCGGTGCTGTTCTTGGCGGCCGCCCCCTTGGCGGCAGAGCCCGAGTGGGGCACCGCGACGTACGGGAAGACGCTGGAGAAGCTCACGTCGTTGCGGTTCACGCCGTCACCGAGGGTGTCGACGACGGCGGGGTGCTTGCCGAGCTTGCCCTCGAGGACCTGCAGGGCGGAGTCGAGGACGTCGTCCTGCAGCCGGCGGCCGTTGGGGAAGCCGTTGCGGTCACCCGCGATGACGCCGTTCTTCTGGAACTTGTCCGGGAAGCGCCGGGTGTTGATGTTCAGCCGCAGCTGCTCGGACGGGGTGGTGTTGGACACCAGGTTGACGCCGGGGACGCCCTGCAGGAAGACCTGCACGAGGTCCTTGCGGGGGGTGGCCGGGGCCGGGATCTTGTAGATGGCCTCGAGGACCTTCGGCAGCTCGGGGTTGGTCAGGACGGGGATGTCGCTGCCCTTGGAGAGAGCGCCGGCGTCGTCGACCGGGTTGATCGAGTTGAACGCGTCCTTGAGTTGGTAGGGGATGACCACCTCGTTGACCAGCGGCTGACCCAGGCGCGAGACCTGGACGAACTTGCCGTCGGCGTTCTTCTTCGAGGTGGTGCTCCACACGCCGATCGTCTTGTTGCCCTTGGCGTTGAGCTCGCTGCGGGGGATCTGCAGGGCGATGGTGTTGACGTTGTAGCCCGCGAGGGTGTCAACGCCGACCTCGGAGAGGTCACCGCCGTAGGCGAGGTCGAACACCCTCAGGTCGAGGAAGAACGGGTCGTCGGCCTGGCCGGCGAACGAACGGTAGGCGCCGGCGCTCACGATGGCCTTGTCGCGCAGGTTCTTCTTGTACGCCGCGGGGGAACCCATCGAGGCCTTCCCGACGTACGACGGGGCGACCCGCGCGTCCTTGAAGACGACGCTGCTGCCGGCGACGGTCTTTCCGTCGGCGGCGAAGGTGGTCTTGGTCAGCGTGTAGATCTGCTTGAACAGCAGGTTCTTGGACTCAAGGGACTTCACCAGACCGTTGTTGTAGAGGAACGTCCCGTTGCCGGTGAAGCTCTTCGCCGGGTTCGGCGTCTTCGGCGTCTGGAACGTGTAGGTGTAGGTGATGTCGGTCTTGGCGTCCTGGTTGGTGTCGACGTTGAAGTCGAACTTCGCGTCGGTGGCGAACGGGTAGAAGTTGGGACCTCCCGCCGGCTCCTCGAACGGCTGCCAGTTGCCGATCACGGTCACCGAGTCGTCGGCCTTCGGCGTGTTGAACGCGTAGACGTCGGTGTTGTCATACTCCGGGTCGCCGGCGATCAGCGGCGCCTCGCGGTGGCTGGATGCCACGGACGCGGTCGGCGCGCCGAGGCCGGCGATGCCGACGGCGATGAGCACGGCGCCGGCGGCGGTTGCCGCACCGGCCCGACGCTTCTTCGATGGGATCATGGAGCGGGTCCTTCCAGAACGACAATTGGGACGCGGACAGTTCGGCGCCGACCGTACTGCGGATTGGTGCCGCCGCGGACCATGCCAGCAATAGTGGTCAGGCCGGCACGACGCCCGGAGCGCCCGCCGCGGTGGCGAACGCGGCAGTGGTCCGCACCGGGGACGTCCGGGTCGCGATCGAGTCGACCGACCGCTGCTCGACCTGGAACCGGGCGCGATCGACGTCGACGCGCAGGTAGCCCCGCCGGGAGCCGTCGAAGTGGCGCACGTGCGGGTTCAGCGTGGGGTTGGCTGCCTTGAGCTGTCCGTCGAGCTCCATCGGAAAGGCCGACGAGACCGACGTGGCGACGTACTCCGAGGCGACCACCCGCCCCGCCGGGTCGTCGAAGTCGACCTTGAGGTCGCTGAACCAGGCGGAGTGGATGTCTCCGCCGAGCACGACGGGGTTGGCCACGCCCGCGCTGTCGAGGAAGCCCAGGAATCGGGTCCGCGCCGGCGCGTAGCCGTCCCACTGGTCCAGGTTGGCCATGAACTGCGCGGTCCCGGGGACGGTGTCGAACCGCATCCGGGCCAGCATCAGCTGCTGCGCGACGACGTTCCACAGCGCGCCCGAGGATCGCAGCCCCGCCTGCAGCCAAGACTCCTGGGCGGTGCCGGTGAGGCTGCCGGCGATGTTCGCCCGGCCGACGTCCTCGGGACCGGCGTTCGGGTGGAAGTCCCCCGGCTGGTCGGTGCGGTACTGCCTGGTGTCCAGCACGAGCAGGCGGACCAGGTCGCCGAAGTCGAACCGACGGAAGATCCGGTAGCTCGAGGACCGGCGCGTGTAGGGCATCCGGATCGGCATGTGCTCGTAGTACGCCTGGTAGGCGTTGGCCCGCTCGCGGGCGAAGCGCACCGGTGACTGGCGCCGGCGGCCGGCGCGGTCGTCGTCGGCCAGGTTGGCGTAGTTGTTCTCCACGTCGTGGTCGTCCCACGTCAGGATCCACGGAAAGGCGGCATGCGCCGCCTGCAGGGCCGGGTCGGTCTTGTAGAGCGCGTGCCGGTTGCGATAGTCGGACAGCGTCAGCAGCTGGTTGAGTCCGGGCGTGCGCGGCGGGTTGTGCGCCCGGTCCGGATAGGGGCTCGCCGGGTCGTACTCATAGATGTAGTCACCCAGGTGCAGCGCCGCGTCGAGGTCTTCCTCGGCCAGCGCGGTGTAGGCCGGCCAGTAGCCGTTCTGCCAGTCCTGGCAGTTGACGACACCCAGCCGGAGGTGGCCGGGAGCTGAACCCGCCGCCGGCGCCGTCCGGGTGTGGCCCGTCTCACTGAGGTAGCGCCCAGCCCGGAAGCGGTACCAGTAGTCGGTGCCGGCCCGCAGACCGCGCAGGTCGACATGGACCGAGTGTGCGAGCTCGGGCACCGCTCGGGTGAGACCGCGCCGGGTCACCCCACGGAACCGGCGGTCGCGCGAGATCTCCCACTCCACCCGTACGGCGCGGGACGGCATCGAGTGAGCATCCAGGGGGTGGCGCACCAGCCGCGTCCAGAGCGTGACACCGTGCGGAAGCGGGTCGCCGCTGGCCACGCCCAGCCGGAAGGGGTCGGCCCGCAGAACCGCTGCGTGCGCGGGCCGCACTCCACCCGCGCCCAGCGCCAAGACCAGACCCGAACCGAGGCCGGCCTTGAGGACGTCGCGGCGATGGATTGCCCCTGCTGCTCCCCCGGTCACCCCCACATCACAGCACCGATGGTCGCCCACGGAGCCGTCCGCCACGCCCACTGGGGGCAAGAATACATTGATCTGTCAGGTTTCCGAAAGGTTGGTCGCGTTCCGCATTTATCGGCGTCGCCGGCATGAACAGAATTATCCAGAAAGCCCTGAGAAGTTATTGAGAGTCTTTCCGAAACAGGCTCGTCGTGGGGACGCTCGGCCACCGGACGGTCACGACGCGACACCTTTATGGAATGTCTCTCGCGCATATTCGCCCACGTCGAGGCATGTCGCGACAACACGCAAGGCCGTTGCGCCGGAACTGCATCACCGGCCCCCTTCGGGGCTCCGCATCTCCGACGGGGGCCTGATGTCTGACTCTCGACACCAGGACCGGCGTGCCGCGACCGCGGCCAAAGAATGTGGGGGGACGAATCCTATGGCATTTACCCGATCGACCACGGGGCCGGCGCGAAAGCGCCGCAGTCTCGGGCATTTTCCAGGCCGGACACGAATTCTTGCCGGTGCCAGCGCGCTGCTGCTGGGCGGCGGCCTCGTGCCAGCCGCATTGCTGGGCGGCGCGCCAGCGGCCCAGGCGGCGGCGCCCGTTGGCCAAGGTTTCCGCGTGACGCCGAACGACCTCTCCTACATCCTCAAGCAGATCAAGATCGCGGAGCAGCACGCCGCAACGTTCTCCGCGGCGGCGCCGTGCTCCACATTGCTCGGCACCGGACCGGACCAGATCCCGAGCCCGCTGCTGTCCCGCGGCCTGCGCACCGTCGACGGATCGTGCAACAACTTGCAGCCCGGACAGGAGCGGTTCGGCTCCGCCGACCAGCCGTTCCCCCGCCTGACCACTCCGGTGTTCCAGGACGCCGACCCGGTGCCGACCGGCTTCGGCCCGCCCGGGCCGTCGTCCTACCAGCAGAAGACCGGCAACGTGTTCGACTCCGAGCCGCGCACGGTCAGCAACCTGATCGTGGACCAGACGGCCACGAACCCGGCTGCCGTGGCCGCGGCCGGCTCGCCCGTGCGCACGCAGGGAAACAAGGGTGTCGTCCCGTGTGACAGCGCCGGCAAGCCGGCCGACTGCGTGCCCGCGGGACAGACGCTGTTCATGCCCAACGTCACCACCGACGTGGGGCTCTCCCCGCCGTACAACTCGCTGTTCACGATCTTCGGGCAGTTCTTCGACCACGGCGTGGACCAGACGGTCAAGAGCGGCGGCACGGTGTTCGTGCCGCTCAAGGCGGACGACCCGCTCATCCCGGGCCCGGACCACGTCCTCGGCACTGCCGACGACCTGCCCGCCAACCAGCGGTTCATGGTGCTGACCCGCGCGCAGAACCAGCCCGGGCCGGACGGAGTCCTGGGCACCGCGGACGACATCCAGAATGCGAACAACACCGACTCGCCGTGGGTGGACCAGAGCCAGACCTACACCTCACACCCCTCGCACCAGGTCTTCCTGCGCGAGTACGTCGCCAACACCGCCGGCCGCCCGGTCGCGACCGGATCGCTGCTCGGCGGCCCAGCAGGCCCCCAGGCCGGCGGCATCTCCACCTGGACGACGGTCAAGGCGCAGGGCGCGACCCTGCTCGGGATCCACCTCGTGGACATGGACGTGCTGAACATCCCGATGCTCGCCACCGACCCCTACGGCAAGTTCATCCCGGGCCCGCTCCGGGGGCTTCCGCAGTTCGTGCTCACGAACGGATCCACGGTGGAGGCGGACCGCGCGGGGGGCGGCACCCTGGTTCCGGCCAACGTGCGGCACTTCGACACGCCGTTCCTGACCGACATCGCGCACAACGCCGACCCGTCACCGCAGGACACCGACCACAACCCGGCCACGCCGCCGGTGGCACCGACACCGGACGCCGACAGCACGCCGTCCGCGGACTTCGCCAAGCAAGCACCCGGCACCTACGACGACGAGATGCTCAACGCGCACTTCATCTGCGGTGACGGCCGGTGCAACGAGAACATCGCGCTCAGCGCCGTGCACCAGATCTTCCACTCCGAGCACGACCGCCTCGTCGGCCACATCAAGACCGTGCTGACCAACGATACGTCGACGACCGGCACTGCCGCCCTGCCCGCATGGAAGCTCGCGCTCGGCGCGGACGGCTGGAACGGCGAGCGCCTCTTCCAGGCGGCGCGGTTCGTCACCGAGATGGAGTACCAGCACCTGGTCTTCGAGGAGTTCGCGCGCAAGGTCCAGCCGGCGATCAACCCGTTCCAGCCGTTCGCGTTCACCCAGACCGAGCTCAACCCGGCCATCAAGGCCGAGTTCGCCCACGCGGTCTATCGGTTCGGTCACTCGATGCTGACCGAGACCATTTCCCGCACCAACGCCGACGGCTCGAACAACGACATCCCGCTGCTCGACGGCTTCCTGAACCCGCCGTCCTACACCCAGCGCACCGCCGGCGGTGCCTCCGGCGTCCTGACGTCGGAGCAGGCCGCCGGCTCCATCTTCATGGGCATGTCCGACCAGACCGGCAACGAACTCGACGAGTTCGTCACCGACACGCTGCGCAACAACCTGCTCGGCCTGCCACTGGACCTGCCGACCATCAACATGACTCGGGCCCGGTCCGAGGGCGTCCCGCCGCTGAACTTGCTGCGCAGGCAGCTGTTCGCATCGACGAACGACTCGCAGCTCAAGCCCTACGCCAACTGGATCGACTTCGGCCAGGCCCTCAAGCACCCCGAGTCCCTGGTCAACTTCGTGGCCGCCTACGGGCAGCACCCAACCATCACCGCCCAGACAACGGTCGCCGGGAAGAGGGCCGCCGCCACGCTGATCGTCGACCCGCCCGCAGGTGCCACTCCGCCCGCCGACGCGGGGGACTTCATGGGCAGCACCGGCGCGTTCGCCAACGTCGGCACCGTGTCCAAGACGGGGCTCGACAAGATCGACCTCTGGGTCGGCGGCCTGGCCGAGAAGACCAACCTGTTCGGCGGCCTGCTCGGCTCCACGTTCAACTACGTCTTCGAGAACCAGCTGACGGACCTGCAGAACGGCGACCGGCTGTACTACCTGGCCCGCACGCCGGGCATGAACCTGCGTACCCAGCTGGAGGGCAACTCGTTCGCCGAGCTGGTCATGCGCAACACCAACGCGCACAGCCTCAAGGCCGACGCGTTCGGCACCGCTGACCGCAAGTTCTGTCTGACCAACCTGGGGACCAGCGGTCCGATCCCCGACGACCGCTACACGACCGCCTACAACGAATCTGACCTGCTCCTGCGGATGCCTGACGGCACGATCCGCTACCGCGAGCGCAACTCGGTCGACCCGGCTGGCATCAACGGCCAGTCCGTCTACGTCGGCACGCCCGGCGTGGACCGGATCTGGGGTGGCGTCGACAACGACACCTTCCTCGGCGGCGACGGCAACGACATCATCGAGGGCAACGACGGGGCCGACATCGCCCTCGGCGGCGAGGGCAACGACATCATCACCGACTCCGCGGGCGACGACGTACCCAAGGGCGGTCCGGGCAACGACGCCATCGACGCCGGGCCCGGCGCGGACATCGTGATGGGCGGCGACGGCAAGGACTTCACCAACGGCGGCGCCAACATCAACGAGACCTTCGCCGGTGAAGGCGACGACTTCGTCATCGCCGGGCAGGGCGAGGACGCCGTCTTCGGCGACAGCGGCGACGACTGGGAAGAGGGCGGTGACCAGCCCGACCTGTTGCAGGGCGACAGCGGAAACCTGTTCTTCCAGGACGACACCAACAAGGCGGGCAACGACATCCTGCTCGGCCAGGGTGGCGACGACGACTACGACATGGAGGGCGGGGACGACATCGGTGTCGCCGGTCCTGGTGTCGAGAAGGTCGCCGGAGCGTCCGGCTTCGACTGGGAGATCGGGCAGCTCGACCCCCAGCCGCAGGACGCCGACCTGGCGCTCCCGCTGGTCGGGCTGGACGTGCTCGTCGTCGGCGTCCGGGACCGCTACAACGAGGTCGAGGCCCTCTCCGGCGGGAAGCTGGACGACAAGCTCCGCGGCCAGGACGTCGCGCCCAAGGACATCACCGGCGGCGGGTTCATCGGCAACGACGTGCTCACCCAGGCCGGTGTCGACCGCATCCCGGGGCTGGAGACGCTGCTTCCTGCGGGCGCCACGGCAGCGGGAGCGACGTGGGGGGAGGGCAACATCCTTCTCGGCGGGCCTGGCAACGACCTGCTCGAAGGGCGTGGCGCCAACGACATCCTCGACGGCGACGCGTGGTTGAAGGTCCAGCTCAGGTCCCCGGACCTGACCACGACCGACCCGACCGACGCCAAGCTGGTCGACGGCATGACCGTCGACCCGGATGGCTCCGGCCCGCAGCACTCGCTGCAGGAGGACGTGTTCGCGGGTCGGATGGACCCGGGTGACATCACCGCCGTCCGCTCGATCGAGACCACCGGCGCCGCCGGCGGCGACGTCGACACGGCAGTGTTCTCGGGTCTGCAGGCCGCCTACACCGTCACCACCACCGGCGGCGTGACAGCGGTCGAGCACACGGGTGGCGGAGCCGACGGCATCGACACCCTGCGCAACATCGAGCAGTTGACGTTCCAGGCGGGGACGCCGACCGACACGACCGACGACGTCACGATCACGCTGTCCACACCCACACCCACACCCAGCCCCATCGCGGCACCGGCCGTCGGAACCATCACCCCGGCCGTCGCGCCGGCCCCGACGACTCCGGAACCGACCTGCGAGATGCTGCTGCCGCAGACCGCGGCACCAGTGGTCGCACCGACGCCGGTCCCCGTGAGCGGCTCCGTTCCCCCACTCGTGGTTCCGGCCGTCAACACGCCGGCCGGAACAGGATCGGGCGCCGCGGCACCTGCGACGACCACCCGGGCCAGCATCACCAGCACGCTGACCCGCTCCGCGGTGAACGTGCGCACCAAGGTGACGCTGACAGGGAAGGTGGCTCCGTTCCGCGGCGCCACGCTCACCCTGAAGCGCAAGGTCGGTGCCGGTCCCTGGCGGGCGGCGGCACGCAAGGTGTTCCCGACCAGGGCCACCTCGGGCGCCTATGCCTTCGCCCTGCCGACGGCGAGGAGCGGCGTGACGTCGTACGCCGTCACGGTGAACGGTCCCGGCATCGACTCGACCGTCGGGGCACGCCGGACGCTGTCGGTCTACCGGGCCGCTGTTGGTGCGGTCGTGCCCTCCGGCGCTGAGCATGTCGCGATCAGGAACACCGGCACGGTGTCGGTGAACCTGGCCGGCTGGCGGCTGCGGGACGCGTCCGGCAAGACACTGACGCTGACCAGGTACGTCCTCAGGCCGGGCCGAACGGTGCAGGCCTACACCGGCACGGGGGCCAGGGCTGCTGGCAACCTGCGGCTGGCCACGGCAGCGGATCTCTGGAGCAGGCACGACACCGTGCGGCTCTTCGACCGGAACGGCGCGCTCGTGGCGACGAGACGGTACTGAAACCAGACCGCACTGATGCGCAGTGAGGTGGCGGCGCACTGGCCGCCGCATCCTCACCCCGCACCACAGCAGGGCCACGGGTGCCGCTCCGGCAGGTGATCGCACCCGTGGCCCGAACTCCGAAGGGTCTGCCCCGTCCCCCTCGAGGCAGGCCCTTCGGTATGCGCAGACTTTGCGGTGGATACCCGACAGGGGTATGTTGGGGTTTGCCAGGTTTCGGATACCCCAAGTCGGTATGAAACCGTCTGGACGGCTGGGGATGGACACCACGTCTGCCGGCGACATTGCGGCTCCCGGCTACAGCGAGAGCAAGGACACCCACCTCAACCGGCTACGGCGCATCGAGGGCCAGGTCCGCGGCTTGCAACGCATGGTCGAGTCCGACACCTACTGCATCGACATCCTGGCCCAGGTGTCGGCGGCAGCGAGGGCGCTGGAGTCGGTTGCCCTGCTGCTGCTCGATGAACATCTCGCGCACTGCCTCACCGACGCCATCGGCGTGGGCGGTTAGACGGCGGAAGCGAAGCTCAAGGAGGCATCCGCCGCCATCGCTCGCCTTCCGCGGATGCGGCGGGCCGCACGCCGGTGTGGGTGGGCTGGGATGGCGCCGTACGCGGGGTGCTGGTCGTCGCCGACTCGGTCAAGGAAACCTCAGCCGAAGCGGTCGCCGAGCTGCGCCGGCTGGGCCTGTCCCCTGTCCTGCTCACCGGCGACAACGCCAGAGCAGCCCGCGCGGTCGCCGCCGAGGTCGGCATCGACGAGGTCATCGCCGAGGTGCTGCCCGCCGGCGAGGTCGATGTCGTGAAGCCCCTCCAGCGTGATGGGCGGGTGGTGGGCCTTTGTCGCTGGCCGAACACACAACGTCCACCGTCGAAGTGGACCGGCCAGGTGGTGCGAATCGCCGCGCGCAACCGGTCCACTGCCGCGGCTGGGTCGGCCGACACGAGACCCCGGTGCGACGTACTCCGCCCTTCCAAGAGGCCGTCGTCAGGTTTTCCACGGGTGCAGCGACAAAACTACGGTTTCGGGCATCAAGGAAACCTGAAGGGAGAGTCGTGGCCGCAGCGCTGGGACGCCGTTCCACCCTGACCGGCCCGACTGTCGCGGCCTCACGCTGGATCGCGGCGATGCTCATCCTTTTCGTGATGCTTCCTGTCACCGCGACGATGGCAAGCGCGTCCGCGGCCGTCGACCGCTCCGGCCACGGTGTCGAGCGCCAGAGCGCCTGCGCACCGTCCCCATGCACCACACAGACGCCCGATAGCCGACGCCCAGCCCAACCCGCGACCGTGCACGCGACCCTTCACCGGAGCGCAACCGTGCACGCGGTTCACCGCAGCCCGGCGCCGCCGCTGCGACGTGGCGCGACGGGACAGTGGCTCCGGCTCGCCTCGGCGAACCCGACTCCTGTCCTGCCCCCTGGCGGTCGCGCGAACCGGGAGTCGCCCGGCGCGATCGCCTTGCGGCGGGAGAGCGCGCCGCTCGAACGCGGCCCCCCCGTCGCCTGACGGCTCGTCCCGCCCCGTCCGACTGACCAGTCCGACTGACCCGTCCCGCCCCGTCCACGCCCCAGCGCGCCCTCAGCGCCCGGGCGCGTGTCGCCACGTCCACCTCCCCGAAAACGTCCACACCAGGAGTTCCCGTGCCATCAACCAACCGCGCAACCAACCACGCGCGCCCGACCGCGCCGCCCGTCGCACCGAGTCTTTCCCCCACGCCACGCCGCTCGCGAAGAAACCGCATCGCCCTCGTCGGCGCCCTCGCCACCAGCCTGTGCGTCACCGGCCTCGTGACCGCCACCAGCGCCTCGGCCGCGGTCCCGGTGTTCCCCGACAACCTGGTGGTGTTCCCCGACCGGGACTTCATCGCGGTGGAGGGCTATCAGAACCACGTCGGTGAGACTGCCACGGTCAAGATCACCCGGGCCGGCGTGGGCGTGGTCGGCTCCGCCAGCAGCGTCGTCGCGGAGGGCGACGTCGCCTTCGAGATCAACCACCCCGGCGGCGTCTGCTGGGGCGCCGGCACCGGCGTGAACGTCACCCCGGACATCCAACCCGGCGACGTCGCCTCCATCAGCTTCGCCGGTCCGAACGGCAACTCCGACGGCGGCGAGACCAAGGTGCAGGACGGCTACGTCGACGCCGGCTCGACTCTGGCCGGATCCACGGTCACCGTCACCGGGCACATCGGCCCCGACGTGATCAAGGACAACACCGAGCAGCGCATCGTCGAGCCGGCACTGACCGACACCGCGGTCGGCCGCCGCGACGTCCGGGCCGTGCCCGGCCCGATGACCCCGGCCCCCAAGGGTGGCTACTCCTCGATGCTGGAGTTCGACGACGCCAAGCACACCTTCACCGCCACCTACATCTTCGACGACCCAGCAGTTGCGAAGATCGCGGCCGACGCGACCGGCGAGCGGCTGCTGTCCTGGGAGCTCACCGACGCGGACGCCAACCGCCAGGGCATCACGATCGCCGAGTTCGGCGAGCTCGGCGGACCCGGCATGGGCGGCTGCCCCAACGGCCCGCTGCAGTCCGGCCCGCCCGGGCCCACCGACGTGCGCGCCGCGAACGTCTCCGGCGGGGTGAAGATCACCTGGACGCCGGCCACGGCGCTGCCCGGCACTCCCGCCATCACCGGCTACCGGGCGACCGCGGTCGCCACGTCGAGCAGCAACGGCGAGCAGGTCGAGATCGGCCGGCGCATCACCGGCCAGGCCGCCAAGGGCACGACCATCACGGGCCTGGCCAGCGGGGAGACCTACGACTTCGAGGTCGTCTCCGTCTCCAGCGTCGGGCAGACCTTCCCGGCCGTCCCCGCGGTTCTCGAGGTCGACGTGACCCCGCCGACCGTGTCCGCCTCGCCCAACGGCGGGTCGTTCGCGGTGCCGCAGCAGGTCACCCTGGCGGCGAACGAGCCCAACTCCGAGATCTACTACACCACCGACGGCTCCGACCCGATCCAGGTCGACACCCCCTCCGCGGGGGCCACCCTCTTCACCGCCCCGTTCACCGTCGACGGCCCGGTCACCGTGGTGAAGTCCGTCGCGATCGACCCGTTCGGCAACGTCTCGGCCGTCTCCGAGCTCACGTTCCTCATCTCGAACACGCCGACTCCCGCCACGCCGGCCTTCGGTGACCCGGTGGTCGGCGAGGGCCAGATCACTCTGAGCTGGACCGCCGACGACCCGAGCATCACCGGGTACGCCGTGCAGGTCTACGACAAGGACGGCGCGAAGCGGTCCGGGCCAAAGGAGACGACCGACAAGACACTCGTCGTCGACGGCCTGAGCGAGGGCACGCCGTACTTCTTCACCGTCGCAGCGAAGAACGCCAATGGCTACGGAGCGGAGTCGGCCAAGCTCGGCCCGCTCAGCCCGCTGGGAGCCCTCGTCGCCAAGGCCGGGCCCGATCAGACTGGCGTCGTTCGCAACACCAAGGTCAGCCTGTCGGGGGCCGGCTCCACCGCCGGAGACACCTACCAGTGGACCCAGCTGCAGACCGGGACGGCCAAGCCGATCGACGCGACCGACCCGGACAAGGTCACGCTCACCGGCGCGACCACCCTGGACGCCAGCTTCACGCTGCCCTTCTACAAGCACCCGATGTCGAACAAGGCTCTGACGTTCCAGCTCACGGTCACCATGGGTGGCTCCACCCGCAAGGACGAGGTGCTGGTCACCCCCAAGTCCGACACCGTGACGATCGGCACCGCTAGGTGGAAGACCGGTGAGTTCCGCGTCACCGGCACCGCTGGCACCGTCGGCAGCGTCATCACGGTGCGCTCCGCGCCGAACGCCGCCGGCGTGTCCACCGTCTACGGGACGGCCGCTGTGACGGCGGCCGCGCCGCCGGAGGTCGGTGGGGTGTGGACCCTGCGCATCCGCGCCGGTGCGACCCTGCCCCGGACCAACCCCGGCACGGTGTTCGCCGACTCCAACCTCGGCGGCACCGCCGGACCGACCACGGTCGCGAACGGATAGACAACGGATAGATCAGGAGCGGCCACACCGCAACGGCACAACCCACCGCCCGCATCGCGCACCCAGCGCGGTGCGGGCGGTTCCGTCTGTGCTCGACCGGGCCCCGGCGCACGTATTCCGGCAGCCATTCCCGGGATCTGAGCAGCGACACCATCTCCGTGAAGGAGCCCACCGTGGCGGGAACCCCCGTAGACCTCGACCGGCACCGCCAGCACCGCGCGGCCGAGCCGCACCGGCTCGACCCCGGCGCCTATCGCGAGGTTGCGGGCCTGTTCACCACCGGCGTGACGGTGGTGACTGCTCTGAGGGGCAGCGAGGGCCGGGGGATGACCGCGAACGCCTTCACCTCGGTATCCCTGGATCCGCTGTTGGCGCTGGTCTGCGTGCGCCGGGACAGCGAGATGCGCCGCCTGCTGGACCGAACCCACCAGTTCGCGGTGTCGGTCCTCAGCGCCGGGCAGCAGGATGTGGCGGGGTGGTTCGCGAACCCGGCGCGGCCCAGCGGCCGGGCCCAGTTCGACGCCGTGGACTGGTCACCGGGACGCGCGACCGGCGCGCCGGTCATCCGCGGCTGCCTCGCCTGGCTGGAGTGTGCTGTCGCCGAGCGGGTGGGCGCGGGTGACCACATGGTCCTCATCGGGCGCGTGCTCGACCTGGGCCGCAGCGAGGCCGCCGAGCCGTTGGCGTTCTTCAACGGCGCCTACGCGACGATGGCGACTCCGTCGCCCCCCGTGCAGACGGTCGGCTGACCGGTCGAGTCCACGCGGTCCGCGGCCGCGGCCGGAGCCGCTGCCGCTGCCGCTGCCGGAGCAGCCTCGCTCAACCCGAACCGCGCGTGCAGCCGCCGAAGCGGTGCCGGCGCCCACCAGTTGGCCCGGCCGGCCAGCCGCATGAACGCCGGCACCAGCAGCCCCCGCACCAGCGTCGCGTCCACCGCGACCGCCAGCGCCAGCCCGACACCCAGCAGCTTGAGCATGGTGTTCGACGACGTGGCCAACGCGAGCAGCACCACGACGACCACGAGCGCCGCCGACGTGATCAGCCGGCCGGTGCGCTCCAGGCCGAGAGCAACGGCCGAGGCGTTGTCACCGGTTCGATCCCACTCCTCCTTGATCCGCGACAGCAGGAAGACCTCGTAGTCCATCGAGAGCCCGAACGCGATGCAGAACATCAGGATCGGCGTGGTCAGCTCGAGGGTCCCGGTGAGCTGGAAGTCGCCGACCAGCGGACGCAGGTGCCCGTCCTGGAAGCCCCACACCATCGCCCCGAAGGTCGCCGTGAGGCTGAGCAGGTTGAGCACGACCGCCTTCACCGGCACGAGGACGCTGCCGGTGAACAGGAACAGCACGAGCAGGGTGGACAGACCGATGACCAGCAACGCATAGGGCAGACCACGACCCAGCGTCGCCTTGGTGTCGACCAGGTGGGCGGCATTCCCACCGACGTACGTCGGGAAGCCCGCCGGCACCGCGCGCACGTCGCGCACCAGACGTTCGCCGGCGGGCGAATATGCCTCGATCCGGGTCCGCAACGAGAACCACGACGCGGACCCGTCCCGGGCGAGGAAGCGCGGGTCCGGCCTGGTCGCCACGCGGGTCAGGGCGCCGTGCGCGTAGGCACCGGTCATCGCCTCGACCCCGTCGACGCCACGGACCCGGGACAGCGCGATCGCATAGGCCTCCACGCTGCCCCAGCGGCCGGCGCCGCCGGGAAGCCTCGGCGCCACGACGAACGCCGCGTCCGCGGCCACCCGGGGGTAGCCCTCGCGCAGCGCCTGCGCGACCTGGTGCGCCTCGCTGGACACCGGCGCGAGCCGGTCGTCGGGCAACGCGAACCGCGCCTGCGTGAACGGAGCACCCAGCACGAGCAACAGGGCCACCACGGCCACCGCCACCGGCAGGGGCCGGCGCATCACGAACGTGGCCAGGCGGTGCCAGAACCCGGTGCCGGTGCGCACCCGCCCGCCGCGCGTGTCGACCGGGGCGCGGTGCCTGCCCCCGGGGCCGCCGATGCGCCGGGTGAGACCCCGCAGCGACAGGGCGTCCACCCGGGCACCGAGCGTCGCAAGCAGAGCCGGCAGCACCACCACCGCGCCGGCCGCCGCGAGCCCAACCACGGCGATCCCGGCGTAAGCGAACGAGCGCAGGTAGTAGAGCGGGAACACGAGCAGCGACGCCAGCGAGATGGCGACGGTCAGCGCGGAGAACAACACGGTGCGTCCGGCGCTGGTCACCGTCGCCCGGACCGCGTCGTCCGTCGTCCGCCCCGCGTCAAGCTCCTCCCGGAACCGGGTGACGACGAACAGGCCATAGTCCACGGCGAGCCCGAAACCCAGGGCGGTCGTGATGTTCAGCGCGAAAACCGACACGTCGGTGAGCGTGGCCAGCACCGCGAGCACCGCCAGCGTCCCGAGGACCGCCACCACGCCCACGACGAGCGGCAGCGCGGCCGCCACCGCGCCGCCGAACACCAGCAGCAGCACCAGGACCACGACCGGGGTCGCCGCCATCTCACTGCGGCGCAGGTCGCGCTCACTGGCAGCCACGAGCTCGCGCTCGGCCGCGGGCTGGCCACCCACCTGCACCCGCAGGCCGTCCCGAGTGCCGCTGTAGTCGGCGTACAACGCCTTGACCCGCGTCGCGACCCGGTCCTCGTTCCCGAGCACCCGTGCCGCGATCAGGCCCGACCGGCCGTCGGTCGAGCGCAGCGCGGCGGGCCGGCCCGGCGACCAGGAGGACACCACGGCCCCGATCCCGGGCTCGGCCGCGAGCCGGGCGCTCAGGGCGCGCCCCGCTATGGCCACCGCGGATTCGTCGACACCGCGTGGCGCGCTGACCAGGAGGACCAGGTTGGCCGGACCGGCGTCGAACCCGCTGTCGACGACGCCCTGCGCGCGGGTGGACTCGTCGGCAGGGGCGTGGAAGCCGCCGGACCCGAGCCGGCCGGCGACCCCCGCGCCGGCGAAGCCGGCCAACACCAGCAACAACGGCGTGGCGACCAGCACGGCCACCCGATGCCTGATCGCGAACGCTGCCACGAACTCGAGCATGGACATCTCCTTAGCGCACGAGCACTTCCTGTTCAGAGCGCCCGAGGGCCGCCCGGATACGGCGTATCTGGATGGCGCCCCGGCCCTCTGATCGGTGCCCGACCCGAGCAACCCAAATGGAGGCACCATGAGCCCGAACAGCGCCCGGCGTACCGTCCTGCTCACCGGCGCCTCCGGCGTCGTCGGCCAGGCCCTGCTCCCCCGGCTGCGTGCCGGCGGCGCGGATATCGTCTGCCTCACCCATCGCAGCCCCGTCAGCGGGCCGGGGGTCAGTGCCCTGCACGGGGACGTGACCCAGCCTCGCCTGGGACTCGCCCCGATCGACTGGAGCCGGGTCGCGTCCAGCGTCGACGTCGTCGTCCATGCGGCTGCGGTCACCCACTTCAACGGCTCGGACGCCGACCTGCAGCGGACCAACGTCGAGGGCACCAGTCACGTCCTGGACTTCGCCGCCGCAGCCGGAACACCGGTCTACTACGTCAGCTCGGCCTACCTGCACGCCCGCGAAGAGGGCGGGCGCGGTCGGACGGCGGTGCGCTACGCCGCGTCGAAGCGGGCCGCCGAGGACCTGGTCCGCAGCAGCGGCCTGGCCCACACCATCACCCGTCCCTCCATCGTCATGGGTGACTCACACACCGGTGCGACCTCTGGATTTCAGGGTCTGCACCAGGTTGCCGACGCGATCCTGCGTGGCATCGTGCCGATCATCCCGTTCGATGCCCGCTGGCCGATCGACGTCGTGCCCCAGGACGTCGTCGCGGACGCGATCGCGACCCTGGTCGAGCAGGGCCGGGTGGGCGGCGAGTGGTGGCTCACGGCGGGCCGCAGGGCACCGACCCTTGCCGCCACCGTCGATGCCCTGCTCGACGTGGCGGCCGAGTCCGGTGCTCCGGTCAGCGCCCCGCGCTTCGTCGACCCGGAGACCTTCGACCGGCTCATCGCCCCCGTGTTCCTGCATGCCCTGCCCGCGCACGTGCGCCAGACGGTGACCCGCCTGCTGGACTTCTTCGCCGCCTACCTGGCGCTGGAGGAGGCCCTGCCGAGTGACCTTCCCGAGCTGGAGGACACCGGCGTCATGGCGCTGCCCGACTCGTGCGAGTCGCTGCGGCGGAGCTTTCGCTTCTGGGCGGCAGAGACCGGCGCCGGCACAGCAGCCGGCGCCGGCGACAGCGCCGGCAAGGTCGCCTGACGTGCGCCGCGCGGAGGTCCTCGCCCTCTATCGTCGCCACGTCAACAAGTCCAGCGCCGTGCTTGCCGACCTGATCGGTGCGCCGCTGGAGGTCAGCTCGGCCGGCACCAAGGTCTACGACGAGCACGGCAATGCCTACCTGGACTGCGGCGGCTACGCCGTGTTCCTGCTGGGCCACTGCCACCCCGACGTCGTCGCGGCCGTGCACCGCCAGCTGGACACGCACCCGCTCGCCACACGGCTGCTGCCCACCCCCCCGCTCGCGGAGGCCGCCGCGACGCTGGCCGCCGCCGCGCCCCCTGGGCTGGACCACGTCTTCCTGACCAACTCCGGCGCGGAGGCCACCGAACTCGGCCTCAAGCTGGCCCGCCTCGGCGGTCGCACCCGAGTGGTCGCCATGACCGGCGGCTTCCACGGCAAGACTCTCGGAGCGCTGAGCATCACCGGCCGAGCGCAGTACCGCACCCCGTTCGCCCCGCTGCTGCCCGACGTCGAGTTCGTGCCGTACGGCGATGCAGCCGCCCTGGACCGGGCGCTCGACCGTGACGGGCCACGGACCTGCGTCGTGCTCGAGCCCGTCCAGGGCGAGGGTGGCGTGGTGATCCCGCCGCCGGGCTACCTCCGGGCGGTGCGGGATCGATGCACCCAGACCGGCGCCCTGTTCATGGCCGACGAGATCCAGACCGGTCTCGGCCGGCTGGGCCGGTGGTGGGGCGTCGATGCCGAGGACGTCGTCCCGGACGTGCTGCTCGTCGGGAAGATTCTCAGCGGCGGGGTCATCCCGGTCGGTGCGGTCGTCGCGACCGACGACGTCTTCGCGCCCCTGGACGCGGACCCGCTGCTGCACTCCTCGACGTACGCGGGGAACCCGCTGGCAGCCGTTGCAGCCACCGAGACCATCCGCGTCATCGCCCGCGAGGGGCTGGTGGAGCGGGCAGCCGTCCTCGGGCGTGAACTGCTGGCAATGACGTCGGAGGTGGTGTCCGCGCACTGTCCCGACCTCGTCCGTGAGGTCCGAGGAGCGGGCCTGCTGATCGGCATCGACTTCGCCGCGCCCGACCTGGCTGCCGAGTTCATGATGGCCCTACTCGAGAAGCGGGTCATTACGTCTTACTCACTGAACACCCACACCGTGCTACGGCTCACACCGCCGGCAGTGCTCGACCGTGCCGACCTCGATCTCCTCGAGGCGGCATTGACCGCAGCGGCGCGCGACCTCGCGCGCCGCAACACCACCAGCCGAACGACACCCGAGGTGCCCACATGCGTTCCGTGACCCTGACCGCCCACGTGCCTGGACAGTATGCAACCGAGGTCTACGAACGGTTGTGCGACTTCGGCTGCTACCCGGCGCACAGCGACGCCGTCCGCAGCGTCACCGTCACCGACGTGACCGACCACGTCACGCTGTCCCGCTGGGAAGTGGCCTTCCGCAACGGGATCCTGCGCTGGACCGAGGAGGACACGTTCGACCGGGCCGCCCTGCGGATCGACTTCGCCCAGCTCGAAGGCGACGTGGACGAGTTCGCCGGCAGCTGGGTGTGCGCCGACGCCGACGGCGGCTCCCGCGTCACCTTCGCCGCCCGGATCGACCTCGGCATCCCGACCCTCGCCGACGTGCTGGAGCCCATTGCGACCCGCGCCCTGCTCGAGAACACGACCTCCATCGTCCGCGGGCTGTTCGGCCCGGACGTGACCGTCGAGTCCACCGTTCAGGCGACAGCACAGCCAACCGCGCCCTGACCACGAGCACCAACAACGGAAACTGGAGACCGACGTGGAGCTGTTCCGCACCGAGCGCTCGACCCTCGAGCGTCACCTGCCTGGGCTCGACAAATCGCTCGCCGACGTCGCGCTGCTCGACCTCGAGCGGGCCGGCAATCCGGGGCTCGCGCTGTTTCGCGAGGCCGGCGGCCCCGGCCTGCTCGTCCCGGCCGAGCACGGCGGGCTCGGGATCAGCGCGGTGGACGCCGTGCGCATCCAGCGGGCCGTCGGCGCCCGCTCGCCCTCCCTCGCGGTGGCGACGACCATGCACCACTTCTCGGTGGCCTCGCTGGTCGAGCTGTCGGCCGCCACCGACGGCCTCGCCTGGGTGATGCTGCAGGCGATCGCCGACAACGGATGGCTGCTCAGCTCTGGCTTCGCCGAGGGCCGCCCCGGTCAGCACATCCTGCGCCCGGTCATGCGGGCACAGCGCGTCGACGGCGGCCTGCGGATCAGCGGGACCAAGAAGCCGTGCAGCCTCACCTGGTCGATGGACGTCCTCAGCGCCAGCGCCTGGGTGCGCGAGGCGGGCTCTTCCGTTGACCCGCAGGATCCGCAGGCCCCGCAGAACCCCGGTCGGCTGGCGATCATCCTGGTGCCCGCCGCGAGCGAAGGCATCTCGCGGCGCCCGTTCTGGAACAGCTGGGTGCTGGCCGGCGCCGAGAGCGACGAAGTCGTGCTCGAGGACGTGTTCGTGCCCGAGGCGTTGGTGTTCTACCCGGACGACGCCGGCGGCCGGATGGACCCGGTGCAGTCGCGCGGCTTCGTGTGGTTCGAGCTGCTCATCGCCGCGGCCTACGTCGGCGCCGCCTCCGGTCTCGTCGCGCGCGTCCTCGGCGCGGGTCGCGGCAGCGCCGCCGACCGGGCCGGTCTGGGGATCGAGCTGGAGACCGCGATGGCCGCGCTGGAACGGGTCGCCCTCGACCTCGACGCCGGCGCGCCGGTCGCTGACGGCGGGGCCGGCGGCACACTACGCGACGACGACCTGCTCGGCCGCGCGCTGTGCGTGCGCTACGCCGTCGAGCAGACGCTGGCCAGGGTGAGTGACTCCGCGGCGGCGCTCGCCGGTGGCATGGCGTTCATCGAGTCCTCCGACCTCGCCTACCTGCTCGCGGCCACCCGGCCGCTGGCCTTCCACCCCCCTGGCCGGGCCGGCGCAGCAGCGTCGCTGGACGCCTGGCTCACCGGCGCACCGATGGAGCTGTGATCCCGATGGACTCGCACAACCTGTTCCTCACCCCGGTCACCTACCGGCTGCTGCGCCTGGAGTACGCCGTGGTGCTCGCGACCGCCGCCGTCCTGCTGGCCCTGCACCTGGACGAGGTGCGCTGGGCCGCGTTCGTGGGCCTGTTCGCCTATATCGACGTGATCGGCTATCTGCCGGGGCACCTGGCCTGGCGCCGTCACCGCGGCAGCGTGCCACGCCTTTACCACGTCCTCTACAACACCATGCACAGCCTGGTCTCCGCCGCCCTGGTCGCCGGGGTGTGGTGCCTGACCATCGGCCCCGAGTGGGCGCTGCTGGCCTTGCCGCTGCATCTGTGCGGGGATCGCGCGCTGTTCGGGAACTTCCTCAAGCCGTTCGGCTTCGCCTTCGAGCCCGCCACCCACCCGGCCTACGACACCCTGCGGAGTAACTATGAGCACCCAGCTGGGGGCCTCGACGGGTCACCCCGTCCCGCGCCCGCTCCCGTCACCACCCGCTGAGCCCGCACGGCCGACCGTCGCGACCGGGCCGGCGCACGACCTTGGCCCGGCGGAGGCGGCCGCGATCCTGGCCCGGCATGCCGACAACCCGTCGGCGTTCCTGGCGCTCAACGCGCACACCCGCCGGTTCACCGTCCCGGGCGTGGACGGGCTGATCGCCTACCGACCGGCCGGGCGCCGCCACCTCGTGCAGTTCGGCGGCGTTTTCGCCGACGACGCGGACGCCGACCGGCTGCTGAGCGCGTTCCGCACCTACGCGCAGGACCAGCGTCGCAGGGTCCTCGCCGTCCAGCTGCTGGGCGCGGACACGGCACGCTACGCAGCAGCTGGCTTCCGGGTCGAGCAGTTTGGCTCCTCCTACGCTGTGGGGCTCGACTGCTTCTCCCTGTCCGGCAAGCACTTCATGCAGCTTCGCAACAAGGTCTCCCGGGCCCGGCGGGCCGGGGTCGTGGTGGGCGAAGTGGGGGTCGACCTGCCGTGGTCACCCGACCTGGCCCGGCGCCTCGACGCGGTCGACGCCACCTGGCTGCGCGACAAGGGAGCGCACGTCAAGGAGCTCACCTTCATGGTCGGCGAGCGGGGCGGTCCGGCGCAACTGCTGCGGCGGCTCTTCGTGGCGCGTTGCGGGGAGGAGGTCCGGGGCTACGTCAGCTTCTCCCCGACGTACGGGCAGCACGCCGGCTGGTTGCACGACCTCAGCCGCCGCGACCCGCAGGCGCCGCCTGGCACCGCTGAGCTGGTGACCGTCACGGCCATCGAGCGGTTCCGGACGGAGGGCGCCGGGTGGCTGCACTTCGGCCTGACCCCGTTCACCGGGCTGGGCGACGACCACGTCGTCGCGGGCGCGGGGAGCCCCGCCGCACGCCGGGTGGTCCGCGCCCTGGCCGAGCATGGACACCGGGTCTATCCGGCCGCAGATCAGCTTGCCTACAAACGCAAATGGGCACCCAACCTCGTCCAGCCCGAGTACGTCGCGTTCGCCGGCACAGTCACCCCGCGGGCGGTGTGGGCGCTACTGCGGCTCACCCGGGCCGCGTGACCTGTCTGACCCCAACCACCGACACCAATCAAGGAAGCAAGGGCAGCAGTCATGACCACCATGATCCACCGACCACTCAAGCTGGTCGAGGACAACTTCCGGCGACCACAGGGATGGTGCGGCCGAATGGTCGGGCTGGCGATGGCCCGCCAGCACCGCACCCTCACCGACTGGACCATCGGCCTGATGGACGTGTCACCGACCGACCGTGTGCTCGACGTGGGTTGCGGCAGCGGCATGGCCATCGGCCTGCTGGCCCGGGTCGCGACGCGTGGTGTGGTCGCAGGGGTCGACTACTCCCCCGAGATGGTCCGCCAGGCGACCCGGCGCAACGCACCCGAGGTGGTGTGCGGTCACGTCGAGCTCCGACACGGAGACGCGATGGCCCTGCCCTATCCCGACGCATCCTTCGACGCCGTGTGCGCGATCGAGACCCTGTACTTCTGGCCCGACCCGGTTCAAGGGCTGCGGGAGATCCACCGGGTGCTCCGGCCGGGGGGCCGGCTCGCCGTCACGTTGGAGATGAGCCGCGAGGCGGGCGGGCGCACCTACCGGCAACGATTCTTCGGCGAGCGGTTCGCCCGCCGGTCGGCGGAGCAGGGACTGGCGATCCTGTCCGGACCTGAGCTGACCGACCTGGTCCGCTCGGCCGGGTTCTCGAACGCGCGTTTCATCGCCGAGCCGGACCGGTCGCTGGGCTGGCTCTGCGCCCTGGCCCGGAGGTAACCCGGCCATGACGCTCGTGACGGGAACCCCCTCACCGGCAACGATGCCGCCCACGTCCGGGCAGCCTGCGCCGCCAGCCCCCGGACCCCGCGGGACCCCCCTGATCGGGAGCATCGTGGCGTTCCGCCGCGACATCCTCGCCGCCATGTCCGCCGGCTGGCGGGAGCACGGGGACCTCGCCCGCTACACGCTCGGCCCCGTGGTCGTACACGGCGTGTCCAGCCCCGAGCTCGCCGAGGAGGTGCTGACCGACAGCGCGACCTACGGCAAGCTCGGGCCGGAGAACCCCCTCCGGCTGGTCCTGGGCGACGGGTTGCTGACGAGCTCGGACCACGAGAGCTGGCTGCGCAACCGGCGGATGATGGCGCCGCTGTTCGGCCGCGCCAGCATCGGCGGGCTCTACGACACGATGGTCCAGTGCACCGAGGCCGGCCTCGCGCGGCTGCACGCCGAGCGTTCCCCGGGCGACCCGCTCGACCTGCACACCGAGATGATGCGGGTCACCCTCGACATCGTCAGTCAAGCAATGTTCAGCGCCAACGTCCTCGACGACCTGGACGCGATCGGGCCGCACGCCGTCGACATCGCGGTCAACTACGCCTTCAGCAGGCTGCAGAACCCGTTCAGCGCACCGACCACCTGGCCGACCCCACGCAACCGGCGCTTCGCCGGGGTGATGGCGGCGCTGGACGCCCTCGTCTACCGGCTGATCGCCGAGCGGCGCGCGGCGACCGAGCCGAGGCTCGACCTGCTGGACATGTTGCTGGGCGTGCAGGACGCCGACACCGGGCAGGGCATGGACGACCGCCAGATCCGGGACGAGATCCTGACGATGTTCGCGGCCGGCCACGAGACGACGGCCATCACCCTCACCTGGACGTTCTACCTGCTCTCCCAGCACCACGACGTACGCCGCGAGGTGCAGCGCGAGGTCGACGACGTTCTCGGCGGGCGGCTCCCGACGCTGACCGACCTGGCCTCGCTGCCCTACACCCTGGCGGTGTTCGAGGAGTCGATGCGGCTCTACCCGTCCGCGCCGATCATCCCGCGGCTCACCCAGCGGGACACGGTGCTCGGCGGGCACCACCTGCCCGCCGGTTCACGGGTGCTGGTGAACCTCTACAACGTGCACCGGCACCCCGCCCACTGGTCCGATCCGGAGGCGTTCGCGCCCGACCGGTTCGCCCCGGAGCAGCGCAAGACCCGGCACCGCTACGCCTACGTCCCGTTCGGCGCCGGCCCGCACCTGTGCATCGGCAAGCACTTCGCGCTGCTCGAGGCCCACCTGCTGCTCGCCGCGATCGCGGGCCGCTACGAGCTGCGGCACGTGCCGAGCCACCGCGTGGTCAACCACGCGACGATCACGCTGCGGCCACGGCACGGGATGCTGATGACCCTGCACCCGCGTCGGGTCGGGCCGGGGCAGCGGTGACCAGGACCGTGCCCGTCCAGCGCGACGATCTGGGTTTCTGGGTGGACTCGCCCGACCCGCGACCCTGCCCCCCTCCGCGCCGGCCATCGGCGGGAGCGCCGCTGCGCGCGCAGGTTGCCGTCGTGGGCGCGGGATTTGCCGGTCTGTCCGCCGCCTACCACCTGGCCCGCGCCCGCCCCGGGCTCGACGTCGTCGTCGTGGAGGCGGCCGTGGCCGGCGCGGGAGCGAGCGGGCGCAACACCGGCATCCTGCGCCCGGGTGTCGGTGGCACGGTCCTCGACCTGTGCGAGCGCTTCGGTGAGCGGACCGCCCGGCGGCTCTACGCCGCCAGCGTGGACGCCGTCCACGACGTACGCACCCTGATCGCCGCCGAGGGAATCCGGTGCGATCTCGAGGACGTGACGCACGTCAAGGTGGCCCTCACGTCCCGGCAGGCCGCGACGTTGCGCCGGGAGGCGAAGATGTTGGCCCGGCTGGGTTTTCCTGCCGACTACTTCGAGGACCCGCCGGTGCCGGTCCGATCCCACGGCGGGTTGTCCTATCCCGGCAGCGGGCAGCTCAACCCGGCGCTGCTGGTCCGCGGCCTCAAACGGATCGTGCTGGAGCGGGGCGTCCGGGTCCTCGAGAACGCGCCCGTCCTCGCGGTCCGTCCCGGTTCCCCGGTGCAGCTCGACCTCGGCCGCGCCGGGACCCTGGCCGCGGAGCGGGTCGTGCTCGCCACCGACGCGCACACCCCGGGGCTGGGCCTGCTGGCCGGGCAGGTGATCCCGCTGCAGACCCATGTCGGCGTGACCCAGCCGTTGACCTGCGCACAGCTGACCGAGCTGGGTTGGACGGGGCGACACTCGTTCTCCGACAAGCGACACGTCTTCGACTACTTTCGCCTGACCCGCGACGACCGGCTCATGTTCGGCGGCGGGCGGCCGGTCTACCGGTCGGCCCACCGCGACCGCAGCGCCGGGGCGACCGACCTCGCCGACCCGCGCGTGTGGAGCACGCAGCGGGAGGGTCTTGCCCGCACGTTCCCGGCACTGGCCGAGGTGGCCATCACCCACCAATGGGCCGGCACCGTCGGCATGACCCTGGACCGGTTTCCGATCATCGGCGAGGTGGCCCCCGGGGTCGTCGTGGCCGCCGGCTGGAGCGGGCACGGCGTACATCTGGCCATCGCCAGCGGCGCGGTGGTCGCCGACCTGGTGCTCGGGAACGCCAAACCTCTGGCGGGACTGCCGTGGGTGCGAGACGCTGCACCACGGGTGCCGGCGGACCCGGTCCGCGCCGCCGGGCTGCGGGCCTACCTCCAGGTGCTGCAGTGGACCGACCGGCTCGAGGCTCTGGTGGACCGGAAACCGATCACAGTGCGAAAGGAGTCGCCATGCCAACCCGTGCGTCGCTGACCGAGGGCCGCAACCACACGCGCTTCGTGCCGGGCCAGCGGGCGGGCCACTACGAGAGCTTCTACCAGCGGGCCAACCACCCGACCCGCCCGCTCGCCTTCTGGATCCGCTACACCGTCTTCAGCCCCAAGGGCCGGCCAGACGCGGCCATCGGTGAGCTGTGGGCGATCTTCTTCGACGGCGAGACCGGGCAACACGTCGTGGCCAAAGAGGAACACCCGATCTCGGCCTGCGACTTCGACCGGACGCGGCTCGGGGCGCGGGTCCGCGACAGCGTGCTGGAACCGGGCGCCCTGACTGGCGCCTGTTCCGGTCCGGCGGGCTCGATCGGCTGGGACCTGACCTACCAGGGTGGCGCGCCGCCGATCTACCTGCTGCCCCAACGGATGTACGACGGCGCGTTCCCGAAGGCGAAGAGCCTGGTGGGGCACCCGCTGGCCACCTACCGCGGTCGGTTGGAGGTCGACGGTCGCCGGGTCGACGTCGACGGGTGGGTCGGCAGCCAGAACCACAACTGGGGGAGCCAGCACACCGACCACTACGCGTTCGCGCAGGTGGCCGGCTTCGACAATGCGCCGGGCTCCTTCCTGGAGGTCGTCAGCGCCCAGGTCAAGGTGGGCCCGGTACGCACCCCGATGCTCACCTTCCTGGTGCTGCGCCACGCCGGGCGCGAGCACTCGATGGTGTCGATGCGCGACGCGCTGCGGGCCACGGCGAGCTTCGACTACTTCAGCTGGGACTTCCTCACCTCCTCGCCCGAGGTCGCGATCTCAGGTCACGTCACCGCCCCCGCGGGGGCTTTCGTCGGACTGAACTACTACAACCCGCCGGGGGGGATCAAGCACTGCCTCAACACCAAGATCGGGTCGTGCGAGCTCGCCGTGACCGATCGGGCCACCGGCCGTCGAGATCTGTTGCGCACGGAGCACCGTGCCCTGTTCGAGATCCTCACCGACGACCGCAGCCACGGCATCCCCATCCGAGCCTGACGGCACCCGCCTGACGAACCCGGCCTGACGACCCCCGCCTGACGACCCCGGCCTGACGACCCCGGCCTGACGACCCCAGGAGCCCTAGATGACCAGCGATCTCACCGCCGAACCTCCCATGGATCCCATCCCGTTCCTGCGCAGCGCGCGGGAGCAGATGACGAGCTTCGGGCGCCTGCACGACCAGTTGGCGCCCGACGGGGTGCTCCAGCCCGATGCCACCGAGAAGGCCTTCGACGAATCCATGAGCGCCGCCCTCACGGCGATCGTCGCGGACTACCGCGAGTCTCACCGCGACGTGCGGCTGCGGCTGATCCGTTACACGCGTTCCGTCGACGGCCAAGTCAGTCTCATCCTCGACACCGGTCTTCAGGTGCCGAACGAGGACCGCTTGGTGCACCTGACCAGCGCCACCAGCGCCGCCGACCGGGGCGGCCTGCGGGTCGTGGCCGAGGTTCTCGTCGCCGAGGCCAGCGCGTGACCACCTTCACCGTTGCCTACACCGACGACGCCGGGACCGCCCGGGTCTCGGCTCCCGTGACCCTGCAGGACAGCACTGACGCCGCGCTTCCGGTCGTGATCCTGCTGCACGGGTCTGGGGGCACGGTCGATGACATGACGAACCCAGCGATCCATCCCGGTTACAACTACGATTACGCCGCGACCATCCCCCCGATCATCGACCAAGGCTGGCACAAGCACCCGGCTGCCGGCATCTACGGCGTCGAGCTCGACCCGACCAAGTCGGTGACGAGCTGGCAGGCAGCACTGGCGGCGGAAGGCTTCGGCACGGCGAGCTACGGGCAGGTGGACAGTTCCGGACTGCTGGACCCGGCGGTGCGCGAGCTCGCGGCGGTGGTGGACGAGGTCCTGGCCCGGCTGCCGACCGACCGCTCAATGGCGCTGGTGGCGCACAGCAGGGGTGGCCTGCTGGCCCGCGCGTTCCTCCTCGACGCCGCGACGGAACCGTCGGTGCGGGACCGATTCCTCACCCTGGTGACCCTGCATTCCCCCCACTTGGGCACCGAGCTGGCCAACCTGGCCGGCGAGGTCAACCTCGAGCTCAGCGCCCTGCTCGCGGTCGACCCCGGACTCGCGCCCGCGCTGCTCGGCGTGCAGGCCCTGATCAACTCCCCGGCCTACCAGGAGCTGGCCGTCGACAGCCCGTTCCTGACGGCGCTGGCCGCCGCGGAGACCGCGGCGGGCGCCCCGATCGTGCCCACCCACACCCTCAGCGGCACCTCGACGTTGCTGTCCCGTTCCCGCGCCTGGGTTTTCACCCCCGCCAGCGTCGTCCCCCAGGTCACCTCGCTGGTCCCGCCACAGATCATGTTCCATTGGCAGACGTTCCCGGTGCCGCTGCCCTCGCTGGTGACCGGCCTGCCCGGGCTCGGCCTGCTGGCCCCGGAGCTGCGCGATGCCATCGGAGACGTGCTCGTCGCCGAGCCCCGCTCGCATGTCCCGGGCGAGTCCTCGGCGCAGACCAACTCCCGCAACCACGCCGAGGCGCTGTGGGACCCGACGGTGCACCAGCAGGTCATCACGACGCTGCGGCTCGCCGGACGTGCCTGAGGTTCTCCAGCTCTTCCCCGACGGCCGCCAACGCGCCCCGCGCGGACACCAGACCGGCATGGGTCGTGCGCACCTCACGATGCCGTGCCTCCGGGGTCACGCAGCTGCGCCAGTCGACCAGCCGGTCCGCGCGGGAGTAGATGCTGAGGAACGGCACCTCCGGGGGAAACGGCGCGAACAGGTCCGCGCGCAGGCTCCGGCAGCACTCGCCGTACAGGCAGGCCACGCGCATCAGGCCCGGGACCCCGAGCGAGCCGAACAACCCGAGCACGGCGGCCTCGACCTTGAGCACAGGGTGGATGCCGAGCATGCGGTTCACCGGGCTGCCGAGGGTCACCAGCCCGGCGACCAGATCCGGACGGCGTACGGCGACGGCCCGCGCGAAATGCCCGCCGCGGCTGTGCGCCACCACGGCCGCCGGGCGCCCCGTCGTATCGACGAGCCGGGCGAGCGCCCTTGCGACCCGACCGGCGGTGCGTTCCCCGCAGTCGATGCCGAAGCGGATCGGCGAGATCTGCGGGCGCGCGCCGTGCCGCAACAGCCAATCGTGCAGGGGCAACAGGGTCGCCGGTGTGCTGGCCATCCCGCCGACGAGCAGGACCGGCAGCCCTTCCACCGCCAGGGGTGGGTCGACGGGCACAGCGGTTCCGGGCACAGCGGTTCCGGGCACAGCGGAGCCGGTCACGGGCCGTCCTGGGCGCACGTGGGACGGCAGGACCGCTGACCGATGGCCTCGAGGAACACCTGACGGACCTGACGGGGGTCCTTGGCGACGTACGTCGCGCCGGCGGTTGCGGCGCTCATGGCGCGCAGCGCGGCCACGGGACTCTGCGAGCCGTACGCGATCGTGATCAGGGGCACCGGTCTGGCTGGGTCGCTCTCGGCCCGCAGCGACCGCAGCAACTGGGCCAGGTCGATGCCATGGTCGTCCTCGTTCTTGCCGTCGGAGAGCAGCACGACCGAGTTGACCCGGCCTGCCTCCCAGCCGGCACGGACCCGCCGCGTGGCAGCGAGGGCGGTGTCGTAGAGACCGGTGCTGCCGCCGGGAACGTGCTGCAGCGACGCCAGAGCGCGGGCGAGTTGCGCCCGACCGCTCGGCCCGCCGGGACGTGCGGACAGCGGCCCGACCGGCACGATCTCGCGGTAGTCCGTCGTTTCGGTGAGGTGCGTCGAGAACGCCCACAGGCCGATGCGGGTGTCATCCGGATAGAGACCCAAACCGCGACCGGCCGCGGACTTGGTGAGGTCGAGGCGGGTCGCCGGGCCGGCCCCGGGGACCCGCTCGCCCATGGAACCCGACACGTCGATCACCGCGAGCATGCGCGAACCCAGCATGACCGCATCGGCGGCGCGAAGCGCGCCGTCCACGTCGTCAGCCCGTGGTGCTGGCCCCGCTGAGACGGTTCCGTTGACGCCGAACCGTGCGGTGAGGACCGAGCCTCCAGCGCCATCGGCAACCCGGAAACCGTTGGCCCGCAGCAGGTCCTGGCCGACATGGCTGCGCAGCATTGCCATCAGGCGGGCGGCGTCCACCTGCGCCCGGCGGTCTCGGGTGAGGACGGTGAAGGGATAGTCCAGCGAGCCGGCCGCGACCGCGGGATAGACCGCCACGACCTGATGAGCGGCCGCCGCGGACCGGTTGTGCGCCCACACGGCCTGCTCGCTCGCCGGGGTGGCCGTGGCCCCCTCGGCGACGAGCGGCTGGATCGGGTCCGACGACTGGGTCCAGGTCCGGCTGGTGGCGTGGCCGAGCAGCGTGGCGGTGAAGGCGGCCCGGTCCTGCGGTCGCCGGGCGACGCTCGTCTGCAGGCTCAGCAGACCCGCCGCGGATACGGCCGAGCCGTGCGGGTCGGGCAATCGGATGCCGCTGGCGCCCCCGGCGTCGGTGCCGTCGAGGAGCCGGCTCAGGTCGACCGGCCTGCTGTCCCAGCCCAGGCGGGCCGCGCTGGACGCCGTGAGCGCCATCACGACGGGGCTCCGGGCCACCGACGGCCGGCTCACGGGCAGCGCGAGTGCGCCCACGACCGCCGTGCGCAGCCACAGGGACGAGTCGGGGATCCACACGTCCGGCGCCGGGATTTGCCCGACGGAAGCACTGGACGGGGACGACGTGACCCGCACGGACTCTGCCACGGCAGCGGCGGAACGGGAGCGGACCTGCGTGTGCCTGCAGGTGGCGGCCTGATCTGCGTCGGCGACCCTGGCTGCCTCGGTCAGGATCCCCGCGATTTCCGGCGCAACCGTGACCTGCAGTCGGCGGACTCCGCCCGGGCAGGAGCCCGCATCCTGGCGTGCGGATCCCATCGCGACCCCGGCGCCCGCGACGACCAGCACCGCCGCCGTCGCCGCGCCCGCACGACGTACCCAGCGCGGCCGGGCGTCGAGGTTGCGGCGGTGGCGACCGGTCGGCATGGGATGGCGCAGTTCGCTCATGGCGGGAGGATCGGCGGGGAACCAATGCTGATACCTCCCGGCCACCTCGCTTCCAGCAATCGCGAAACATCCGGGCGATAGGGGCATCCAAGAGTTTCACGATCATGGAACGAGATCAGCCTTCACAACCGCCGCTCGGCTGCCGATAGGCAGGGCAGAGCCCGACGGGGATGGTCAACGTCCCGGTGCCCCCACTCGCGAAGGACGTCATCGTGTCTCACAACGGCAGCCTGACTCGCGGGCTCGTCCGGTTCCTCGCGCTCACCCTGGTGAGCGGTGTCGCGTTCGTGGGAGTGACAAGCCCAGCCCAGGGCGCACCGAAGGCCGCCCGCCTGTCCTACTCTCGGGCCATCGAACCGCTCGCGGCCTTCCAGCCACAGGCCCGGTGCAGCCCGGTCGCGAAGGCCGGCGTCACCGATTTCTCCCACCGGGTGCTGGCCGCCTATCCCGGGACCCGGTCGCTGGGCATCGTGCGCGCCTGCACGGTCGGAGGCACGTCCGAGCACAAGGAGGGCCGGGCCTGGGACTGGGGTGTGTCGGCCTACCGGACCGCGGACCGGGCCAAGGCGACCCGGCTGCTGACCTGGCTGTCCACAACCGACAAGTTCGGCAACACCAAGGCCCGGACCCGCCGCCTCGGCCTGCAGTACATCATCTGGAACAAGCGAATCTGGTCCACGACCTACCCGACCGGATGGCGCAATTACACCGGCCCCAACCCGCACACCGACCACGTGCACTTCTCGTTCGCGTGGCCGGGGGCGCAGAAGAAGACCTCGTTCTGGACCGGCAAGCCGGGACGTGTCCTCGCCGCCACACCGCTGCCGTTGCCGCCCGTCGTGCCACTGCCGCCGGTCGTGACCCCTCCCGGCGTACCCGCCCGGCCGGTCAGTCCCCCGCCATGGATCGAGCCCGACCCGGTCGTGGTCGCCCCGCCGGCCCTGCTGGACCGCCCGACGCAGCCGGTGTCGCTGCTGCCCGGTCCGAATCTGCGCGACGAGACGCTGTCGGTGCCGACGGACACCGCGGCAGGGGCGACCAGTGTCGGCGCCCTGGCCGCGGGCCAGACCTACCTGCTGGAGGAGTCAGGCACCTACTCCTACGCGGCCGCACCCGGCTCGATCGCCGACCCCGAATGCGTCGCCACGCCCACGGGATCGTGGCGCAGCGACCGCTCCGTCAATGCAGGCGCTCCCTGGACCAACCACCTCGACCTGTACGTCAACGGAGTGGACCTGCCCGCCCGCCCCGACACGGACACCGGGAACGGCTGCGACGCGACCAACCACACCTACCGGTGGAGCTACACGCCGGCGGTGAGCGGGCGGGTCGAGTTCAAGATCTTCGACCCGACGTCCTTCGCCGACAACACGGGCGTCCTGCACGTGCGCATCCTCAAGTACCTACCCGCCGACGAGCAGGCCTGGGACGTGCCCGCCGACTCCCCCACCGGGGCGACCAGCCCGAATATCGTCCAGGCCGGAAGCACGTACGTCGCCGTGTTCACCGGCACCTACCAGGCCGGCAACGGCGCGATCGCCGACGCGGAGTGTTCCAGCAACCCCGGTACCGGCTGGGACCGCGACCGTCGAAACCTGATCGGGGGACCTGCGGACAGCCTCGACCTCATGCTCGATCGTCGCCACGTGGCATCGGACGCGCTGTTCCCTGACTCGAGCCGGCTGTGCGATCCGGGGACCCACAGCTACCGCTGGGTCTTCACCGCCGCCGAGACCCGCCCGATCAACGCGCGCATCCTTGACTCGACCTATCTGGACAACGCAGGCTCGCTGCACGTGCGTCTGACGAAGGTGTCCCGCGTCTCCGGGCCTGAACAGGTCCTCGTCGACACGTCGACCGCCGGGACGTTGACGGCCCGGACCTACCTGGCCGGACAGCCGCTGCGGCTGACCGTGACCGGCGCATACACGATGCGCCCCGGCGTCCTCGCCGATGCCGAGTGCACCGCCACGGAGGGCGATGCAACGTGGCTCGCGGCACGAGTCGATCTGGGCCGGACCGGTGCATTCCTCGGCGATCTGACCGTTGCCGGAACCTCGCCGAGCTGGATGTCGTCTGCGACCGGCGCGGCGGCGTGCAGCGACACGCACACCTACACACTGGACTACAGGCCGACCAAATCCGGGCCACTCGCGTTCACGGTGGCCGACGAGACGACGACCGACAACCTCGGGACGCTGACCGTGACGGTGGAACCTCGATGATCCGACGCGGGGTGCGAGTGGCTGAGGTCGCCGAGGGAACAGGTCTCGTCGGGGATTTCCGAAGTCCGGTCGTCGGGGTCATCCGGGTTGTGACAACCCTGCTCGCTGTCGCCGCCCTGGCCGGGTGCGGTTCACCGAGCCCCGGCGCCGCCACCCACGAGCCGCTCAGCCCGTCCGCCACCACCTCGGCTTCGCGCGAGGCCGGCCCGCCCGGTGACCCGGGACCCGCGCCGACCGCGCCGGACCCCGGCAAGCCGACCGCACCGCCCGCCACGAGTTCCGCGGTCACCACCATCCCAGCCGCCGCACTCCTGGACTCGGTGACACTGCACGAGGTCACCGGCGGCGCCGCCTGGAGCCGCCGCCTGGTCACGGGCGGCCAGAACTGCGCCACGCCCGAACCGTCCGGTGCGACCCGCCGGCGGTCGGTGGCCTACGCCTCCGGCCAGCGCCGGCTCACCGAGACGCTCACGACGCACGCCTCGGGCCCCGTCGCGGCCAGGGCGGTCACGGCGGCCGGCGCCACCTTGACCCGCTGTGGCTGGACCCTGGTGCCCGCACCGCCGCTCGGCACCGCGTCCGTGCAGGCCACCCGCGCGTTCGGCGCCGCGACCCAGACATTGCTGGTGATGGCGGCTGACGGTGTTGCGGTCACCCTGCTCGGGAGTGGGGACATCACCACCGACCAGCCGACGTGGGAGTCGCTGGCCGACATCGCCCTCGGCACGTCCTGCGCCGCCGAAGCGCAAGGCTGCCACTAGAAACAGCCGCGATCACCCACGCCGACCTCGAACGCAGCGCCGATGCCCTACGTCGTCCCTGGCTTCGGCGCGGGACCCATGTCCTGGTCGATGAGCGGCGGCAAGTCGGAGGCGGGACCGCCGGCCCCCGTGTCCCCGCGCTCCCGTCCCGGCGTCGGCAAGTCGTAACGCCGGATCAGGAACCGGAAGGAGAAGTAGTAGACGGCCGCATAGACCAGCCCGATCAGGATCAGCAGCAATGGTCTCGACGCGATGTTGAAGTTGAGGAGATAGTCGATCAACCCCGCGGAGAAGCCGAATCCGTCGCGGGCCCCGACGGCGGCGCTGATCGCCATCGAGAGACCAGTGAGGACCGCGTGCACCCCGAAGAGCAGGGGTGCGACGAAAAGGAACGAGAATTCGATCGGCTCGGTGACGCCGGTCACGAAGGACGTGAGTGCGGCAGTGACGAGGATGCCGGCGGCAGCCTTGCGCTGGTCGGTGCGGGCCTCGTGGATCATCGCGAAGCAGGCGGCCGGCAGCGCGAACATCATGATCGGGAAGAAGCCGGTCATGAAGATGCCGACGTCCGGCCCGCGCTTGGCAGCGTTGAAGAAGCACGTCAGGTCGCCGTGGAACGTGGCGCCGGCGGCGTTCTTGCAGGTGCCGGCCTGGAACCAGACGAACGAGTTCAAGACGTGGTGCAGGCCGGTCGGGATGAGGGCACGGTTGACGATTCCGTAGATTCCGGTGCCGACCGGGCCCTGGCCGTAAAGCCAGCCGGCGAAGCTGTTCAGTCCGTCACCGATCGGCGGCCAGACCAGGCCGAAGAACACGCCCCAGACGATGCCGGCCAACGCCATGAGGATCGGAACAAACCGCCGTCCCCCGAAGAAGGCGAGCCACGGCACCAGTTTGATCCGGTAGTAGCGCTGCCAGAGCAACGCTGCCGTGATCCCGATGACGATGCCTCCGAAGACGCCGACGTCCGGAGCGACGTGGTGCAACGTGCATCCTCTGGTGCAGGCCGAGTCGACCTTGGCCATCGGCCCGAATGCCTTGAGCACCTCGGCGAACACGAGGTAGCCGACGAGTCCGGCCAGCGCGGTCGATCCGTCGGACTTGCGGGCGAAGCCGTAGGCGACGCCGATCGCGAAGATCAGAGGCAGGTTGGCGAACAGTGCGTTACCGGCGTTGCCGACGACCTCGGCGACGCGGCTCCAGCCGAGGCCGTCGCTGCCGAGCAGGTCGGCCTGGCCGAGGCGCAACAGGATCGCCGCGGCCGGCAGGACCGCGATCGGCGTCATCAGGCTGCGCCCGACGCGTTGCAGGACGAGGAACGTACTGCTGCCCAGGCCGGGTGATCCGGTGGTGGCCGCGGTGGCTGTGCTCATCGGCGTGCTCCTGACGGAAATGACGTGGAACCGCCATTCGGGTGGCATTTCGGTGCCGTCTGGACTAGACCAGACCTGCCCAGGCGTGTCAACGGAACCTGCCGGGCGTGTCAACGGCGGAAGGTGTCTGCTCATGACCGACGACGGCCACGGGAGGGGCCTGTGACGTGACGACCATCTGGGCGCCTCAGGTAGTCGTGCCGGGACGGGTCCTGTCGAACGCTCGGGTGACGTGCGCGGACGGCCGGCTCGTCGACGTGGCGGCGGACGCCGCGCGCGACGCGGACATCATCTTGCCCTCAGGTGTCCTCGTGCCCGGGTTGGTCGACCTGCAGGTCAACGGCTACTACGGGGCCGACTTCGCCGACGCGACACCGGAGCAGTGGGCCCAGATCACCCAACGACTGCCGGAGACCGGGGTGACCGCGTTCGCCCCGACGTTCATCACCGAGCCGGTCGAGGCAGCGGTCGAGGCGTTGCGGCGAACGGCGAGCGCGCTGCCCGCGCTGCCCGGGGGCGCCGAGGTGCTCGGCGTCCACCTTGAGGGGCCGTTCCTCTCCGAGCGGCGCAGGGGCGCGCACAACTCGGCGTACCTGCGCGACCCCGACCCGGACGCCGTCGAGGCGCTGCTCGACGCCGCGCCGGGGCTGGTTCGTATCGTCACGCTTGCGCCCGAGCGGCGAGGGGGCATGGACGCCGTACGCCGCCTTGCCGAGGCCGGCGTGCTCGTCAGCATCGGTCACAGCGACGCCCTGGGCGAGCAGGTCTACGCCGCCGCGGACGCCGGTGCCCGGATGGTCACCCACCTGTTCAACGCCCAGCGTCCGCTGCACCACCGCGAGCCAGGTGTCGTGGGCGCCGCGCTCAGCGACCGGCGGCTCACCGCCGGGCTGGTCGTGGACCTCCATCACGTCAACGCCGAGGCGTGCCGGATCGCGTTCGCTTCCGCTCCCGGGCGCATCGCGCTCGTGACCGACGCTGCCGCACCCGCGGGCATGCCGCCGGGGCGCTACGAGCTGGGCGGCGAGCCGGTGGTGCTCGAGCCCGGCCAGCCGGTGCGGCGCGAGGACGGGACGATCGCCAGTTCCAGCCTGGCGCTGGACGAGGGGATCGCCAACGCCGTCGGCATCGGCATCGACCTGCACACGGCGGTCGAGGCGGCGACCAGGATCCCCGCCGACCTGGTGGGGCGGGCGGACCTCGGCCGGATCGAGGTCGGAGCGCGGGCGGACCTGGTCTGGCTGGCGCCGGACTTGCGCGCGGTCAGCACCTGGATCAGGGGTGTCGTTGCGCACGGCGAGGGGAGATGGTTGGCCTGAGCACTGCGTAGGGTCACTCACGTTCGGGCAAGAAGACGCCCCGACCCATAACCGTGGAGGATGCATGATCGAGGCTGAGAAGATCGTCGCCGGGCTGGGCGGCGCGGGGAACATCGTCGAGATCGAACCGTGCGCGACCCGGTTGCGCACGGAGGTTCGCGACGCCTCGATGGTCGACGAAGGCGCGCTGAAGCGAGCGGGCGCGATCGCCGTCATGCGCAACGGCGCCGCGGTGCAGGTCATCGTCGGGCCCGAGGCCGACACGATCGCCTCCGACATCGAGGAGCTGCTTGAGTGAGCGACGCGCGGACGCCCCTGCGGGTGCTCGCCCCGGTGCCCGGCCGGGCGGTCCCGATGAGCGACGTACCCGACCCGGTCTTCGCGGGGTCTCTGGTCGGGCCTGGTGTGGCTCTGGACCCGACCCGGTCACGCCAGCAGGCCGTGGCTCCGGTCAGCGGACGGATCGTGAAGCTGCACCCGCACGCTTACGTCGTCGTGTCCCCAGACGGTCGTGGCGTGCTCGTGCATCTGGGCATCGACACGGTGCAGCTCAAGGGGGCGGGGTTCATTCTGCTGGCCGCCGAGGGTGACGAGGTCGAGGCAGGCGCGCCGGTCATCGAGTGGCACCCGGCGGCGGTCGAGGGTGGCGGTCGATCACCGGTCTGCCCGGTGGTGGCCCTCGACGCGGCGGCGGACGCGCTGCAGGTGGTCGCCGGAGCCGGTGAGGTCGCGGCAGGTGCCCCGCTGTTCACATGGTCGTGACGGTCAGCACCGCCAAAGCACTACCAGGCACTGCCAGCCCTGCACTCCCTGCGCTCCGCGCGCAAGCTGCCTATAGCCCTGCCGACAACAATGCCGGCAGCGCTATAGGCTGCGCGGTCGTGGGTGGGCGGGGTCGCGCACTCCGCTCGTCCCAGCCGAGAAGGGTTGTGGCCCCGTGGAGGTCGTGATCCTCTCGGGCGCGGACGAGATGGCGGCGGTGGCTGCCGAGGTCTTCGTTGCGCTGTTGTCGCGCAAGCCCGGCGCGGTGCTCGGGCTGGCGACCGGGTCGAGCCCCCTCGGTGTCTACGCGTCATTGATCGCCCGACACCGTGCGGGTGGCGTGAGCTTTGCGGGGGCGCAGGCGTTTCTCCTCGACGAATACGTCGGCCTGCCACCCGAGCATCCGCAGCGCTACCGCTCGGTGATCGGCGAGGTCTTCGAGAAGTACGTCGACTTCGGGTCCGGCGCCGTTCGTGGGCCGGATGGCAATGCGACGGACATTCCCGTCGCGTGCGCGGGATACGAAGCGGCGATCACAGCAGCCGGCGGAGTCGACGTGCAACTGCTGGGCATCGGGACCGACGGCCACATCGCGTTCAACGAGCCGAGTTCGTCGCTGGCGTCACGCACCCGGGTCAAGACGCTCACCGCGCAGACCCGTCGGGACAACGCCCGGTTCTTCGCGTCGGCCGCGCAAGTGCCCAGGCACGTCCTGACCCAGGGGCTCGGCACGATCTCTGCTGCGCGACACCTGCTGCTGGTCGCAACCGGGGTGGGGAAGTCATCGGCGGTGCAGTCGATGGTGGAGGGACCCGTTTCGGCCTCCTGCCCCGCGTCCGTCCTGCAGCTGCACCAGCACGCGACCGTACTCCTCGATGACGCCGCGGCATCCTCGCTTGCTCACGGCGACTACTACCGCGAGACCTACACGCAAAAGCCGGCATGGCAAGCCCTGTAAGGCTTCCCGCGACTGTGCATCCTTCGTCGGCGACGTGAGCGGCGTCACAGCCCGAATAGTCAAGAGAACGTCAAGCACCGTCGCGTCGCCGCCGGATTCGACTTCATTGAGAACGACGCCGATCCGTCGGACGCGATCGACTCCGGGGGGCAAGCGGTCATCGACCTGTTCGCGCCAGCGAGCTGACATCACATCGGCGTGGATTGGCTCAGACACGGCGAGCCAGACCCTCGACGGCACGTCGATGGCCACTCCCCAGGTGGTCGGGGCTATTGCGCGCTACCTTCAGGCCAACCCGGCGGCCACGCCTGCGGCGAAGTACCAACTGCGGAACAGGAGCGGCGCGCGCGTGGCGTTCGGGCGCGGCGGGATCGATCACCTGGCAGTAGGACTAGGAGTGCGTCTAGGGTCGTCACAACAAGTTCGAGCCTCGCGCAAGAGCACAGGGGAGCGTCATGACGCCGAAGGCACGCGCGGCCCCGAGGACGTGGTCTCCGGCGTTGACGCCATGACCAAACGCCCGGGCGAGACCCGCGAGCAAACAGTGCGCCGCGCGGCTGGCGACCGGCTTGGCTTCATCGTGAAGCCTGCCGACGTCGCACACAACGGATCCCCGATCCGAAACAGACAGATCGAAGACCAGAAGAAGCGGGAGCAACTGGCGACGAAGTACGCCAACGACCGGGTCTTGCTCGAATCGCTCGGCGCGCCCCGCTACAACATCGCTTGAGCGACAGAATGCGTGAGGACCACGATGGCCGAGGTTGCCTTTGCCCGAGACATAGCGTGCGGGCGTGACCGCATCCGCGAGCTTCTCCTGAATCGAGATCTGCTGACCCAGTTCGTCACGAAGCAACACCCGATCGAGTACGACGTCGGGGTGGACCCAGACACGTGGTCCAGCACAGTCACCTGGGTGATCTCGACGGACGGCATCCCCCGGGTCTTCCGCGGACTGGTCGGGGGCACGGTGCCGATCCGCCTCGTCATCGTGTCCCGCACCGGATCGCCCGACGAGGACGGCTCGGTGCACGTCGACGTCGACGGCAAGGTCGCCGGCCGGCTACGTGCTGCCCTCCGCATGACGCCGGTCGATCAAGACACCGCCCATACGGCGTTGGCGATCCGCGGCCCCCTCGAGATTCGCGCCGGCCTGCTCGGCGGCAAGGCTTCGAGCATGTCGCGGGACCACGTGATCCTGCCCATGCTCGGACAGCTGACCGACCTCATCGAACAATGGTGCGCCGGCTAGGGGCGGCGAAGGCTCATGAGAGGGACGCCATCTGTCTCGTGCAGACCGTGGCGCATCACTGGTCCGGCGAGCTCGAGGCGGATGTCTCTGGCTCGACGTGACGGACGGTCACTGCACCGAAGCGCTTGCTGCCCGAACTGCTCTTCTTGGCCGGCCGCGGCATGGGTGTGCTCGTGGGCACGACACGGTCCGACCAGCGGTACTTGCCACCCCCGGTCTCGATGTGGTCATGCGCCTTCAGCCCCTTGACTGCGGCCTCCCACCAACCGGCGCTTCGCGTCACATGGAGGTCATCGAGAAGCGGCTCCAGCTGTTGCTTGGTCAGCGGCGGACGACCCTCGCGCAGAATCCTGATCACGAAAGCCGACGGGTCTGAGTCAAACGCCTGCTGCTGGCCGTCGGGGTCAGCAGCCACGTCGTGACGGAGCGAGCCCGCCTGGACCCACGACGTGTTGGGCGACAGCGAAGCGCCCAGCCGCTGCCTGCTTCCGTCGTTGAAGACGATCTGCGCCTGCTCGCCGTGGTCCGATTGCACGACGGCGCCGAGCACCCACCGCTCATTCGTACGCTTCGCTGCGAGTCGCGGGGCAGTCACAGAGGAGTCACCCGGGTCCACGGTCGGCGCGTTCACTATCTCGTTGTCCACGTGCTCAGGGTACGCAACAGTTGACTGAAAGGTTGAGTTAAGTTGCGGGGACTGCCGAGATCTCTACGCCCCTGGACGGCTGAACGGCGTGTCCCGGACGGGCTGTCGGTGGTGACGCCCCTGCACGCGGCCAAAGGCAGTTTCGCGCTCGCCGCCACCAACCTTGCCTACCCCATTGCCGACGTGTTGCTGCTCATCCTGCTCGTCGGAGCGCTCAGCGCCATCGGACGGCAGGCGGAGGCGACCTGGTTGTTCCTGAGCCCCGGCCTGGGGCTGTTTCGTGCTGGCTCGCTGCACAGTCACCCACCTCCGCGCCGATGCGGACCACCTAGCCTAGCCAAGATCAAGCCGATCACGCTGGACTTGCCTCCCGGCAGCAAGTGGTCGCCATGGTCACGGCACCTCCTCGAGCCGCTGCTGGAGCCGGTTCATCGCGCCCAGCCAGCGGTCGGTGTCCTCGGCGCGAGCGCCTGCACGACCACGCCGCGATGTCGGTAGGTGGCTGAGAGCCACTCGGCGAAGGCCACCGCGGCGTGCTTGCTGACGCTGTACGGCGCGCTGCCGAGCATGCTCAGCAGCCCCGCGGCCGAGGCGGTGACCACGAACCGCCCGCCTCCGCCGTCCTCCAGCCAGTCCGGCACCAGCGTTCGGGCCGCCCGCACATGGGCGAGCACGTTGACCTCCCACGAGCGAGCCCAGTCGTCCTCGGCGGCGTCGATGCCGCCTCCGACATCGGTTCCGGCATTGGCGAAGTAGATGTCAATCCGGCCCAAGTGCTGCCTCGCCGTGGCGAGCAGAGCCACGACGCCCGCCTCCGTCGCGGCATCGCCGGGCACCGCCGTACCGTCGATCTCCGCGGCCACCGCGTCGGCGGCGTCCCCGTCGAGATCGTTGACCACAACGCGTTCACCGGCCTCGGCCAGACGGCGGGCGATGGCCCGGCCGATCCCGTGCCCGGCCCCGGTCACCACCACGCCGCGAGCGCTCAGCACACGCCACCAGTCAGCGTCAGTCCGCCGTCGAGCACCGAACTGCGTCTCGTGATCCAGGACGCTTCGTACCTCAGCATCGCGTCCCTCATTCTGTCCACCGTCCGGACTGAGCGCTTGCTTAGATGTAGCCTGCCACGCGTGCCGCCGTCCGGTCCACGAGATCAGCATCCACGGGGCACGACGAGGTGCAGGCCTTGGTCAGAGACGCGGTCGCGTCGGCCGACGGGACCACGGCGCAACTCACCGCGCTGGTCGAGGCCTTTACCGCCTTCCACGGGCGCGACCCCTCGCTGGCGTTGCTGTCCATGGGGACGGACGTGGCCCGCTGGTTGCGCGATGACGGCCGCTGGTCGACCGAGCAGATTGACGCCCATGACGGTCGGCTGGCGCTGCGGCTGGGTCGGGCGCGGTGGGCGGGCCGACGCGTGAGCGTTACCTCGTACGCCGTGCTCGTCGGGACCTAACATCCCACGACAGGAGAACCCTCATGACCACGCGTGACGCCGTCATCGTTGCTGCCGTCCGGACCGCGACCGGCATCGGCAAGCCCGGAAAGGGCGTGCTCTCCGGATGGCACCCCGTCGACCTCTCCGCCACGGTCCTGAATGCGCTGCTCAAGCGCGCCGGCGTCGTCCCCGACGCCGTGGACGACGTCGTATGGGGCTGTGTCTCGCAGGTCGGCGAGCAGAGCTTCAACGTCGCCCGCAACGCGGTCCTCGCCGCCGGGTGGCCCGAGTCGGTGACCGGGACGACGATCGACCGGCAGTGCGGCTCCTCGCAGCAGTCGGTTCACTTCGCTGCCGCGATGGTGCAGTCGGGCCAGGCGGATCTGGTGATCGCCGGTGGCGTCGAAGTGATGTCGCGGGTGCCGATGTTCTCCTCGACGGCGGGCGGCGACGGGCCGTTCGGCCCGTTGATGAAGGGCCGCTACGACCTGACGAACCAGGGCATCAGCGCCGAGCGGATCGCCAAGAAGTGGAGCCTCTCGCGCGCCCATCTCGACGAGTTGGCGACCACCTCGCACGAGCGGGCACAGGCGGCAACCGAAGCAGGGTGGTTTGCCGAGGAGATCGTGCCCGTGGCTGGCACCGCCGGAGTCGTGCGGGCCGACCAAGGCATCCGGCCCGGCACGTCGCCAGAGACGCTGGCTGGTCTGCGCCCGGCGTTCCTCGAGGACGGCGTGGTGACCGCCGGCAACTCCTCGCAGATCTCCGACGGGGCCGCCGCGCTATTGGTCACGACCAGCGAGCATGCCGCCCGACTCGGGCTCACCCCGCTCGTACGTGTGCACACCGCCGTGACGGCGGGCGTCGATCCGGTGATCATGTTGACCGGCCCGATCCCCGCCACGGAGAAGGCGCTGGCTCGCGGCGGGCTGACCGCCCAGGACATCGACGTCTTCGAGGTGAACGAGGCGTTCGCCTCCGTGCTCGGCGCGTGGTACGCCGAGACCGGCGCCGACCCATCCCGCACCAACCCCCTCGGCGGCGCGATAGCGCTCGGCCACCCACTCGGCGCCTCCGGCGCCCGGCTGATGACCACGCTTGTCCACCACCTGCGCCGCACCGGCGGTCGCTACGGCCTGCAAACCATGTGTGAGGGCGGCGGCATGGCGAACGCCACGATTCTGGAAAACCAAGGTTAAGGTGAACTGAGGAGCCGAGGGTCGTCCAGCTCGGGCCGCCCCCTCGTCCGAATCCCAGCTCCCGTCGCCAATCCCGGCTGTGCGCTCGGCCGGAGCCCTGCAGCAGCGAGAACGCTCTCACCATCGCTGACAGCCAAAAGGGTTTGCACCACAGACCGGTTGACAGGGATCTCTGCCCGAGCGTAAGGTTTGCGCTACAAACCAGTTGGGAGATCCTGATGGACGCTCACGCACTGACCGCGGCCGGCGGTCGCTACTACACCCTTCGCGGGCTCCTGCTCCTGCCGACCGGGCTGATCTTCCTCGCTGCCGGATTGTTCAACACGCCGCCCATCGGTGACGAGCAGGTCAGCGGCAGCGCGGCGTGGTTCGTCGTCGCCTTGGCCATCGCCGCCGTGGGTTACTTCGCATTCAACCGCTACTACGTCACCACCTTTGGCCGGGTCGAGCCATCGAGGGGAACGCTGGTGCGCATCACGATCTACAACGCTGCGTGCGCGGCGCTCATCGCAGTCGGCATCACCCTCGACATGCGACTCGACCTGCCGATGTCGTTGTTCGGCGCGGCCTACGGCATCTCGCTGGTGGTCTATTACCGCATGCTCCACGTCCTCAGGCCCTACCACCTGGCCCTGCTCGGCGGCTTCGCCGTCCTCGCCCTCGCACCGGTCTGGGGCCAGGCCCACGACAAGGTGTCGTTGGCAATGATCCCGATGGGCCTGGTCACCATCGCCGTCGGGCTCTGCGACCACCGCGACCTGGTCAACTCGCTGAGACACGCCCGCAGCCCGGGAGTCGACGAGGACATCCATGCTCAACCCTGATCCTGACCCCGACCTCAACCTGGACAGGCTGGTCCACGAGCCAGGCAGGTTGGCGATCCTGACCGTGCTCTCGTCGATCAGCAGCGCCGACTTCACGTTTCTTCAGCAGGTGACGGGACTCACCAAGGGCAACCTGTCCAGCCATCTCGCCAAGCTGGAGGACGCCGGGCTGCTGACGATCGAGAAACGTTTCGTGCGCAAGAAATCACACACCACTGCCTCGCTCACCAAGGTGGGCCGCCAGCGCATCGAGGCGCACTGGCGGCGACTGGACAAGCTACGAACGCAGTTCACCCCCGGCCGTTGAATGGCCAGACATTCCCACCCGCCTATGGATGGCCGAACCGCAGCGCAAGCCACCGATCCCCGGACCTGCGGCTCTTGCCCGCGACCGTCAGGGGGAAACGGGTGAGGCAGTGTACGAGCCTGAACCAGTGAACGTGGAGATGTGCTCGCCGCCGAGCAGACGATGGGGAGTGCGCAAGCCGTCGTGGCGTCGCCGATCTCGCGTGAGCCTGTGATTGGCGGCGCGCGGCGAGTTCAACCAACGAGCCTACGACGCCGCGCAGTCCGCCAGGTGCGCGGCGGCGCTCGGACAACTCGACGACGCATCGATTACGACCCTGCACGGCTTTGCGGCCCGCATCCTGTCCGACGTCCCACTCGAAGCCGGCCTGCCGCCAGGCTTCGCGGTCAGTGACGCATTCACCTCGCAACTGGCCGCCGCCCGTGCCTGGCGCGGGTTCGTCGACGACCTGCTCGATGACGCGACCGTGACACACGGTCGGGCGGCGAAGTGCTGTGGGGCGGTCCCGGCCGGCGGTGCGGCTCAAAGCTCACGTGCTGGAGACCGCGCCGTACGCCGCACAGTGGGCCGCCGAGAAGGCGCTCGACCAGGCCGAAGCCGTCCGTCTGCTCTACGTCGCCATACCCGGCGCCAAGGACTACCTGCTGCTCGGCTGCTACCACAAGCCGGTCGGCAGGGGCCCCGGCTCGCACGCGCAGCAGCTGTGGCGGGCTGCTGGCCGCGACCTCGCTCGTGACCGTCGAACCCGGGCCACCCGCCGTTGACGCGGTCGCCCCGTAACCACCGATCTGGCTGTCGTGGGCGACCGGGCCGCGGCCCTCTCGCACCGGGAGGAGCTGCTCGCTGGCGTGAAAGCCCGAGTCGCTGCCAGCGCCACCGCACTCGTTGCGGAGGCGGCGGCTGCGGTCCCGGATCGGGACTCGGGCGAGCCTGCTCTCGACCCGTGCCAGGGGTCCGTCAACACGACCAGCAGCACGCGGCGCGTATCCCGCGTCGAGCGCGCCGAACCGGAGCGGCGATCGGCACCGCCGTACATCGGGTGCTGGACCTTGTCTCCCTCGACGGCGCGGCCGAAGGCGAGATCAGCCGGCTCGCCGTCGTGGCGTGCGCCGAGCAGGCGATCCCCAAACTCACCGGTGACGTTGTCGACCGGGTCAAGAACGCCCTGCTCGCGGACGCCGTACGCGACGCCGCCGCCAGCGGGCGTTACTGGCGCGAGGTCTACGTCGTGACCCGCGCAGGTGAGCGGTACGTCGAGGGCTACATCGACCTCCTTAGCGAAGACACCTCAGGGGACCTGATTGTCATCGACTACAAGACCGACCGTGTCCGATCGGACGTCGAGCAGCAGGCGAAGGAGCGCTACTACGCACCTCAGATGGCTGGCTATTCAGAGGCAGTCGCCGGTGCCACCGGGCGAAAAGTGTCGGGACAGGTTCTTGTGTTCGCCCGGCCGAAACCGACCTTGGCGGCGTAGCCCTGATGCCCTGGGACCTCGGATGCGAGCCGCCCGATCAGTTCATGCAGCCGGGTGATCCCCACGACGCCCTCCGGCACGCGGGCCTTGGCAAGCCGCCGCCCCGTCTCGTCCTGAACCTCGGCGTCATGATGATCCCGAGCCCAATCATCCACGACGACCGGGAGAACCTCTTTCGTCGGCGCGTTTCCCTCATCGCGGGGCTGCGCGGGCCGATTGGTCAGGCGCCGAGCGGCACAGAGTCCGTGCCTTCGGTCGGTGCGATCGGAAGGACAGCCGAGCCCCGGGTGCGCCAGCCCGGGTCTCCGACGCCGCACGCCTCACCGCCATCGTTCGAGCTGGGGTGCCCATGAAGCGCATCATCTATTGCAGCCAGGCCACCGACGACGTCACCCCCGACGAGCTGATCACACTCTTGGAGCTGGCCCGGCACAAGAACGAGCAGGTCGGGCTGACCGGCATGCTCCTGTACTCCAGCCAGAGCTTCCTCCAAGTGCTCGAGGGCGAACCCGAGGCGCTTGCGGACGTGTACGTGAGAATCGCCGCCGATCCCCGGCACACCCACCTGCGGCTGCTGATGGACGCTGAGATCCCCATGCGGCTGTTCCCGGACTGGACGATGGGGTTCGAGCACGTCGACGACGAGGACCTCGCGGAAGACCTCGACGGGTTCACGCCGGCAACCGAGTACCCGCTGGTGAACCCGGACCTCATCACCAACGCCGTCGTCGCGCAGACACTGCTCACCCTGTACGCCAAGAACCGCGTGCGGTGAGCGCCGTGCCGCAGCCCGTGGAGGGCGCGGGCATGACGGGCAGCCGAGCGACCGAGGTCGACCTGTTCTCGCTCGCCTACCACGACGGGATCCTCCGGGGGGTCAACGAGGCGTTCGCGCGACTGCTCGGGTTGTCCCCGGTCGAGATCAACGGCCGGTCCCTGCTCGAGCTCGTCCATCCGCAGGACACCCCGGCCATCGCTGCGGGGCTGTCCGCGCTGCAGGGCGGTGCCCCGGAGGTCCTGCTCGAGAACCGGTTCATCCTGCGCGACGGCGGCACCGTCCACCTGCAGTGGGTCGCCCGGCCGTTGCCCGGCACCGACCTGTGGTGGGCGTCTGGCCGGGACACCACCGAGTTCCACCGGCTGCTGGCCCAGGTGCTCGAGCTGCGCGCCCGGCTCGAGCTCGTCGTCGGGCACGGGACAGCTGCGATGTGGGACCTCGACGTCCGGCGGGGCCGGCTCACGTGGGAGGCGCAGGCCGCCGAGATCCTCGGGGTCGGCGCCGCGGCCCTGCCGGGGACCGTGGCCGAGCTTGCCGTGCTCGTGCAGGCGGAGGACTCCGCACCCCTGCTCGCCGCGCTGGCCCAGCTCGTAGAGGCGGGGGCGTTCGAGTTGGTCGTACGCGTCGGGCAGGGCGCGGGGGTCCGGTACCTGTCGCTGCGCGGCAAGATCCTCGACCGCGACCGCCGCGACCGGCCGCTGCGCGCGGTCGGGCTCGCCATCGACGTCACGGCCGAGAAGGCCATGGAGGAGCAGATGCTCCGGATGGTGATGAGCGACGCCCTCACCGGGGTGCCGAACCGGCGGGCGTTCGACCAGGCGCTGCGCACCGAGGCGCGCCGCTGCAGCCGAGAACTCGAGCCGCTCTCGGTCGTCATGGTCGACATCGACAACTTCAAGGGCTTCAACGACACCTTCGGGCACCTCGTGGGTGACGCGGCGCTCGTCGCGGTCGCGCGGGCCCTGAACACGAGCATCCAGCAGGCGGGCGACGTGATTGCGCGGTTCGGGGGCGAAGAGTTCGCCGTCGTGCTTCCGGGGGTCGACGACCGCGGCGCGTTCGCGGTCGCCGAGCAGATGGTTGAGTCGGCGCGGACCGTCACGGTACGGCAGGCGCCAGGCTGGAAATTCAGCGTGTCGGTCGGTTCGGCGAGCTGGCACCCCGGCGAGACCAAGCTCAAGCCCGTCGAGCTGCTGACCCAGGCAGACCAGGCCCTGTACGCGGCAAAGGCCGCCGGCAAGGACCGAGCGCTCGCGTACGTCTCCGGCTAGGTGAGCATGCGGATGTGAGCATGCGGATCAGCGTCGACTTTGGTCGACGAACTTGCAAACCTGACCACTAAGCGACCTCGAACTCCAGACCTCACAAGGTGGGAAAGTCGACTCTCACCGTGAAACTCGCCAGAAGGTCCTAACGCTGCACCGACTAGACCCACCTATCCGCGCCCGCGTGTAGCGGCGTGGTCACAGGCTGGCGGTCATGAGGTTTGGCGCCGATCGCCGGCTCAAGGCCTGCGGCGGCGCGAGCTGGTGGACGTCGTCGGGTCGCCAGGTGTGAGTCGGCGTCACGATCTGTTCGGGGTTGTCGCTGGCCAGGATCACTACACCTGGGTAGGCCGCGAGCAGCTTGCGCATGGTGTCCCGCCCGTCGTTGCCGAGGTCGGCGTCGAGGTGGTCGAAGACCAGTAGTGGTGGGTGGTCCAGGATCGCCCGGGCCAGCAGGAGTCGTGCCCGCTCGGGGATCGTCAGGGGCTCACCGCCGTGCACCAGGACAGTGTCTGCGCCCTTCGCCAGCTCGCTAACCCGATCCGCCAGGTCGACCTCCTGGAGCAGGCGGTTGATCTCGTCCGGGCCGGTGTCCGGACAACGATAGGCAACCGTCCTGGACACTGTGCCCCTGACGAGCATCATGCCCTGTGCGGCATACCCGACGAGGCTGCGCAGGTCCCTGGGTCCGGCCAGGGACAGGTCCATCCCGGCGACGACAATTTGCCCGGCATGTCCCTCGCGCAGTCCGACGAAGCGCTCGAGCACCTCAGAGCTCAGCAACTCATTGCCGGCGTCAACGACGATGCGGGCGCCGGGTCGGGCGGCCAGCCTCGCCATGGTCGTGCCATCGCTGAGCTGCAGGTGTGCGGCGAAGACAGCCCCGTCAACACCGTCGGAGGGGGCGGCGGCCAGGACAACCGGCTTTGGGGCCCGACTGGCCGCGGGTTCGATCGCCGGACCGATGATTCGCCGGGCCGCCCGGTAGGTCTGCCGGTACTCGACAACCTTTCCGAGCTCGTGGATGGGGGTGGCCAGGAATGCGACGATGGTGATGGCGCCGGCGATCGTTTGGGCCGGGAGCCCGGCCAGCAGCCCGGTCCCGATCACCATCGCCATCACGATCCCGGACGTGGCGGCCGCAATTCCGCGTATCGCACCGGCCACCTTCGCCTTGTTGATCGACGCGTCAACCAGAGCCTGGCTGTGCTTCTGGATCCGGTCCAGCTCCCGCTGGGAACCGCCAGCGGAGCGGATCGCCGCCGTGGACAGCACGGTGTCGGCGATCTGTGAAGACAGCCGCCCCCGGACTCTGCGCACAAGGCGGGTCCGCTCGTACGCTCGCGGAGCCAGCGCCCTCATGGCGAGGACCAGCACGACTGCGGGGACCACCAGACCGACGAGCAGCAGAGGGTCGAGCAGGCTCAGCGCGACCCCGACCCCGATGATCAGCGGTATTCCCACGGCCAGCGGCGCCACGCCCTGGCTGATCCAGTTCTTGATCGACGTGAGGTCGTTGGTGGTCCGCGCGACGGCAACACCGAGGGACTTGACCTTTCCATCGACCAGGTTGCGTCGGATCAGCCCAATCCGGATCTGGTGGACGTAGTCCTGGCTCAGCCTCTCGGACAGGGTCCGCTCGGCCATCCGCAACAGCCCGACTGCGACCGCCGCGGCCACCAGGGCGGCGAACAACAGACCCCGACCGCCCACACTCGAGTGGGTGAGCGCGTGGGTGAAGAAGTGGGCACTGGCCCCGGCCGCGACCGCCTGACCCAACCCGGCCAGGACCAGAAGCGTGAGGTGGCGGCGGCGTTTCCCAGCCCACATCCGGGGAAGGCCCGAGCTCGCGGGATCCTGCCCGGTAGGAGACCCCGCGATCTGTGGAGCGGTGGACCGATTGCGCGGCCGGGATCGCGGCGAGGTTGCCTGGTCAGATGGCCACTCGGTCACGGGTCTGGCTCCTTGACGTGTCGGTGCTGGCGTATCCGGGGATGAGCAGGTCGGCCACCGTTGCGCTGGCCAGCTCGTCCTTGTCCAGGACCGGCACATCCAGGCAGGCAGCGGCCTCACGCTTGGCGAGGAGTGAGGTGGTCAGCATCCCGCTGACCGCCACCGGCGCCAGGCCCAGCGCGGCGAGCACCTGGTGGCCGGCCGTCGCGCCCAATGCTTCGCCGGCCGCGAACACGACCTTGTCGACGTGGGCCTTAAAGAGCGGGTCGGCCACGAGTCGGGAGGTCTCGCGCTGGTAGAGCCCGTCGGCGATCTCCACCACCACGACGTCGGGGGCGCCGGCTGCCAGCTCGTCGATCAGGGAGACCAGCAGGGCCCGGACCTGGTCATGTCCCAGCAGATATGTCGAGCCGTGGCCGAAGTCGGTGAAGTCCAGGACCCGGGATGCTCCGGAGTCGCGAAACAGCATCGGGTCGCCGCCGGCCCCGGTCCCGGTCACCTTCCCGGCTGCCACCACCAAACCGGCCTTGGACAGGCCGCGCACGATTGCTGCCACGGTGGTCGTCTTCCCGGAGTTCATCGAGGTACCCAGCACGCCAATCACCAGCGGCCTGGCCACGCGGCGAAGCGTCGTCGCATCCTGCGGTGCAACCGCTGTGTACCGTGCGCAGCGCCGCAGCGTGACCACTCCTTGGCCGTCCGTCAGCAGACCCAGGGGCTCGATCTGGGTTGGCGCCTTCATCGACGAGTGCGCCGAGATCACTGTCCCGGCCAGCCCCCCGGCCGCGAGTAGATGTGTGCGGCCCAGATCGTCGGGGACCTCGCCCTCGAACTGGTCGGGGGCGTATCGGTCACCATAAGCGACCAGGATCTCGTCACCATCGAACAGCATCGCCCGGCGCCCGTCGGGACGCATGATCGCGACATGCTGGCCCAATTTGCACACCCGGGCCAGCACCACGTCGCCGGCGTGGGGAACGAGGTGCTTGCCGGTAAGCAGCCCATAACCGTGAGGGTCGGCCTCGATTAGGTCGGCCACGAACCTGGTCGTGTAGGCCGACTTGGCCGCGCCAAGGCGGCGGGAATCCAATGGCTCCACCGTGGACACCTCAGACCCGTCGTTGGCTCGGGTCAGAAAGACTGAAGGAGCATTCATGGGATTTCCTCTGTTCGACCGCGCCTGGGGCGCTTGCGTGAGCAACCTGCGGACGCAATTCATTGTGGCCAAGCGAATGGTCGACGCACCATCGAACCTTGGTACTAATCCCCCCAGGGGGTTCGTCCCAGCCTGCACTAGGCTTTGGCAAGGTTCAGGCGAGCGGGCCAAGCAACCTGTTACGCGCGGCCGGAACCTCGCCGGGGTCGCCATTTGGCCCGCGGCGCCACCCTACGTGTGGGACGCCGTGTTCTCCACCGGGGGCGCCCCGCCCGCAACGGACTGACCCCACCCAGCGCCCGCCCAGGCGCGACCGGAAGCCCAGGGTGGAAAAGCTGGCGCAGCCAGCAGAATCACCGCCCCCCATGCCGCACAACCCCCACCAGAAACAGGACCAGCACCGAGGTCGGTCCACGGATTCAGGCTCAACACGCCGTCTCAGCCTCCTCGGTCAGAACGTCGGAGCACGCCGTCTCGAAGGTCACCCATGTATCAACCAGGAGCGCAAGATCATCACGTGCGACAGCCTAGCCTTGGTAACAGCCTTGCGTTGTCCCATAGTCAGTCCCATCGACCGGCCCTATCCGAACCGGCCGAGCCAGCCCGGCAGACACGCCGCACGCGGACATTCTCAGACGAGGCAACGACCCCACCCACGCGGGCATCTCTCGTGAGTCAACGCGCTCTCTCGACGCGTCGGCCGCGGCACCGACGCGGTTGAGCGAGAGCAGGGTGACCCCGAGGTCGCGAACACGACCGAGAAGTCCGTGCAAATGGGCTTGGTCCGCAACCTCGACGGTGAGCGTGGTCGACGCGTCGTCGTTGCGGACGAGGGTGTGGCCACCGAACCAGTCCGACCAGTGATCGTCGAGGTGGCCGGAAAGGCGGAACTCGTAGGTGATGGGCGGTTCGGCGGCTCGAGTGAAGTTGGGGGGGGTGGTCATGACGGTGCGCCTGCGGGGAATGTCTCTGCGGTGGGTTGTGAGATGTGGCCACGCCGCCTGCGAGGCGTGGTCGATCGGCGGATGACCCGCTCGGCGACCGCAAGGTTGATCGCCCAGCCGGCTCCTTTGGCGAGGTCCCCCCGGAGTTCACCAGTGCCGAAGGCGGCACCGCCGATGCCCTCGGTGAAGGCCTGCGTGCCGGCAGCCAGTGCGATGGCGTAGGCGCGGACCATCCAGGCGCGGTGGGCGGCGATGTCACGGTGACGGATGGCGGTGACGCCCAGAATCAGGCAGGCGGCCATAGCGGACCCGAAGCCCATGCGCAGCACGTACAGAACGTGACCGGTGCCGGGTTGCGGCACGTAGAGCAGCGTCATCCACAGCGCCGATCCGGCGACCATCAGCCCGGCGAAGGTGAGAATCCGTCCGGCGCGCCGATGCCAGGCCAGGTGCCGGCGACGGAACCGGGGAACGAACTGGAACGCGCCGACCAGCGCGTAGATGGTGGCGCCGATGATGTGGAGCACGAGGGGCAGCGTGAAGCCGGCGAACCGGTGGTCGACCGGCATGATCGCGGGGCCGCCGGCGAGTTGGACCAGCCGCAGCATCCCGGCCGTCAGCGGGATGGCCGACAGCGCGACTAAGGCGGCTGGGACCGACCAGCTGCGTGGCCGGTCCCGGTGGCCCCCCCTTGACGGCGTTGCCTGCGGCGTGGCGGGCTGGCTGGCCGGGGGGGTCGTGTGTTGGGTGTTCATCGGACTGCGAGCTGCTCGCCGGCAGCGGTCTGCAGGACGGGAGCCGCGGCGGTCTTCCGCTGGTCGCGCCACAGGGAGATGCCGAGACCGATGAGGGCAACGCCTTCGGGGACGGCCATGGGCCGGTCGAACGACTCCGGCAGGACGGCGAGCGCGGCGGTGGCGACGGTGCTCACAGCGAGGAGGGCTGCGGCCCACCGGGCGAGAACTCCTGCCCGGAGGAGCGCGACGCCGAAGAGGGCGCCGCCGGCGAGGTAGGTGATGCCCACACGGCTGAGGGTCTGCATCCGGGGGACATCACCGACCGGAGTGCCGCTGGTCGCCACGG
>JBBRHF010000002.1:0-58078 GCA_038223055.1 Actinomycetes bacterium | reverse complement strand
GGCGGTGAGCGCGGTGATCAGGCCCTGGAAGGCGGTGAGCGCGCAGGCCCCGGCGAGCAGTCCCCACCACATCTTGGTGGTGTGCACCTTGAGGATCTCGGCCCGCAGCAGGGCGGTCATGAGCCGTCGCCGGTCAGCTCGAGGAAGGTGCGCTCGAGGTCGGACTCCTGCGCGGTCAGCTGGTGCAGTTCGACGCCACCCGCGAAGGCAGCCGCGCCGACCGACTGCGGGGTGGCCGCGGCAACCACCCAGCCTCCGTCACCGGTCGGCGCCGCGCCCGCCAGCCCGGCCGCGGCCAGCGCGGCGTGCAGCGAGTCGGGGCTTGGGGTCCGCACGACGGTGCCGCGGGCGGCCGGGTCGTCCAGCTCGGCGAGCGAAGCCTGGCGTACCAGCCGGCCGCGGGTGATGATCACGACGTCGTCGACCGTCTGCTGCACCTCGGAGAGAACGTGGCTGGACACCAGCACGGTACGGCCCTGGCCGGCCAGGTGGCGCAGGAACTGGCGCAGCCAGGCGATGCCCTCGGGGTCCAGTCCGTTCGCCGGCTCGTCCAGGACCAGCACCCGGGGGTCGCCGAGCAGGGCCGCAGCGAGTGCGAGCCGCTGGCGCATGCCCAGCGAGAACTGGCCGGCGCGGCGGTCCGCGGCCTCGGCCAGGCCGACCAACTCCAGGACCTCATCCACCCGGGCCGGCTCGAGCTCGCCGGCGGTCGCGATCACCCGCAGGTGGTTGCGCGCGGACCGCCCGGGATGGAAGTCGGAGGACTCGAGAGCGGCACCGACGACGCGAAGGGGCTGGACGAGGTCGGCGTAGGACCGGCCCTCGACCAGCGCCTTGCCCGCGGTGGGCGTGACCAGGCCGAGCAGCATCCGCAGCGTCGTCGTCTTGCCCGCGCCGTTCGGCCCGAGGAAGCCGGTCACCCGACCTGCGGACGTGCTGAAGGACAGGTCGTCCACGGCGCGAACGGTGCCGAAGCTCTTGCTGAGGCCCTCGACGGTGATACTCATGTGGCGGGCGCCGTGGCGACCGGACGCCCGAGGTCGGCCAGGATCCGCTGAGCCGCGTTGTGGCCGGCCGCGCCGACGACCGAGCCGGCGGGGTGGCAGCCGGCCGAGCCGGCGTAGACGCCCTCGACTCCGGTCGAGTAGGGCATCCGGTCGGCGAACGCGGTGCCGTTGTCGACGTGATGGATGTGGCCGCCGGTGATGCCGAAGTGCCGTTCGATCCCCTGCGGGGTCAACGGGAATGTGTCGGCGACGAGGTCGGTCGTGCCCGGCGCGAACTCGTCGCAGATGGCCAGCAGCCGCTCGACGTAGCGGGGGAGCAGGTCCTCCCAGGTGCCGTCCGCCGGCTGGTAGGGAACCGACTGCACGAACAGCGCCGAGGAGTGGTGGCCGGCGCTGTCCTGAAGCGACGGGTCGACGGTGGTGTGGACGTACCACTCGATCGTGGGGCGGTCCGGCACCCGGCCGGCCTGGACGTCGGCCCACATCGCGCGCACGGCGTCCATCGGCCGCCCGAGCGCGTCGGGCAGCAGGTGGATGGTGGAGCCGAACGGTGACGCGGTCTCCGGGGGCAGGCAGGTGAATCGGGGCAGGTCGCGCAGGGCCAGGTTCACCTTCATGGTCGTGCCGTTCTTACGGATCCGGGAGAGGCGCTGGTCCAGGTCCGGTGGCAGGCGATCAGGCCCGATCAGCGCGGCCAGGCGGAACGGGTCGCAGGCGCCGAGCACCACCCGGGCGGCCACCTCACGACCGTCTTCGAGGCGCACGCCGGACGCCGCGCCGTCGTCGTAGCTAATCGCGGCGACCGGCGCGGACGCGGTCACGAGCGCCCCGGCCGCCCGCGCCGCGTCCGCGAACAGCCCCGACACGGTGCCCATGCCGCCGCGCACGATCATCCAGGTGCCGTCGGAGCCGGGCAGCCGGCACATGTTGTGGGCGAGGAAGTTGTGCCCCGATCCGGGGGTGTCGGGGCCGGCCGTGAGCCCCGAGATCCCGTCGGTGACGGCGTACATCGCGGGCAGAAGTTGGGTCTGGAAGCCGAACCGGTCGAGATAGTCGGCGACCGAGCCCCGACACAGGTCGATGAAAACTTGTTGCAGGGCGGGTCGAACGTAGCGATCGGCAGTGCCCTCGACGGTGAGAGGTTCGGCCAGCCAGGCCGGGCCGAGATCGTCTCGAAGCTGAGCGACCTCGGCCTGAAGGGCCTGGTCGGCGGTGAAGTCGGCGGCCGGGAAGAAGGCCGCCATCTGCGCGCGGGTGGCGTCGCGGTCCGAGCCGAAGAGCAGGTAGGGCGATCCGGGGGCGGCGCCGGTGGGCAGGAAGTAGTGCGGGTCGCGGCGCAGCACCGGCAGGTCGACGTCCATGATCGCGATGATCTCCGGGGGCATCAGCCCCAGCAGGTAGGAACCGGTCGACTGGGCGAGGTCGGGCACCGTGGCGAACGGCCGCTCGGTGCGGGTCGCGCCGCCCAGGGTGTCGGCGGCCTCAAGAACGAGAACGTCGAGCCCGGCGCGGGCGAGCAGGGTAGCCGACACCAGGCCGTTGTGCCCGGCGCCGACGACGACCACGTCGGCGCGGGCTGGCAGGGTGGCTGTGGTTTGGGGCCGGGACGACGGATCAGGCATGGGTGGCACGCTATCCGCGGCGGTCGCGCAGCCGCACCACGAAGCGCAGACCCGACCACGTCTCGTCGATAGCGCAGACTTTATTGTCGACCAGCCCGATCGCGAGACCGTGGTCACGGGCCAGGTTCCCGTCGAGGTCGGTGGCGATGCCGCTGGACTGCTTGGGCCACGCGACCCACAGCCCGCCGTTGGCCACCAGCCGGCGGGACAGCGGTTCGAACCGGCGTACGAGCGTGCGCCGGTCGGGGCAGAAGGCAAGAATCACGTCGTACGGCGAGCGGCCCGGCCGTCGGTGCAGCTCCACGCCGGGCAGTTCGCCGAGCTCGAACGGCTCCGGCGCGCCGGAGAGCAGCACCCGGTGGCCGGGCCGGATGCCGAGTTTGCGGGGCAGCGGCGTGCCGGAGTAGCCCACGGTCGTGGACGCTGCCATGACCGGGAGACTAGCCAGCGGCGGGCGTCCCGGTGAGTCAGGGCGATCGCGACGCGGCCGGCCCGGCGACGGGCGCGGTGTGGACGCCATGGGCGTCCCGGTGAGTCAGGACGCCTCGCGGACCCCTTCGCGGAGCTGGACCAGGGCCTCGCGTTCGATCTGCCGGGCCCGCTCCCGGGAGACGCCGTGCCGCCTAGCGATCTCCTCGTAGGTGGCGCGGCGGCCGTCGCGCAGGCCGTAGCGGGACCGGATGACGTCGGCCTCGCGGGCGGTGAGAGAGGCGATCAGGTTGCTGAGGTGCTCGCGAGACGCTTGCTCGAGGACGAGGTCCTCGGGCCCGGGGTCGGCGGCGTCGAAGAGATCTCCGAGCGTGGTGCCACCGTCGTCTCCGACGAGCGCGTCGAGGCTTGCGGTCGTGCGCGAGATGGAGTCGAGCTCGGCGATGAACGAGACGTCCACGCCCATCTCGGCGGCGACCTCCTCGTCGGTCGCGTCCCGGCCCAGGGTGGCCCCGAGGTCGCGCCGGGCGCGGCCCAGGCGGCTCAGCTTCTCGACCTGGTGCACCGGCAGGCGCACGACCCGGCTCTGTTCGGCGATCGCCCGGCCGATGGTCTGGCGGATCCACCATGTCGCGTAGGTCGAGAACTTGAAGCCCTTGGCGTAGTCGAATTTCTCCACCGCGCGCACGAGGCCGACGTTGCCCTCCTGGATCAGGTCGAGCAGGGGCATGGATGCGCGGGTGTAGCGGCGGGCCAGGGACACGACGAGCCGCAGGTTGGCCCGGATGAAGATGCGCTTGGCGGCATCTCCGTCGGCGACAAGAGTCGCTAGCTCGGTCGCCCGGGCCACCTTGCGAACTCCCTCGAGCTTGACCGCGCGGCCGTCACCGAGGTCGTCGAGCAGGTGTCGCGCGTAGAGGCCGGCTTCGATCCGGCGGGCCAGGTCGACCTCGGTCGCGGCGTCCAGCAGCGGTGACTTGCCGATGTCGTCCAGGTAGAGGCGGATCAGGTCGGGGGCGCCAGCTTCGCGGTCCAGGTCGTCCGCGCCGGTCGCCGGGGTCGCGTCTGCACCCGAGTCATCGGTAGGGGCAAACTCGGTCACTACGGGGTTCTTGGGTGTCACGGGGTTCTTGGGTGTCATCGCACCTTCCGTCGCTAGCTGCACCTCGGCACAACGAACGAAGGTCCCGAGAGATTTCCCCAGCCAACCTCGCCACATTCACCCATCACCACGACCAATGCCACCACCAGCACCAGCAGTACCATCACCACCATCAGCACCACCATCAGCACCACCATCAGCACGACCTGCACCACCACCAGCGTCCACCTCCGGCCCACCACGTTCCCCAATGGCGGCCGCGCCTCGAACGCGCGCGCATGTGCAAGCACCCTGCCGAGGTGTCGACCCCTTGTCCGCCTACTTTTCACCTCGTAGGCGAGCGGAATCTCACCTGCCGGTCGGGAACGTCTCGGCTGCCGAGCGGACCCGGGCGACCGGACTCGACCCGACTCGACCCGACCCGACTCGACCCGACTCTCCGGATGGCTGTTCCCGCGGGTGCGGGGGCAGGGAGCGGGAGCGTGAGCGGGCGCGGGGGGCCGGGGGCGCGCGCGGGGGGCCGGGGGCGCGCGCGGGGGCGGGGGCGGGGGCGGGGGCGGGGGCGGGGGCCGTGCCCGCTCTTGCTTGATCGAGGCGGGGATTGTGGGGACGGTCGCCAACTCAGCCGACGAACCAAGGTGCCGGGTCGACGAAGTCGCTGTTGACGATCAGCTCGACATGCAGGTGACAGCCGGTGGAGTAGCCCGTCGTCCCGACGACACCGATCACCTCGCCCGCTGCGAGGTTCTGGCCCGCGACGACGCCCAGACCCTGCTGGTGGTTGTACGTCGTCGTCAGCAGCGCCCCGCCGACCACGCCGTGGGACACGACCGTGCGCCAGCCGTAAGCCCGGTTGAACCCGGCAGAGACGACCACTCCGGCGCGGGCGACGTGGATCTGGGTGCCGCAGCGCGCGCCGAGGTCGGTGCCCGTGTGCAGCTTGCGCACCCCGGTGATCGGGTGCACCCGCATGCCGAAGGGAGAGGTGATGGGGGCGACCACCGGCCAGGTCAGGACGCCAGGCGTTACGCCGTAGGACGCGCCGGCTCGGGCCCCGTCGGTCCCGAGGGCCGACTGAGCGTTGTGCGCGAGCTGGGTCTGCAATCCGGTCGACACCTTGCCGAACTCCGCGAGGCGCCGCTCATCGTCCGCGCGGGCGGCCGCGGCGTCGGCCAGGGCCCTGGTCTCGGTGGCGACCAACGCGGTCACCCGGCGTTCGGCGGCCACCGACTGGTCGGTCAATCGAGCCACCGCCTCCACCTGCGCCAGGGCTCGACGGTGCACCGCGGCTAGCCGGTCACGGACCCGGGAAAGGTTGGTCGCCTGCCCATCGACCAATGACTGGGCGTCCTGCACGTCCGCGAGGGCGGCGCGCTGCGAGGACGCGATCGAATCCAGGACGACGAGTCGCTCGGTGAACTCCGCCGGAGAGCTGGCTTCGAGGAGCAGGGACACGTCCGCAATCGGGCCGCCACGCTGGTAGGCCGCGCGGGCGAACCGGCCGAGCTGGGCCCGCTGCGTGTTGACCAGGGCGCCGGACCGGTCCGAGCCCTGGCTGGCCAGCATGTAGTCGGCCTGTGCCCGGCCGCGACTCGCGGCCGTTCGCGCCTCGGCGGACCTCGCCGCCGTGAGCCGGTGGCGCGCCGACGTGGCGGCGATCCGGGCGCCGGGAAGGTCGTGCCGGGCACTGCTCAGCTGAGTCGCAGCGGCAACCATCGCGTGCGAGGACTCGGCCAGGTCGGCCCGGATGCCGGCGAGACCGGCGAGACCGGCCACGGGCGCGGGTCGGGTCGGGGACAGGGCTCCCGCGCCCTGCGCAGCGGGTCGGGCAGCCGGTCGGGCAGCGGGTCGGGCAGCCGGTCGGGCAGCGGCAGTTCGAGTCGGGGACGGGCCCCCCGCGCCCTGCGCCGCGGGGATGCCGGTCGACGCCGGCGCGAGCAACGCGACGAGGGCGCAAGCAAGGAACGCCGCGCGCCGGCTCGCCGTACGTCGTGCTGGCATCTGCGTCTCTCGTCGAGGTGGCGCGACCTCCCCTGCCGGGGCGCGCTCTCGATGAGTGTCGGCGGGTTGCGCCCGGGACTTGACCCGTCAGGAGGGCGCGGCGGCTATCGAGCGCGACCGCATCGTGGCCGCGCCGACCCCTGCCGCACAACGCGACCCCGGCGTCCAACGCTGCCGATTCCGCGGCGTCAAGGACCGCGTCGTCGGTGGAGTAGACCGCCGCCGTGATAGCGCCGTGCTCGCGCGCCGTGTCGCGCAGCAGGGCCACGGACTGCTCCGTGCCGTCGGTGGTGACGAGGAAGGACACCGGCCCGAAACACTCCTGCAGGTAGATCTCGCTGTCCTTGACGTCCAGGCGCACCACCGCCGGCGTGCGCACGACGGCGCCGGGGAACTCCGGATGCTTGACCCGCCGGGAGGCCAGCACCACCTCGCCGTACGACGACGCAGCATCCAGTCGCTCGCCCACGCCGGCGTTTACGATCGCGCCGAGCAACGCTGTGGCCCGCGCGTCGTCCCCGAGCAGGCCGTCGACGGCGCCGGCGAGGTCGCGCGCGAACTCCTCGACCGACCTGTGCTCGCCGTCGGCGGTGATTCCTTCGCGCGGGACCAGCAGGTTCTGCGGGGTGGTGCACATCTGGCCGCTGTAGAGCGACAGCGAGAACGCCAGTTTGGCCGGCATCCCGCGGTAGTCGTCGGTCGAGTCGACCACAACGGTGTTCACCTCGGCTTTCTCCGTGAACACCGCCGCCTGGTGGGCGTTGCGCTCCAGCTAGACCCCGAAGCCGGTCGACCCGGTGTAGTCGATCACGGCGACCTCGGAGTGCAGAGCCAGGGTCTTGGCCAGGCCCTCGCCCGCCTGCTCGGCCGCGAGGGTGACCAGGTCAGGGAGAAGCCGACCTCGACCAGCACCTCGCGGGCGATCGCCACCGTGATGGCCAGCGGCGGGATCGCGTTGGGATGCGGCTTGACGACGACCGGATTTCCGTTGACCAGGCTCGCGAACAGGCCCGGGTAGGAGATCCATGTCGGGAACGTGTTGCAGCCCAACACCAGCGCGCGGTCCTGCGCGTGCGGCCCGCCGGCCTGGAACGCCATCGGGTAGGCCTGCCCCGAGGTGTGCATCACCGCCCGTTTTCCGAGCCCGGCCGGACGAAATCAGGATAGAGATGGGGGGTGAGCACCGACGCAGGAGAAGCCGCCCGTCCCGCCGTCACCGTGCTGGACGGCGGCCTGGCCACCGCGCTCGAGCGCCGCGGGCACGACCTGTCCGACGAGCTGTGGTCGGCCCGGCTGCTGGCCGAGGCGCCTGAGGAGATCGTCGCCACCCACCTCGACTTCTTTCGCAGCGGTGCCCGGGTCGCCACGACCGCGAGCTACCAGGCCAGCTTCGAGGGTTTCGCCCGGAGGGGCATCGGCCGCGCCCTGGCGGCGGGGCTGATGCGCGACAGCGTGCGCCTCGCGGCGCGGGCGAGGTCGACGTACGTCGAGGAGGTGCGCGCCGCCGGCGGCGACCTCGCTCCCGGTGACCTGCTTGTGGCCGCATCGGTCGGCCCCTATGGCGCGATGCTCGCCGACGGCTCGGAGTACACCGGTGACTACGGGGTCGATGACGCCACCCTGCGGGCGTTTCACCAGGAGCGGATGGAGATTCTCGTGGATGCCGGCGCGGATCTGCTCGCCCTGGAGACGGTGCCTTCCGTGCAGGAGGCGATCGTGCTGCTCGACCTGCTGGGAGGGTTCCCGGCCGGCACGTCGGCATGGCTCAGCTTCAGCTGCGCCGACGGACACCGCACCCGTCGCGGCGACGAGGTGGCGGCCGCCTTCGGGCTGGCCGCCGGCAACGACCGGGTGGTGGCGGTCGGGGTCAACTGCACGGCGCCGCACCACGTGCAGGAGCTGGTCGTCGCCGCGGCAGAGGCGTCGGGCAAGCCCGTGGTGGCCTACCCCAACAGCGGCGAGGCCTGGGACGCCCAGGCCCGGGCGTGGCTGCCCGGAACGGGCGTGGGCCTCGACCCGGCGGACGCGGTCCGCTGGGTCGAGGCTGGAGCCCGCTGGGTCGGCGGCTGCTGTCGGGTGAGCGCCGCCCACATCGCCCCGCTCACCGCCGCGCTCAGCGCAGCGTGATGCTCAGCTGACAGCGATGATCGGGCAGTTGACGATGATGTCGTTTGCCTTCCAGGGGGAGCCGTCCGGAGCCGTGACCGAGCCTGCGCCGGCCAGGTCCTCGACGTCGGCGAAGCGGGTCACCCGGTGTGGCGCAGTGCCCGGTGCCCACGCGGTCAGGTGAACGTCCCACAGCGGGCTGTAGCGGCCCTGGCCCGGCAGCCAGGCCAGCACGTTGAGCGGGTCGCCCTGACCCAGCAGCGCGGAGTTGATGCCCTGCCGCTGCGGGTTAGCGGCCCCTGTCGGTCCGTTGACGAACGCGGCCAGCGATGCGCGGGCAGAGTGGGTGGAGTCGTCACCGGCGGACGGCGCGCGGTTCAGTCTCGAGACGAAGGTCGAGCCCTCGAGTGCGGCCGCGAGCGGGTCGGACGCGTCGGTGGACAGATAGCGCACGGCGTGGGTCCGGGAGAAGCCGTCGGTGAGCTCGAGGTTGACCGTGCGACGCTGCTCGTCCAGGGAGTTGACCTTGTCGTGGCGCCCGGTCGCATTCGCGACGATCGGTGCGTTGAGCACCGAGCCGTTGGGCAGCTCGACCAGCGGGCTGTAGGTCGCGTCGGCCTTGCTGCCTGCCTGGAACTCCACCGGGGGAAATCCCGTCCCGGCTGTCCCGACCACGCGGTGGACGGGGGCGAAGTCGACGGTTCCGCTGACCACGAGGACCCCGGACACGAGGCGCCCCGGCTGGACCGCAGCGGTGCCCGCGGCATTGGCCAGCTTGTGCACCTCCCCGACCTTGAACTGCTTGGCGGCGTCGCCCGAGGAGGCCTCGATAGCGACGTACCAGAACGGAGCGCCTGCCTCAGTCCGCCCCGCCCGCAGCGGAAAGGTCGCCGAGTGACCGGAGACGGTGACGCCGGGGACCGTCACCCGCGCGTCCGTCGAGGCGACCGCCGGAACGGCGGTCAGGGAGACGCCCACGAGGGCGGCAGAGAGAAGGGCGAGAGCGGTGCGGGTACGACGCATGGGGGTGGATCCTCCTGAGTGGCCACGAGGACGGATGTCCTATCGATGAGTCGGTGAGACGGCCCTGTCTTTACATGGCACATGCGCCGGGCACACTCAGACCATGGTGAAGCGGAGTTGCCGATGGCTCGACACGACAGTGTGAGCACCGGCAGGGACGTCGTCGAACCCCGCGACCCCGCACCGACCGGGCGCCGGTCACGCACCGTGCGCCGGTGGCGGCGCCGTCTCGCCGACGAGCGCGCCGAGGGCGTCGTCTACCGCCAGCTGGCGGCCCGGCGGGATGGTGAGGAGCGGGAGATCCTGTTGGGGTTGGCCGACGCGGAGGAGCGCCATGCCGCCCACTGGGAGCGCCTGCTCGGCGACGAGATCGGAAGGCCGCTGCGCGGCGGGCTGCAGACGCGGCTGCTGTCCTTTCTGGCGCGCCACGTGGGCTCGGTGTTCGTGCTGGCTCTGGTGCAGCGCGCCGAGACCCGGTCCCCCAACGACAGCGACCTGGACGCCACTCCCGCAATGGCTGCCGACGAGCAAGTCCACGCCGAGGTGGTTCGCGGGCTCGCCGCCAGGGGTCGCTCCCGGGTGTCGGGCACCTTTCGGGCAGCCGTCTTCGGGGTCAACGACGGCCTGGTGAGCAACGTGTCCCTGGTGCTGGGCGTCAGCGCCGGCGGGGCGGACAACCACACGATCCTGCTCACCGCGCTGGCCGGGCTGCTCGCCGGTGCCCTGTCGATGGCGGCCGGGGAGTACATCTCGGTGCGTTCCCAGCGCGAGCTGCTCGCCGCATCGGCCCCAGGCACCGCCGCCAGTGACGCGTTGCCGCAGCTGGACATCGACGCCAACGAGCTGGCGCTGGTCTACCGGGCACGGGGCATGCCGGTCGAGGCGGCGGCGGCGGCCGCCGCCGCGCAGCTCGACCGCCATCCCGACGACCACGACCTGGGTCACCCGGGCGACAGCTCCCACGACATCGTCGGCACGGGGATGGGAGCGGCCCTGTCCAGCTTCGCGTTCTTCGCTTCGGGCGCGACGGTGCCCGTCCTACCCTTTCTGGTCGGTCTGACCGGCGCAGCCGCCCTCGTCGCGGCTTCGGTCCTGGTCGGGATGGCTCTGCTGTTCACCGGCGGGACGGTCGGCATCCTGTCCGGCGGGCCACCCACCCGCCGCGCGTTTCGGCAGCTCGCGATCGGCGCCGGCGCCGCCGCGGTGACCTACCTGCTGGGTCTCGTGCTGGGCGGCGCTGTCGGCTAACCGGAGCGTGTGGCGAGAGTTCTGGGGCGGTCGGGCAGAGCCGCGTATGGGTGTACGTTCGCGGTGACTGCGCTTCCTCGACCCTGGTGGCGTTGGCTTGTTCCGGTGTCGCCCGGCCCATCCCGGTGGCTCCTCCTGGGTTTCGGCTGGACGACCAAAGTGGTCCCCCTCACTGCGCAGGCCCGGTCACGTCCCTGCCACTTCTGCCGTCGCGGGTGGGGATCTCGTCGTGACCCGCAGGGTCGCCCTCGTCGCGGGCCGCCGGTCGCGGTGGTCTGCCGGGATCCACGACTGCTCGAGGCGCTCCGCCTCCAGCCGCTGGCCGAGCACCTGATGCTGGCCGACACGCCGGCACGGACATCGAGCTCTCGATCGCGCTGCACGATCAGGCCATCCGGTTGGCCGTCCGGGACGGCAGTCCGCTCCTCCCGATTCGACGGGCGCAGCACCGGGACCCGAACGGCCGGGGCCTGGTCATCGTTGCGGCGCGCAATCATCACCTACGACCGGCCGGGCTACGGCGGTTCGGACCGCCAGCCGGGTCGGTCGGTGGTCGACTGCGTGTCCGACGTCGCCGCGCTGGCGGATCACCTGGGGATCGCCCGGTTCGCGGTGACCGGCGGTTCGGGCGGCGGTCCGCACAGTCTGGCGGTGGCCGCGCGCCTCGGCGACCGGGTGGTGCGGGCCCGCTGCGACGTCGGGGTGGCGCCGTACGGCGTCGAGGACTTGGACTTCTTCGCCGGCATGGACCCCCTCAACGTCACGGAGTTCGGCTGGGCGTTGCAGGGCGAAGAGATGCTCGCGGGTGAACTGGAACGTGAGCTGAGCGAGACCGTCGAGCGGGTGGCGAAGGATCCGTCGAAGGTTCTCGGGGACGACTGGACGTTGGACGAGGCCGACCGTGCCGTCCTCGGGCGCCCGGAGATGGCTGCGGTGATCAGGGAAACCACTGCGGACCTGGCGCGCGGCGGCGTCTGGGGATGGGTCGACGACGACCTGGCCTTCACCCGACCGTGGGGCTTTGACCTGGCCGAGATCGCGGCGCAGGTGCAGGTTCGCTACGGCGCCAAGGACGTTCTGGTCCCCGCGGCCCACGGGGCCTGGCTGGCCCGTCACGTGCCCGGAGCCGAGGTGGTCATCAACGACGGCGAGGGTCACCTGCGCGACCCTGACGCGGTGGTGTCGGACATTCGCTGGCTGGTGACCGGCGAGTAGGTCAGTGCCGGCTTCGCGGCCGGATGCGAGCCATCAACACCCCGTGCTCGAAGGCGGGATCGACGTCCAGGCCGACGATCGTGCCGGGATCGAGCACGAGCTCGGCTCCCAGCAGTGGGGTGAATGTTCGCCCCGGCGAGGTTCTCCCGCAGAGGCAGCCGAGGAATACCCGCGCCACGGCGCCGTGGAGCTCGACCGGCTCGGGAACGTGGTGCTTGAAGTCGCGCGGCGTGTGCAGGTGGCCGTCGAGCAGCGCCACCCAGAGCTGCACCCCATGAAGCAGGGTCGTGGTCGGCGTCGAGACCTCGGAATGGCAGATGCCGTGACCAGCGGTCATCAGATTGACCTCGCCGGGCCGGATCATCGCGCGGCTCCCGAGGCTGTCCCGGTGCTCGATCTCGCCGGCAAAAGCCAGCTCACCGTCTGCAGGCCGGTGTGCGGGTGCGGGGCGATGTCCATCCCGCCGGTCAGAGCCACGTCGTGGGGGCCGTAGAGGTCGGCGAAGCACCAGGCGCCGATCATGGAACGCGCGCGCTGCGGCAGCGTCCGCCGCACAGTCATCGCCCGAGGGCCGCCGAGCGGCACGTCGCGCGGCAGGAAGACCTGGACGGCGTCAGCCGCGTCGGCGTCAGCCGCGTCGGGGATGGCCAGCCACCGCCCAGCCAGCCACCGCCCAGCCAGCCACCGCCCAGCGCGCCACTTCCCAGACCGGCGCCCCTCATGCCGTCCAGTTCGTCCAGTCCACCCGGTGCCGCCCAGCTGCCGGGTCGCCCACCCACGACCCGTCCCCCTATGCAACTGGTGTGCACGCTGGAACCGGTGAACGTGTCGGCGGCGTCGGTGCTGTCGAAGCCCTCCAGACCGGAACTGTCGCCCTGCTGGACCGCGTGGTCGACCGCTCGTGTCTCCATGTCAGCGCGGCGCAACGCGGCTGTCTTGCGTGCCGCTATCCGGGCCTTGACGGTGCCGTCACAGCCGTAGGAACCTGTGCAGGGCGGCGGCTACATCCGCGGAGTCTCTGAAGGGGAGCCAGCAGCGCCCACCAAGATCGACGCGCGAGCTTTCCCGCTGCTGAGCGGCCTGACTGGTGGCGGCAAGTTGTCTGTGACCAGTTCGTGCCGATGACCGTCGAACCGCTCACCGAGGACCTCAGCGGTCGTGTCCTCGCCGCCTCGGTAGGTGGCGTGCAGCTTCGCCGGATCCGGGCCAGCGCGCACCGCTTCGACCGCATCCCGTCGCTGATCCGGCGCAGTGACGAGGACTACTACAAGATCGCGTTGGGGATCGGTGGGTCCTCGCTGCTCGTCCAGGATGGGCGCGGCCGACTCCTCAGCCACGGCAAGCTAGCAAGCAAGGGCGGGGGACACGTCGTACTCCCACAGGGAGGGTAAAGATGGTGCTCTCGCTGATCCTGGCCAGCGCTGTCCAGGACGGGCGTCTGGTCCGCAACCCGGCCGGTGCGTGAACCTGCCCAAGGTCGTGAAGGCCGAGCAGCGATACCTCACCCACAGGGCAGGTGGCCTTGCTCGCCGACGCGTGCGTTCAGCCGGGCGAGGTCAGTAAGCGCCGCCGCCGCGACGAGAGGGAGAACGCTGCGGCTCGCCTGATCGTCCTGTTCCTGGCCTACACCGGCGTCCGTTGGGGCGAACTGGCGGGGGCACTCCCAAGGGCCATGAGCGACGTGAGGTGCCGATCCCCAGGTTCCTGGTCGCCGAGCTGAGGGATCACGTGCAAGGGAAGGCGCCCGAGGAGCTCGTGTTCGCTGGCGTGCGTGGTGGGCGGGCCCTACGCAGTCAGATCTTAGGCCAGGTCAGATTCTTGAGGGTGCCCCCGGTAGGATTCGAACCTACGCCACCGCCTCCGGAGGGCGGTGCTCTATCCCCTGAGCTACGGGGGCTCGGGCAGTGCGAAAGGCTACCAGTCCTCGCATTCCCCGCCCTCCGACGCGACCGGTCAACTATCCTGGCGACAGGGGCCAGGGGCAACGGACCTTGAGTGGCGGGCAGAGCGGGCATGGAGATGCACAGGACGGGGTCGCTCGGCCGCATCCTCGTTGTCGACGACAGTGCCGTGATCCGTGAGCTGATCACCATCAACCTCGAGATGGAGGGCTTCGAGGTCTACACTGCCGTCGACGGACAGGACGCCCTGGACAAGGTCGACGACGTGCGTCCACACATCATGACGATCGACGTCATCATGCCGAGGCTGGACGGGTTCGCGACGGTGCAGCGCCTGCGCGCCGACGCCCGCACCCGTGAGCTCAAGATCGTGATGGTCTCCGCCGCCGCCCAAGACGTCGACCTGCGCCGTGGGGTCGAGGCCGGGGTCGACGCCTACCTCACCAAGCCGTTCGACCCGGACGTCCTGATCCGCACGGTGCGGGAACTGATGGCGTCCCGGGAGCGTCGCACCTCGTGACGGGGCCGGCTCGACGCCTGATGCCCTGAATGCGCCCGATAGCCTGACGGGGTGACCCCAGCCGAGCTCAGCGACGCCGTCCTCGCCGCCGTACGCTCCGCGGTCGACTCCGGCGCGCTCACCGTCGAGCCGCCCACCGTGGTCAAGCTTGAGCGGTCCAAGGGGCGCGCGCACGGCGACTACGCCACCAATCTCGCGCTTCAGCTCGCCCGCCCCGCCGGCCGGCCGCCCCGCGAGGTGGCGGAGGTCATCGCCCAGCCCCTGCGCGAGACCCCCGGCGTGACCACGGTGGACGTGGCGGGCCCGGGATTCCTCAACATCACCCTCGACGCCGCTGCGCAGGGCGAGCTGGCCCGCACCATCGTGGAGCAGGGCGACAACTACGGCCGTACGTCGACCCTGGCCGGCCAGCGGATCAACCTGGAGTTCGTGTCGGCCAACCCGACCGGGCCGATCCACCTCGGCGGCACCCGGTGGGCCGCCGCCGGCGACGCGCTCGGGCGGATCCTGCAATCCGCCGGTGCCCACGTCACCCGGGAGTACTACTTCAACGACCACGGCGCGCAGATCGACCGTTTCGCGCGGTCCCTGCTGGCCCGGGCCAAAGGCGAGGAGCCGCCGGAGGACGGCTACGGCGGCGCTTACCTCGACGAGATCGCCGCGACCGTGGTGGCCGCCCATCCCGACGTCCTGGGCCTGCCCGAGCCGGACGCGCAGGAGACCTTCCGCCACGACGGCGTACAGCTGATGTTCGACGAGATCAAGCGCACCCTGCACGACTTCGGCACCGACTTCGACGTCTTCTTCCACGAGAACTCGCTGCACGAGTCCGGTGCGGTCGACCGGGCGATCACGCGGCTGCGTGAGCAGGGCCGCATCTATGAGCTGGACGGCGCCGTCTGGCTGCGCACCACCGACTTCGGCGACGACAAGGACCGCGTTGTCATCAAGAGCGACGGGGAGGGCGCCTACATCTCGGGGGACCTCGCCTACTACCTCGACAAGCGCGAGCGCGGCTTCGACCGGGTCATCATCATGCTCGGCGCGGACCACCACGGCTACGTCGGCCGGATGATGGCCATGTGCGCCTGCTTCGGCGACACGCCAGGGGAAAACCTCGAGATCCTGATCGGGCAGATGGTGAACCTGGTCAAGGACGGCCAGCCGGTGCGGATGAGCAAGCGCGCCGGCACGGTCATCATCATGGAGGACCTGGTCGAGGCGGTCGGGGTGGACGCCGCCCGCTACGCGCTGATCCGCTCCTCCGCGGACTCCCAGCTAGACATCGACCTCGACCTGCTGGTCCGCCAGACCAGCGACAACCCGGTCTTCTACGTGCAGTACGCCCACGCCCGCATCGCCAGCCTGCTCCGCAACGCCGCCGAGCTCGGGCTCGAGCGCGGGACGCTGGCGGCCGGCCGGCTGGACCACGAGCGCGAGGGCGACCTGCTCGGCGCGCTGGGGGAATTTCCCCGGGTGATCGCGACCGCGGCGGAGCTGCGCGAGCCGCATCGGGTCGCGCGCTATGTCGAAGAGCTGGCCGGCACCTACCACCGCTTCTACGACGCGTGCCGGGTGCTGCCCCGCGGCGACGAGGAGGTCACCGACCTGCACCACGCCCGGCTGTGGCTGGTCGAGGCGACCCGGCTCGTGCTGGCCAACGGCCTGCGGTTGCTCGGGGTGAGCGCCCCGGAGCGGATGTGAGGAGGGCCAGGTGAGTCACCAGTGCCCGGCCGAGGGCGCACCGCTTGGGGCCACGGCGTGGACCGAGCCTGAGCCGGTCCTGAAGAGCGGTCGCGGCGCCTTTCTCGGGGCCATGTTCCTGATGGCGACCTCGGCCATCGGGCCGGGGTTCATCACCCAGACCACGACGTTCACGGACCAGCTCAAGGCGGCCTTCGCCTTCGCGATCCTCGCGTCGGTAGCCGTCGACATCGCGATCCAGCTCAACGTCTGGCGGATCGTCGGAGTCTCCGGCCGCCGGGCCCAGGACCTCGCCAACAGCGTCGTGCCGGGGGCCGGCTATCTGCTGGCTGCGCTCGACGTACTTGGCGGTCTGGTCTTCAACATCGGCAACATCGCCGGCTGCTCGCTAGGCCTCAACGCGATCTTCGGCCTGAACGTCAAGCTGGGCGCGCTGATCTCCGCGGCCGTCGCGATGGCCGTGTTCCTCGTGCGCCGCGCGGGCGTCGCGATGGACCGGGTGGTCGTTCTGCTCGGCTTCGTGATGATCGTCCTCACCGCCTGGGTGGTGGCCAAGACCGAGCCGCCGGCCGGCGAGGCGCTGCGCCAGGCGGTGGCGCCCGCCACCGTCGACTTCCTGGTGATCACCACGCTCATCGGCGGCACCGTGGGCGGCTACATCGTCTATGCCGGCGCCCACCGCCTGGTCGACAACGGCATCAAGGGCGAGGAGTACGTCGGGGCGATCACCCGCAGCTCGATCCTGGGTGTCGCCCTGACCGCCGTCATGCGGGTGCTGCTGTTCCTCGCCGTCCTCGGGGTGGTCAGCCAGGGCTTCCGGCTCGACCCGGCCAACCCGGCGGCCTCGGCGTTCCAGAACGCGCTGGGCACCGCCGGAAAGGTGATCTTCGGCGTGGTGATCTGGTCCGCGGCGGTCACCTCGGTGATCGGTGCGTCCTACACGTCGGTGTCGTTCCTGAAGGTCCTGGGCGGCTGGGTGACCCGCTGGGAGCGCTATGTGGTGTGCGCCTTCATCGTGGTCTCGACCAGCGTGTTCCTGGCCGCGGGGACCACGCCGGTCAAGCTGCTCATCTTCGCGGGCGCGTTCAACGGGCTGATCCTGCCGGTCGGGCTGGGCCTGCTGCTGTGGGTGGCGGCCAGGCGGCGCGACCTGATGGGCGGCTACGCCTACCCCCGCACGCTCGTCGTCATCGGAGTGCTGGCGTGGGGGCTGACGATCTACCTTGGCTACAACTCGCTCACCAGCCTGGGAGACCTGTTCTGAGCATCGACCTCAACAGCGACCTCGGCGAGGGGTTCGGGAGCTGGACCCTCGGCGACGACGACGGCCTGCTCCAGGTCGTGACCAGCGCCAACGTGGCCTGCGGCTTCCACGCCGGAGACCCCTCGATCATGCGGCGGGTGTGCGATCGCGCCGCGGCGGCCGGCGTCGCGGTCGGCGCTCAGGTGGGCTACCGGGACCTGGCCGGGTTCGGCCGGCGGTTCATCGACGTCGAGCCAGGCGAGCTGGCCGACGACGTCGTCTACCAGATCGGGGCGCTGGACGCGTTCGCGCGGATGGCCGGCACCCGGGTGGCCTACGTCAAGCCGCACGGCGCGCTCTACAACACGATCGTGCACCACGAGGAGCAGGCCGCGGCGGTCGTCGCGGCGGTGCTCTCCTACGGAGGAAGTCTGCCGGTCCTGGGGCTGCCGAGGTCACGATGGCTCGAACTCGCGGCCGCCGCCGGCCTGCCCGCGGTCGCGGAGGCCTTCGCGGACCGTGCCTACACCCCCGAGGGCACCCTGGTGTCGCGCCGGGAGCCGGGTGCGGTGCTGCACGACGCCGCGCAGGTGGCGCGCCGCTGCGTCCGCATCGCGACCGAGCGCGAGGTGGTAGCGATCGACGGCACCGTCGTCGGCGTCGAGGCGATGTCGTTGTGCGTGCACGGCGACAGCCCCGGCGCGCTGGAGATGGCCCGGGCCGTGCGGGCCGCGTTGGCCCTCGCCGGGGTCGAGGCGCGGAGCTTCGTCGACGTACGGAGCAACGGATGAGGGTGCTCGCCTGCGGCGACGCGGCACTGCTCGTCGAGCTCGACGGCCTCGAGCCGGTGCTCGCGCTCTACGCCGCGCTGCGCGACGTACCGCCCGAGGGGGTGACCGACCTGGTGCCTGCCGCGCGCACGTTGCTGGTGCGCATCGACCGTTCCGTCACCGATCTGGGCACTATGCGCCGGGCCCTCGGCGAGCTGCCGCCCGGAGCCGGCCGGCAGGCCGAGGGGGAGCTCGTGCAGGTGCAGGTGGTCTACGACGGGCCCGACCTGCAGGAGGTGGCGCGCCTGACCGGCCGTACGGCGGCGGAGGTGGTGGCGGCCCACACGCGGCTGGAGTGGACGGTCGCCTTCGCCGGTTTCGCCCCCGGCTTCGGCTACCTCGTCCCGAACGGCCCCTGGCCGGAGGTGGCGCGCCGGACCGACCCACGCACGCGCGTGCCCGCCGGGTCGGTGGGGCTCGCTGGGCCCTACAGCGGGGTCTACCCGCAGGAGTCGCCCGGCGGCTGGCAACTCATCGGGCGGACCGAGGCACGGTTGTGGGACCTCGGCGCCGATCCACCGGCCCTGCTGCGTCCGGGCGTCCGGGTGCGGTTCCTGGAGGGCGGGTGAAAGGCCTCGAGGTCCTGGCGACCGGACCCCTCACCACCGTGCAGGACCTCGGGCGACCGGGCTGGGCGGCGCTCGGCGTGGGCCGGTCCGGGGCGGCCGACCGGGACAGCCTGAGGCTAGTCAACCGGCTGCTCGGCAACCCGGAGGCGACCGCAGCCCTCGAGGCGACCCTGGGCGGGCTGGTCCTGCGGGCGGTCGGTGACCTGGTCGTCGCCGTCACTGGGGCGGTCGGCCCGGTCACGGTCGGCGGGCGGGACGCGCCGCTGAACACGGTGCTGCACCTCGATGACGGGGCCGAGCTCGAGGTGGGCACGCCCGTCGCCGGCCTGCGCAGCTACGTCGGGGTGCGCGGCGGCCTCGATGTCGCGCCCGTGCTGGGCTCGCGGTCGACCGACGTGCTCTCCGGTCTGGGGCCACCGCGCCCGGCAGTCGCCGACGTGCTCCCGGTCGGCCTCGCACCGGCGCACTTCCCGGTGGTCGACGCAGCGCCGGTCGTCCCGCCCAGCAACGGGGACCTGATGCTGCGGGTGGCGCTCGGGCCGCGCGACGACTGGTTCACCGAGGACGCGATCAACGCGCTGCTGGGCACGGCGTACGCGGTGAGCCCGGACAGCAACCGTGTCGGGATGCGGCTCACCGGGGCCTCGCTTTCTCGCCGGCGCGCGGATGAGTTGCCCAGCGAGGGCGTCGTGAGTGGCGCCCTCCAGGTGCCGCCCAGCGGGCAGCCCGTCCTGTTCCTCGCCGACCACCCGGTGACCGGGGGTTACCCTGTGGTCGCCGTGGTCCTCGAGGACGACATCGACCGGGCCGCGCAGGCCAGGCCGGGGACCGAGGTGCGGTTCGGGATTCCGGGCGTGCCACGACGGGAACGGGGTCGGCCGTGACTGATCCCTCACCGCCCCCCTCACCGCCCCCCTCACCGCCCCCCTCACAACGTCCGAACAAGCGTGCGCCATGGACTACGGATGTTCGGACGTTGCGCGGGGGGCCGGCAGGGGGGCCGGCAGGGGGGCCGGCAGCGGCGCTGGCGCCGGCCGAGGCGCGGGCGCACTTCCGCGCGGGTCTGCGGGTCCCGACGGCCGGCTGGTGCACGGGCTGGACGCAAGCCAACCTTGTCGCCGTGCCCCGCGAGATCGCCTACGACCTGTTGCTGTTCGCCCAGCGCAACCCGAAGCCCTGCCCCGTCCTGGAGGTGTCCGACATCGGGGCAACGTCGATGCCGGTGTTCGACGGGGACCTGCGCACCGACCTCGGCGCCTACCGCGTCTACCGGGACGGGGCGCTGGTGGCAGAGGTCGACGACGCGACCGAGCACTGGCGCGACGACCTCGTCTCCTTCCTGATCGGCTGCAGCTTCACCTTCGAGGCGGCGCTGATCGAGGCCGGAGTCCCGGTGCGTCACCTCGAGGCCGGCTGCAACGTGCCGATGTTCCGTACGTCGATCCCCACCCGGACCGCCGGTGCCCTGCACGGGCCTCTCGTGGTCTCGATGCGACCGGTCCCCGCGCACCAGGTGGCGACCGCCGTACGGGTCACCTCGCGCTATCCCGCGGTGCATGGCTCTCCGCTGCACGTCGGCGACCCGGGCGCCCTGGGCATCGCGGACCTCGCCGAGCCGGACTTCGGTGACCCCGTCGAGGTGCGCGACGGCGAGGTGCCGGTGTTCTGGGCCTGCGGTGTCACCCCCCAGGCGGCGGTGATGGCGTCCGGCTGCTCCTTCGCCATCGGGCACGCACCCGGGCACATGGCGATCACCGACCTGCGCGACAGCGCCTATCTCGTGCCCTGACCGCCTCGTCCTGACCCGCCTCGTCCTGACCCGTCCAGTCCTGACCCTCTCGTCCTGACCCCTCTCGTCCTGACCCTCTCGTCCTGACCGCCTTCCTCGTGCTGACCGTCTCGGGCTACGGCCGGCGACCGCGCCCGGGGCGACCGTTCGCTAATCTGCGCGGGTGCGTGCCCACCCAGCCGGTCCGCTGCACGGCGACCTGCACCACGAGGGGATCCGCGGGGGACCGCCGCCCGACCTGAACCGGCTGGACCCGCTGGTATGGCCGATGGGTGTCGACCGGGACCAGGCAGGGCACATGGTGGCGGCCGGCATCGACGTACGCGATCTGGCCCGACAGCACGGCACCCCCGCCTTCGTCCTCGACGAGGTCGACTTCCGCACCCGGTGCCGCGGCTACGGCGCCGCGTTCCCCGACGCGGACGTGTTTTACGCCGCCAAGGCTTTCCTGTGCACCACCGTCGCGCGGTGGGTCGACGAGGAGGGCCTGTGTCTCGACGTGTGCACCGGGGGAGAGCTCGCGGTGGCGCGGCGCGCCGGCTTCCCCGCAGACCGGCTGGTCATGCACGGCAACAACAAGTCCGACGCCGAGCTGATCGCGGCGATGGAGGCGGGCGTGGGGCGCGTCGTCGTCGACTCCTTCGACGAGATCGCGCGCCTGGGTCGCCTAGCTGACCAATCCGGTGCTCGCCAAAGAGTTCTCGTGCGAGCAACGGTAGGAGTCGAGGCGCACACCCACGAGTTCATCGCGACGGCGCACGAGGACCAGAAGTTCGGCTTCTCGGTGACCGGTGGCGACGCCAGCGAGGCCGTACGCCGGGTGCTGGCCACCCCCGGCCTGCACCTGGTCGGACTGCACTCGCACATCGGTTCGCAAATCTTCGACACGTCTGGTTTCGAGGTCGCCGCTCACCGCGTCGTCGCGATGCTCGCCCGGACCCGCGACGAGCACGGCATCGAACTCGCCGAGCTGAACCTGGGCGGCGGGCTCGGCATCGCCTACACCTCCGGCGACGACCCGCTCGACGTCGCCGACATCGCGACCGCCTTGCGCGGCATCGTCTCGCGCGAGTGCGCCGCCCACGGGCTGGCCGTGCCGCGGCTCGCGGTCGAGCCGGGGCGCGCCATCGCCGGGCCGGGCGCGTTCACCCTCTACGAGGTGGGCACCGTCAAGCCGGTCGCGGGGCTGCGGACCTTCGTCTCCGTCGACGGCGGGATGAGCGACAACATCCGCACCGCCCTGTACGACGCCGACTACACCGTCGCCCTCGCGTCCCGGTCCTCCACCGCACCGGCCATGCTGGCCCGGGTGGTCGGCAAGCACTGCGAGAGCGGCGACGTCGTGGTCAAGGATGCGTGGTTGCCGGGGGATCTGGCGCCGGGGGACCTGCTGGCCGTCGCGGCCACGGGCGCCTACTGCCGGTCGATGGCGAGTTCCTACAACCATCTGCCGAGGCCGCCGGTGGTGTCGGTGCGCGACAGGGTCTCCTCGGTGCTGCTGCGGCGGGAGACCATCGCCGACCTGCTCGCCCTCGACGTGGGCTAGCCCGCCCGGCCCAGCGGCCACGATCGTCCGCCGAGTCTGACAGGCTTGCGACATGGAGTTGAGTGCATGGAGTCACTGAAGGTCGCCCTGCTGGGCTGCGGTGTCGTTGGCAGCGAGGTGGCGCGCCTGCTCACGCTGCACGCGTCCGACCTCGCGGCGCGGGCGGGCGTGCCACTCGAGCTCGCCGGGATCGCCGTACGCCGGCCCGGACGGGACCGGGGCGACCTCCCGGTCGACCCGGCGCTGTTCACCGACGAAGCGCTCGGCCTGGTCACCCGCGGTGACATCGACATCGTGGTGGAGGTCATCGGCGGGATCGAGCCGGCCCGTTCGCTGATCTTGGCAGCCCTCGAGTCGGGCGCATCGGTTGTGAGCGCCAACAAGGCGTTGCTGGCCCAGGATGGTGCGACCCTCTACGCGGCTGCCGACAAGTACGGCGGAGACCTCTACTACGAGGCGGCGGTCGCCGGGGCGATCCCGATCCTGCGCCCGCTGCGCGAGTCGCTGGCCGGCGACCGGGTGCGCCGCGTCCTCGGCATCGTCAACGGCACCACCAACTACATCCTCACCCGGATGACCGAAAGCGGGGCCGGTTTCAGCGAGGCGCTGGAAGAGGCGCAGGCACTGGGCTACGCCGAGGCCGACCCCACCGCCGACGTCGAGGGGTTCGACGCAGCAGCCAAGGCCGCGATCCTGGCCGCTCTGGCCTTCCACACCCCGGTGACCGCGGCCGACGTCCACCGGGAGGGCATCAGCGAGGTGACCAGCTCCGACATCTCCAGCGCCCGCGCGATGGGGTGCGTGGTCAAGCTGCTGGCCATCGCCGAGCTCGCCGACGACGGCCGCAGCGTGGGCGTGCGAGCCCACCCGGCGATGATCCCCCTCGGGCACCCGCTGGCGGGGGTGCGCGAGGCGTTCAACGCCGTCTTCGTTGAGTGCGAGTCGGCTGGGGAGCTGATGTTCTACGGACGGGGCGCCGGCGGCGCGCCGACGGCCAGCGCCGTGCTCGGCGACGTCGTGGCCGTGGCCCGCCACAAGGCCTCCGGCGGGCGGGGGCCGGGGGAGTCCTCCTACGCCGACCTGCCGGTTCGCCCCATGGGGCGAACCCGCACGCGCTACCACGTCAGCCTCGACGTGGCCGATCGCGCCGGCGTGCTCGCTCAGGTCGCCACCTGCTTCGCCGAGCACGGCGTCTCGATCGAGACGGTCCGCCAGCAGAAGCACGGCACCGACGACGCCGAGCTCGTCATTGTCACTCACACGGCGACCGACGCGGCCCTGTCCGCGACGGTGGAAGCCTTACGGTGCCTGGAGATCGTGCGCGGCGTGCTCAGCGTCATGCGAGTGGAAGGACAGTGATGGCCAGGCTCTGGCGAGGCGTCATCGGTGAGTACTCCGAGCGACTGCCGGTCGGCCCCGCGACCCCGGTGGTGACCCTGGGTGAGGGGGGCACGCCGCTGGTGGCCGCGGCTCACCTGTCCGAGCTGACCGGCTGCGAAGTCCTGCTCAAGGTCGAGGGCGCCAACCCGACCGGTTCGTTCAAGGACCGCGGCATGACGGTGGCCATCTCCAAGGCGCTCGAGCAGGGCGCCACTGCCGTCATCTGCGCCTCCACCGGCAACACCAGCGCCTCGGCCGCGGCTTACGCGGCCAAGGCGGGTCTTAGCTGTGTTGTCCTCGTCCCCTTTGGTCGCATTGCCGCCGGCAAGCTGGCTCAGGCCCTTGTGCACGGCGCCCAGCTGCTGCAGATCGAGGGCGGTTTCGACGACTGTCTGCGGGTCGCTCGCCAACTCGCCGACGAGCACCCGGTGTCCCTGGTCAACTCGGTCAACGCGTTCCGCATCCAGGGCCAGAAGACCGCCGCGTTCGAGATCGTCGACGCGCTGGGCCGCGCCCCCGACATCCATTGCCTGCCGGTCGGCAACGCCGGCAACATCACCGCCTACTGGCTGGGCTACGGCGAGTACGCCGACGACGGCAGGTCCGACCAGCTTCCCCGGATGTGGGGGTTCCAGGCTGCCGGGGCGGCGCCCATCGTGCTGGGCGCGCGGGTGGCCGATCCGGACACTGTGGCCACGGCCATCCGGATCGGCGACCCCGCGTCCTGGAGCGGCGCCGTGGCCGCGCGCGACGCGTCCCGCGGGGCCATCGATGCCGTCACCGACCCCCAGATCCTGGCCGCCCAGGCCCTGCTGTCACGGCGCGAGGGCATCTTCGTCGAGCCCGCCTCGGCGGCCTCGGTCGCCGGCCTGCTGCAGCGCCACGAGCAGGGCCTGCTCGACCCGGGTCAGGTGGTCGTGTGCACCGTGACCGGCAACGGGCTCAAGGACACCGAGACCGCGCTCTCGGGTCTGACGATCTCGACGACGACCGTGCCCGCGCAGTGTGCCGCAGCGGCCGCCGCTCTGGGGCTGTGACGGCGGTGCTGTTCCCCGACGGTGTCACCGTGACCACGCCCGCAACCAGCGCCAACCTCGGGCCCGGCTTCGACGCGTTGGGCCTGGCCCTGCAGCTCTACGACGAGGTCCACGCCGCTCGCGAACCGCACGGCGGCCTACGGGTGCGCGTTGAGGGCGAGGGCGCCGAGGACGTCCCCCGGGACGCGGCCCACCTCGTCGTACGCGCCGTGCATGCGACGTTCCAGCGGCTTGGGGAGGTCCCACCCGGGCTGGATCTGCGCTGTGTCAACCACATCCCGCACGGGCGCGGCCTCGGCTCGTCGGCGGCGGCCATCGTGGCGGGCGTGCTGGCCGGCCGGGCGCTGGCCTGCGCGGGCCCCCGGTTCGACGACGCGGCGGTGCTCGCGCTGGCCAGCGAGCTCGAGGGTCACCCCGACAACGTCGCCGCCTGCCTGCTGGGTGGGCTGACGGTGGCGTGGACGGCGGACGGCGTGGCCCGGGCGATCCGGCTCGACCCGCATGTCGATCTGACCACGGTGGCGCTGGTGCCCTCCATGGCGCTGTCGACGAGCACCGCCCGGGGGCTGCTGCCCGCGTCGGTGACCCACCGGGATGCCGCTCACTCGGCGGGGCGGGCGGCCCTGCTGGTGGCCGCGCTGACCGGGCGCCCGGACGTCCTGCTGCCGGCGACGGAGGACCGGCTGCATCAGGGCTACCGGGCGAGCGCGATGCCGGCGACCCTGGCGATGGTGCGGCGCCTGCGTGAGGCTGGCGTTGCCGCCGTGGTGTCGGGCGCCGGGCCGACGGTGCTGGCGCTGATCCTCGAGGTCGGCGCGCAGGAGGTCGTGCACGCCGCAGCCGGGCACGAGTGGTCGGTGCTCGACCTGGCCGTCGACCGGGGTGGGGCTCGGGTGTGCGAGTTTGAGCCGGGTCGAAGGGATGGTTCCACGCCAGGATGGTGTTAGGATTCACAGTGCACCAGGCGCTGAGCACAACGGCCGGTGCTCCGCCATTTTCTCCCGACGTCACAGGCTCCGTTTCTCCGTGACTGACGTTGGCCCCCGCTGGTTTCGCCCTCAGCTCAATCGGGTCGCGCGGCACCTGCGGAGCCCGGAGGTGGCCGAGTTCCGTCCGACTGATTCGGTTCGGCGACTGGGCGATTTCCCCCAATATCTCCGTCCATGAGTGGCGGAGCCCGGCGTCCGCACGAGGGCCGGGAGCGAGCACGACCGGTTGCCGTGCGACATCGTCGTAGAGCGCCGCTCGATGAGGAAGGACCAAGCGTGTCCGACACCACCGATCTCCTGGACGCACCCATCGCGGGAGCCTCCGGGGACACCTCCAGCACCAAGAACTCCGACAAGCCGGACAAGCCGGCCCGCCGGAAGGCTGCCGGACTGTCCGGCATGGTGCTGGCCGAGCTGCAGGGCGTCGCCGCCGATCTCGGCATTAGCGGGACCGGGCGCATGCGCAAGGTTCAGCTGATCGAGGCCATCAAGGAGCGCCAGAGCGCCGGCAACGGGTCCGGTGCCGGGAGCGGATCCCGTCCCGCCGACGCGGCCCCCCAGCACGCGGACCCGGCCCCCCAGCACGCGGACCCGGCCCCCCAGCATGCGGGCGCAGCCCCCGCCACGCGGCCGAGCCAGCCCCCGCTGCCGGTCGAGGCCACGCTGCCGGTCGAGGCCACGCTGCCGGTCGAGGCGAGCCTGCCGACCCAGTCGGCCCCGCCGGCGGAGGCCACCCAGTCGTCGGAAGCGGCTGAGTCCGGCCCCGACCAGACCGGGGAGCAGCATCAGCGGCCCCGCCGCGAGCGTCGCCCGCGGGACCAGCACGGTGACCGCCAGCACGGCGGGCAGCAGCAGGACCGTTCGGCGCCCGCCCCGCAGGCGCAGAACGGCCACACGCAGGGCGGGCAGAGCCGGGACCAGCAGGGCGGGCAGGGCCGGGACCAGCAGGGCGGGCAGAGCCGGGACCAGCAGGGCGGGCAGAGCAAGGACCAGCAGGGCGGGCAGGGCCGCGAACAGCAGGGCGGGCAGAACCGGACCCAGGGCAACCGCGACCAGCAGGGCAACCGCGACCAGCACGGCCCCGACGACGACGACTTCGACGGCGGGGGCGGGAACCGCCGGCGTCGGGGCCGCTACCGGGATCGTAACCGCAGCCGCAACCGCAGCGGTCGGGACGGCGGGTTTACCCCCGGCGAGGCCGAGCCGGAGATCTCCGAGGACGACGTGCTCGTGCCCGTCGCCGGCATTCTGGACATCCTGGACAGTTACGCCTTCGTCCGTACGTCGGGCTACCTGCCCGGTTCCAACGACGTCTACGTCCCCCTTGCCCAGGTCCGCAAGAGCGGGTTGCGCAAGGGCGACGCGATCACCGGCGCCGTCCGGGCACCCCGCGACGGTGAACGCAAGGAGAAGTTCAACGCGCTCGTGCGCCTGGACACCGTGAACGGCGCCGAGCCGGAGAAGGCCCGCGGGCGGGTCGAGTTCGGCAAACTCACGCCGCTCTACCCGCAGGACAGGCTGCGGCTCGAGACCGAGCCGGGCATCCTCACCACCCGCGTCATCGACCTGGTGGCCCCGATCGGCAAGGGTCAGCGCGGGTTGATCGTCTCCCCGCCGAAAGCCGGCAAGACGATGGTGCTGCAGGCCATCGCCAACGCCATCACCGAAAACAACCCTGAATGTCACCTGATGGTCGTGCTCGTCGACGAGCGACCCGAAGAGGTCACCGACATGCAACGGTCGGTCAAGGGCGAGGTCATTGCCTCGACCTTCGACCGGCCGGCCGAAGACCACACGATCGTTGCGGAGCTGGCGATCGAGCGGGCCAAGAGGCTGGTCGAGCTCGGGCACGACGTCGTCGTCCTGCTCGACTCCATCACCCGGCTCGGGCGGGCCTACAACCTCGCCGCGCCGGCGAGCGGGCGGATCCTGTCCGGTGGCGTGGACTCCACCGCGCTCTATCCTCCCAAACGCTTCTTCGGAGCCGCCCGCAACATCGAGAACGGCGGCTCCCTCACCATCCTTGCCACGGCCCTGGTCGAGACGGGCTCGAGGATGGACGAGGTGATCTTCGAGGAGTTCAAGGGCACCGGCAACATGGAGCTCAAGCTGGACCGCAAGCTCGCCGACAAGCGGATCTTCCCCGCCGTCGACGTCGACCCCTCGGGCACGCGCAAGGAAGAGATCCTGATGCCCAAGGACGAACTTCAGGTCACCTGGAAGCTGCGGCGGGTGCTGCACGCGTTGGACATGCAGCAGGCCCTCGAGCTCTTGCTCGACAAGATGAAGAAGACGTCGAGCAACGCCGAGTTCCTGATGCAGGTGCAGAAGACGATGCCGCTGCCGGGCAACGGCGGCGGCGACGACTGAGCGCCGTCGACAACGGCTGGGCGCCGCCTGGGAAGAGGCGCCCGGTCCGTAGCGTTGATGGGCACGTGCCTACCTCTGGCACACTGGTCCACTGGTTCCGGTTCACGTCCCGCACTTTCGCGCGACGACCCGGCGGCCGATCACCGATGAGGAGACCACCGTGAAACCCGGCATTCACCCCGACTACATCGAGACGACGGCGACCTGCACCTGCGGTTCGTCGTTCACCACGCACAGCACAGCGAAGAACGGCTCCATCCGCTCCGAGGTCTGCTCGCAGTGCCACCCCTTCTACACCGGCAAGCAGAAGATCCTCGACACCGGCGGCCGGGTGGCCCGGTTCGAGAAGCGGTTCGGTAAGGGCTCCAAGTCCAGCACCGCTGCCAAGTAGCCTCGCTGCGGCGCCGGTCGGTCGACCTTCGGGTCTGCCGACCGGCGCCGTTGCCATTTGCTGATTGCCAAGACGCTCGCTGCCGAACCCTGCCGACCGAGACGGAAACCGCCGTGCATGCCCCCGCCGAACTCCTTGCCGAGCACGCCAGGATCGAGCGCGACCTGGCCGACCCGGCCGTGCACGCCGACCAGGGCGCCGCGCGGCGCCTCGGCAAGCGCTATTCCGAGCTCACGCCGGTCGTCGAGGCGCACAAGGCGCTGGCCGCCCTCGAGGGCGACCTCGCGACCGCCCGCGAGCTAGTCGCCGAGGACCCATCGTTCGGCCCCGAGATCACGGCGCTGGAGAGCCACCGGGCCGAGCTCGAGGACCGGCTCCGACTGCTGCTGCTGCCGCGGGACCCCAACGACGACCGCGACGTCATCATGGAGATCAAGGCCGGGGAGGGGGGCGAGGAGTCGGCCCTGTTCGCCGGCGACCTGCTGCGCATGTATCTGCGGTTCGCCGAGCGCACCGGCTGGAAGACCGAGGTCATCGACGCGACGGAATCCGACCTCGGCGGATACAAGGACGTTTCGTTCGCGGTCAAGTCGCGTGGTTCGGTCGGCGAGGGCGAGGGCGCCTGGGCCCGGTTGAAGTACGAGGCGGGGGTTCATCGCGTGCAGCGGGTCCCCGTCACCGAGTCACAGGGGCGCATCCACACCAGTGCCGCCGGCGTGCTCGTGCTCCCGGAGGCGGAGGAGGTCGACGTACAGCTGGACATGCACGACCTGCGCATCGACGTCTACCGCTCCTCCGGTCCCGGCGGGCAGAGCGTCAACACGACCGACTCCGCGGTGCGGATCACCCACGTGCCCACCGGAATCGTGGCGTCTTGCCAGAACGAGAAGAGTCAGCTGCAGAACCGCGAGGCCGCGCTGCGGATCCTGCGCGCCAGGCTGCTGGCGGCCGCGCAGGAGGCTGCCGACGCGGCGGCTTCGGCGGAGCGGCGCAGCCAGGTCCGCACCGTCGACCGGTCCGAACGGGTGCGCACCTACAACTTCGCCGAAAACCGCATAGCCGACCACCGAGTCAACTTCAAAGCCTACAACCTTGACCAGGTGCTCGACGGGGACCTCGACGCGGTGATCCAGGCCCTCGTCGACGCCGACATCGCGGCCAGGCTCGCGACCGCCGGCACGTGACACCCCCGACCGGGCTACGCAGCGAGCTGGCCCGGGCGACCGCACGGCTCGCCGAAGCCGGTGTGCCCTCGCCCCGATTTGACGCCGAGGAGCTCGCCGCGCACTCCCTGGGCGACGAGCGGTCCAACCTCTGGCGCCACGACGCGCCGGGACCCCAGTTCAGCGCGTACGTCGAGCGGCGCGCCGCCCGCGAGCCGCTCCAGCACATCACCGGGCAGGCTCACTTCCGCTACCTGACCCTGGCCGTGGGTCACGGTGTCTTCGTGCCGCGCCCGGAGACCGAGATGGTGGCCGAGGCCGCCATCCTCGCCGCCCGCGAAGTGACCGGCCGGGCACCGGTCGTCGTCGATCTCGGAACCGGATCCGGCGCGATCGCGCTCTCTGTCTCCCACGAGGTGTCCGGAGCGCAGGTGCACGCCATCGAAGCCGATCCGGCGGCGCATGCCTGGGCGGTCCGCAACGCCGCCGGTACGACGGTCGACGTGCTGCTCGGGGACATGGCGACCGCCTTCAGCGGCCTCGATGGTCTGGCCGACGTGGTGGTGAGCAATCCGCCCTACATCCCGCTCGGCGCCCACATCCGCGATCCCGAGGTCGCCGCCCACGACCCGGCGCTGGCCCTGTGGTCCGGTCCGGACGGGCTCGACGCGGTCCGCGTGGTGGAGGGGGTGGCGGCGCGCCTGCTCCGCGCGGGTGGCGTGGTCGTCGTCGAGCACGCCGACCTGCAGGGGGAGTCGGCCCCCGCGGTGTTCGCGCAGACCGGGCGCTGGGCCGAGGTCGCTGACCACCGCGACCTCGCCGGGCGGGACCGCTACGTCACCGCCGTCCGCCGCGGCTGACCCGCAACCGGTCCACGTCGGGACATCGTGGCAGCAGAAGGCAGCAGAAGGCAGCAGAAGGCAGCAGGGAGACAGGGATGAAAGGATGGGCGGGTGGGCTGGATCCGGCGTTACGACATGGCCGTGGCGATGGAGCGGGCCACTGGCCTCGACCTCGCCACGTCGGCGGCACAGCGCGGTGCCCTGGTGGTGCTGCCTACAGACACCGTCTACGGCCTCGGGACCGACGCGTTCTCCGCCGAAGGCGTCAGGGCACTGCTGGCCGCGAAGGGAAGGGGCCGTGACCTGCCCGTCCCGGTGCTCGTGGGCTCCCCGCGGACCCTTGACGGGATCGCCACCGGCCTCGAGGAACCCGCGCGCAAGCTGGTCGAGGCGTTCTGGCCCGGCGGGCTGACACTGGTCTGCCACGCGCAGCCCTCGTTGCAGTGGGACCTCGGCGAGACCGGGGGCACGGTGGCGGTGCGGATGCCGCTGCACCCGGTCGCCCTGGAACTGCTGGCGGCAACCGGCCCGATGGCGGTCAGCAGTGCCAACATCAGCGGCCGCAAACCGGCCACGACGGTCGACGAGGCGGTCGACCAGCTCGGCGAGTCGGTGTCGGTCTACCTTGACGGCGGCTCCGCCGGGGACCCGGTGCCCTCCACCATCGTCGACGTCACCGGCCCGAGTCCCCGGGTGCTGCGCCAGGGAGCGGTGAGCGCGGACCTCCTGCGCGAGGTTCTCGGCGAGCTCGCGGCCGAAGCGTAGCCGCGACCACGGGGAAGCGGCCGGCTGGTCGTAGAGTCTCGGGCATGACCGACACCGACGTCCCGTTCTGGGGCCCCGACTTCGTAGCGCTGACGCGCGAGGACCCCGAGATCGCCGACGTCATCCTCGGCGAGCTCGGCCGGCTGCGCGGGGGCCTCCAGCTCATCGCCAGCGAGAACTTCACCTCGCCTGCTGTGCTCGCGGCGCTGGGCTCGACCCTGTCCAACAAGTACGCCGAGGGTTACCCCGGCCGGCGCTACTACGGCGGCTGCAGCGAGGTCGACCGGGCCGAGACCATCGGGATCGCCCGGGCCCGGGAGCTGTTCGCAACCCCGGCGACCGACGGCGTGCCGGGGGTGGCGGCCGCCGACCTGCACATCAACCTGCAGCCGCACTCGGGCGCCAGCGCCAACCTCGCCGCCTACGCCGCGCTGCTGCAACCGGGCGACACGGTGCTCGCGATGTCCCTGCCGCACGGGGGCCACCTCACCCACGGCTCGAAGGTCAGCTTCTCCGGCAAGTGGTTCACCCCCGTGCCCTACCACGTGCGTGCGGACACCGAGCTGATCGACTACGACGAGGTCCGCGACCTGGCCCAGGAGCACCGGCCCAAGATGATCATCGCTGGGGCCACCGCCTACCCCCGGCTGATCGACTTCGCCCGCTTCCGCGAGATCGCCGACGACGTGGGTGCCTGGCTGATGGTCGACGCGGCGCACTTCATCGGCCTGGTCGCCGGCAAGGCCATCCCCTCCCCGATGCCCTACGCCGACGTTGTCACCTTCACCACCCACAAGGTGCTGCGCGGGCCGCGCGGCGGCATGATCGTGTGCCGGCCCGAGCTGGCCCAGCGGATCGACAAGGCGGTGTTCCAGTTCACCCAGGGCGGCCCGCTGATGCACGCCGTGGCCGCCAAGGCGGTCGCCCTCAAGGAGTGCCTGCAACCGGCGTACCAAGCCTATGCCCGCCAGGTCGTCACGAACTCGCGGGCGCTGGCCCAGGGCCTGGCAGCCGAGGGGATGCGTCCGGTTTCCGGTGGCACCGACACCCATCTGGCGCTGCTCGACCTGCGCGAGCTCGGCGTGACGGGGACGCAGGCCGAGACCCGCTGCGACGCCGCCGCGATCACGCTGAACAAGAACGCCATCCCCTATGACCCCCAGCCGCCGATGACCGCGTCGGGCATCCGGGTCGGAACCCCCGCGGTCACCACTCAGGGACTGACCGAGGACGACATGAAAGAGGTCGCGTCGCTGATCGGCCGTGCCGTGCGCGACGCCGACGGCTCGGCGGCCGACGAGGTCCGCGCGGCGGTGGGAAAGCTGGTGGCCGGGCACCCGGCCTATCCCCGCCCCGCCTAGACCGGTCGGGCCGTGCGCGAGTACCTCCTGGTCCTGGTCGTTGCCGCCTCGGTGACCTACCTGCTGACGCCGGTGGCCCGGCGCATCGCCGTGCGCTGGGGCGCGATGACCGAGGTGCGCGACCGGGACGTGCACGCGATCCCGACCCCACGGCTGGGGGGCGTCGCGATGCTGGGCGGCTTCGCCGCCGCGCTGCTCGTGGCGAGCCAGCTGCCGTTCCTCGGCCCGGTCTTCGAGCGGTCCAAGGACGAGCTGGCGTTGCTCTCCGGCGCCACCCTGATCACCCTGCTCGGCATCGCCGACGACAAGTGGCAGCTGGACGCGATGACCAAGCTCGCGGGCCAGGTGCTCGCTGCCGGCGTGATGGTCCTGCAGGGCGTGCAGATGCTCTACCTGCCCTTCGGCGGCCTCTTCGGCCAGGGCGACGGGGTGCCCGGCGCCTTCGTGCTCGGCCCGGCCGAGGGAGGGGTGCTCACGATCCTCGTGGTCGTCGTCACCATCAACGCGGTCAACTTCGTCGACGGGCTGGACGGGCTCGCCGCGGGGATCGTGGCGATCGCGGCCACGGCGTTCTTCGTCTTCTCCTACCTGCTGGCGGTGCAGCAGGGCTTCGACCGCGCGACCGCCTCGACCCTGGTCACCGCCGCCCTGATTGGCATGTGCCTGGGTTTCCTGCCGCACAACTTCAGCCCGGCCCGGGTGTTCATGGGTGACTCGGGAGCGATGCTCATCGGGCTGCTGCTGGCCAGCTCGACGATCACCCTGACCGGCAGCCTGGACCCCAACCAGGTGAGCACCGAGATCGCGCCGGCCGTGCTGCCGCTGCTGCTGCCGATCCTGGTGCTCATCGTGCCGTTCGCCGACCTGGTCTTCGCCGTCGTACGCCGGACCAGGGCGGGACGTTCGCCGTTCGCCGCCGACAAGCAGCACCTGCACCACCGGCTGCTCGAGATCGGCCACTCGCACGCCCGGGCAGTGCTCATCATGTATCTCTGGTCGGCCGTCATCGCCTTCGGGGCGACGGCCTTCGCTTTTCTCGACCGCGTCACCCTGGTGATCAGCCTGACGGCCCTCACTGCGTTCGCCTGCGTCGCCACCTTCAAGATTCCCCGGTTGCATCAGCCATGACCCACGACGTCGAGCGGCCGGCGCGGACCACCCTGCCGGCGGTGGGAGCCCTGGTCGTCGGGCTCGTGGTCGCCGGCGTCGGGTGGTCCGCCGACGGCCGCCCGGCGCTGCTGGCGGGGTTGCTGGCGACTGCTGTGGTCCTCGGGTTCTTCGCGAGCGGCGCGCTGCCCCTGCTGGTCGCGGCCAACCAGCCGGGTGGGGTGGGTCTTTTGCTGCTGATGACGACGTACGGCATGCGCCTGACGCTCGCCCTCGTCGTCCTGGCGGTCGCGGCCAAGGGGGGGGCCATCGACACCGGGTGGCTCGGTGCCACCGTCGTCGGATGTGCCCTGACCTGGTGCGCGGTGCACGTGGCTGTGGTGATCGCCACGCTGCGGACCTAGTAGGGTTCGGCTCCGATGGGTCACCAGTCGCCTCCCGACCGAGGTCGTCAAGGACAGGCAGACGCGTGGGGGGCATTCAGCCTCGTCGTGTCCGGCATCCTCGTGTGGGGCGGCGCTGGCTGGCTGGTCGCGCGGTGGCTCGACAACACCGCCTTCCTGATGCTGGGACTGCTGGTGGGCATGGGCGCCGCGCTCTATCTCGTGTGGCTTCGATACGGTAGGACCTGATCGTTCACCGAGTTTTCGACGACGTCAGTGCTTGGCTGGCCGAAGGAAGGACGACGTGAGCTACCTGCTACTCGCCGCCCCTGGAGCGGAGTTCAAGAGTCCCGGGCCGGGTGACTTCGAATACCCGCCCCTGTTCGACGGCGCTTTCGTCACCAAGCCGATGCTGATCATCGTGCTCGGGACCGTCGCGGTGGCGGTGTTCTTCTACCTCGCGGCCCGGCGGGCGCAGGCGGTGCCCGGCAAGATGCAGTTCGCCGGGGAGGGCATCTACGGCTTCGTGCGCAACGGCATCGCGCTGGAGGCGATCGGCAAGGAGGGCCTGCGTTTCGTCCCTTACCTCGCCACGCTGTTCAGCTTCATCGCGGTTCTTAACATCTCCGGCATCATCCCGGTGCTGCAGTTTCCGGCGACCTCGCGGATCGCGATCCCGCTGTTCCTCGCCGTGATCTCCTGGGTCATCTACAACTACATCGGCATCAAGCGCGCCGGCTTCATCGGCTACTTCAAGGAGATGATGTTCCCGCCCGGCATCCCGTGGCCGGTCTACATCCTGCTCGCGCCGATCGAGCTGTTCTCCACGTTCATCGTGCGGCCGGTGACGCTCACCCTTCGTCTCACCTTCAACATGTTCGCCGGGCACCTCGTGCTGCTGCTGTTCATCCTCGGCGGGGAGTTCCTCGTCTTCGACAAGGGCGGGTTGGTCGGCATCGGCGCGGGCACCATTTCCCTGCTGGGGGCCATCGTCCTGACCTTCTTCGAGGCCTTCGTCCAGTTGCTGCAGGCCTACGTCTTCACCCTCCTGACCGCCCTCTACATCGGCGGCGCCATGTCCGAAGAGCACTGACGCGACGCCGTGACCCCGAAACGCATTGAGCACCAGCTCGCAATCCCCCTCAGAAAGGAACCAGGATGACCGGCAGCCTCAACATGGTCGGCTATGGCCTTGCGGCCATCGGCCCGGGCATTGGCATCGGCCTGATCTTCGCCGCCTACATCAGCGGCGTCGCCCGCCAGCCGGAGGCGCGCAACGTGCTGCAGAGCATCGCGATCCTCGGCTTCGCCCTCGCCGAGGCCCTTGCCATCATCGGCATCGGCCTCGCCTTCGCCCTATAGGTGAGTCATCTGATGACCTCACGCGCACTCATCCTCGCGGCGGACGAGCCCAGCCCGCTGCTGCCGCACCTGTCCGAGCTCATCGTCGGTCTGGTCGCCTTCACCCTGCTGTTCCTCTTTCTGCGGGCCAAGGTCTTCCCGATGTTCGAGAAGGTCTACGCCGAGCGGGCGGCGGCCATCGAGGGCGGCATGGAGCGCGCCAAGGTGGCCCAGGACGAGGCCGAAGACACGCTTGCGCGCTACCGCGAGCAGCTGGCCGAGGCCCGACACGAGGCCGCCCGGCTGCGCGAGGACGCCCGCGAGCAGGGCGTCGCGATCATCGCGGAGATGCGCGAGCAGGCGCAGGTGGAGTCGCGGCGCATCACCGAGGGCGCCCACCAGCAGATCGAGGCCGACAAGACCGCCGCGCTGCACCAGCTGCGCACCCAGGTCGGCGCCCTGGCCACCGACCTCGCCGGGCGCATCGTGGGGGAGTCCCTGGAGGACGACGCCCGCCAGCGCCGGGTCGTTGACCGGTTCCTCGACGCGCTGGAGGCCGGCGAGTCCGACGGCACCCAACCCGTCGGTTCGCAGTCCGGCGCCGGGCAGCCAGCGACGTCGCCTTCGCCTGGTGAGCCCGCCGGGCCGGCCGGGGGGCAGGACCCGGCGTGAGAGGGCACCTGCAGGGCGTGAGCCGGGCCGCGCTCGCCGACGCTCGGGACAACCTGAGCGCCCTCGTCCGGGCCGAGGACGTCGACCTGCCCCGGCTCGGCGACGGGCTCTTCGAGGTGGTCGCCGTGCTCGACCGCGAGGGCAGCCTGCGACGCGCGCTGACCGACCCGTCTCGCAGCGGCGAGGACCGCGCCCAGTTGGCCCGCAGCGTCTTCGGCGGCCGGGTGGACGAGATCACCGGTGACCTGCTGGTCTCCGTCGTACGCTCGCGCTGGTCCCATGCCCGAGACCTGGCCGACGGGCTGGAGTTGCTTGGGGTCGAGGCCGTCGTGGCGGCGGCGGAGCAGTCCGGGCGCCTCGACGCCCTCGAGGACGAGCTGTTTCGCACCGGACGCGTGATCGCCGGGTCCGACGCGCTGCGGACCTCGCTGCGCGACGAGGCGGCCCCGGCTCAGCGCCGGGTCGAGCTGATCGAGGGCCTGCTGCGGGGCAAGGTGGCCGACGAGACCCTGCGCCTGGTCCGCCAGGCGGTGCTCGGCCCGCGCGGTCGATCCCTGGACCGGACCCTGGAGACCTACGGCGAGGTCGCCGCCGAGCGGCGCCACCGCACCGTCGCCACCGTCACGGCTGCCACGCCCCTGACCGAGGAGCAGCGCCGCCGGCTGGCGGCCGTGCTCGCCCGGCTCTACGCCCACGAGGTGCACCTCAACGTCGAAGTCGACCCGGACCTGGTCGGCGGGGTCCGGGTCGAGATCGGCGACGAGGTGATCGACGGCTCGGTGCTCAGCCGCCTCGACGAGGCACGCCGGCGCCTCACCGGCTGACCGGCACCGGCTGAACAGGCAGCACACCTTCCCAGAGATCGCGACCAGAGAGCAGGGAACGACACCATGGCGGAGCTCACCATCCGGCCGGAGGAGATCAGGGACGCCCTCGACCGATTCGTCTCGTCCTACCAGCCCGAGGCGGCCGGACGGGAAGAGATCGGTCACGTCACCGAGGCCGGGGACGGCATCGCCCGCATCGAGGGGCTGCCCTCGACGATGACCAACGAACTGCTGGAGTTCGAGGACGGAACGCTCGGGCTCGCGCTCAACCTCGACGTTCGCGAGATCGGCGCTGTGGTCCTCGGCGAGTTCCGGGGCATCGAGGAGGGCCAGGTCGTGCGCCGCACCGGCGAGGTCCTCTCGGTCCCGGTCGGCGACGGTTTCCTCGGGCGCGTCGTCGACCCGCTGGGCAAGCCGCTGGACGGCAAGGGCGAGATCAAGACCTCCGACCGGCGCGCCCTCGAGGTGCAGGCCCCCACGGTGATGCAGCGCCAGGGCGTCAAGGAGCCGATGCAAACCGGCATCAAGGCGATCGATGCGATGACGGCCATCGGGCGCGGACAGCGCCAGCTCATCATCGGGGACCGGCAGACCGGCAAGACCGCCGTGGCCATCGACACGATCATCAACCAGCGGGCCAACTGGGAGTCGGGCGACCCGGCCAAGCAGGTCAAGTGCATCTACGTCGCGATCGGCCAGAAAGGCACCACGATCGCGGGCGTCGCCGGCGCGCTCGCCGACAACGGCGCGATGGACTACACCACCATCGTCGCCGCCCCGGCCTCGGACCCGGCCGGTTACAAATACCTGGCGCCCTACACCGGCTCAGCCATCGGGCAGCACTGGATGTACCAGGGCCAGCACGTCCTGATCGTTTTCGACGACCTGTCCAAGCAGGCCGACGCCTACCGCGCGGTGTCCCTGCTGCTGCGCCGGCCACCGGGCCGGGAGGCCTATCCCGGTGACGTCTTCTACCTGCACTCCAGGCTCCTTGAGCGCTGCGCCAAGCTGTCCGACGAGATGGGCGGCGGCTCGATGACCGGCCTGCCCGTGGTCGAGACCAAGGGCAACGACGTGTCCGCGTTCATCCCGACCAACGTCATCTCGATCACCGACGGCCAGTGCTTCCTCGAGACCGACTTGTTCAACTCCGGTGTCCGCCCTGCGATCAACGTGGGCATCTCGGTGTCCCGCGTCGGCGGCTCCGCGCAGGTCAAGGGGATGAGGAAGGTCGCCGGCCGGCTGCGCCTCGACCTGGCCCAGTATCGCGAGCTCGAGGCGTTCGCTGCCTTCGGCTCCGACCTCGACGCCGCGTCCAAGTCCCAGCTGGCCCGCGGTGCGCGCCTGGTCGAGCTGCTCAAGCAGCCGCAATACTCCCCGTTCTCGGTCGAGCAGGAGATCGTGTCGATCTGGGCGGGTACGACCGGCCAGCTCGACGACGTACCGATCGAGGACGTACCACGGTTCGAGAGCGAGCTGCACGACTTCCTCGATCGCGAGCACAAGCAGATCGTGGACACCATTGCCCAGACCAAGGAGCTCGGTGACGACACGGTGTCCTCGCTGACCGACGCGATGGACGAGTTCAAGAAGCAGTTCGAGACCCACGAGGGCAAGATGCTGGTCAACGACGAGCCGGTAGCCCCCATGGACCGCGGCCACGTCGAGCAGGAAAAGATCAAGAAGATCGTGCGCCCGAAGTCGGGTGGCTGATCGATGGGCGCCCAGCAGCGGGTCTACCGCCGGCGGATCCGCACGACCCAGTCGACCAAGAAGACCACCCGGGCGATGGAGCTCATCTCGGCCTCGCGCATTGTCAAGGCGCAGGCCCGCGTCGCCGATTCCACTCCCTACGCGGCGGCGATCACCCGGGCTGTCACCGCCATGGTCACGCTGTCGAGCACCGATCACCCGCTGACGCAGGAGAACGAGAACCGCACCCGAGCTGCCATACTGCTGCTGACCAGCGACCGGGGCCTGGCCGGTGGATTCTCCTCCAACGCGATCCGCGAGGCCGAGGCGCTGGGCAGCCTGCTGCGTTCGGAGGGCAAGGAGATCCTTCCCTTCGTCGTCGGGCGCAAGGGCGTCGCGTTCTATCGCTTCCGCAACCGCGAACTGGCCGGGGAGTGGACCGGCTTCACCGACAACCCGACCTACGCCGACGCCAAGGCGGCGGCCGACGGGCTGATCGAGGCGTTCCTCACCCCGACCGAGGAGGGGGGCGTCGACGAGATCCACCTGGTGTTCACCCGCTACATCAACATGGCCAACCAGGAGATCGTCACGCGGCGACTGCTCCCGCTGGTGGTCGAGGAGAGCGACGAGGAGCCCGAAGGCGGCGGTCTGCCGCTTTATGACTTCGAGCCCTCCGCCGAGGAGGTCCTCGACGCACTGCTGCCGCGCTACGTCAAGAGCCGGGTCTACAACGCGATGCTGCAGTCCGCTGCCTCCGAGCACGCCGCCCGCCAGCGCGCGATGAAGTCCGCCACCGACAACGCGGAGGAGCTCATCAAAAGCCTCACGCGGTTGGCCAACGCGGCCCGACAGTCCGAGATCACCCAAGAAATCACCGAAATCGTCGGAGGCGCAGAGGCGCTGGCGTCGGCGACATCGGGCAGCGACTGATGTCGCCTTGCCGGGAGGAAAGTGAGAGATGACAGCCGTAGCCGAGAACACCGAGAGCACGGAGAGCACGCCGGCGGGCACCGGCCGCGTCGCGCGAGTGATCGGGCCGGTCGTCGACGTGGAGTTCAGCGCCGACACCATGCCGGAGATCTACAACGCGCTGCAGGTCGATGTGACGTTGGGCGAGGAACGGCGCATGCTCACCCTCGAGGTCGCCCTGCACCTGGGCGACAACCTGGTGCGCGCCATCTCGATGCAGCCCACCGACGGGCTGGTGCGCGGCGCCCGGGTCACCGACACCGGCTCGCCGATCACCGTCCCGGTCGGCGACGTGACCAAGGGCCACGTCTTCAACACCCTGGGCAAGCCGATGGACGTCGACGAGTCGACGCTGGAGATCACCCAGCGCTGGCCGATCCACCGTCGGCCGCCGCCCTTCGACCAGCTCGAGTCCAAGACCGAGATGTTCGAGACCGGCATCAAGGTCATCGACCTGCTGACCCCCTACGTGCTCGGCGGCAAGATCGGCCTGTTCGGCGGCGCCGGTGTGGGCAAGACAGTGCTCATCCAGGAGATGATCTACCGGGTCGCGGAGAACTTCGGCGGCGTGTCGGTGTTTGCCGGCGTCGGCGAGCGCACCCGTGAAGGCAACGACCTCATCACCGAGATGACTGAGACCGGCGTCATCGACAAGACCGCCCTGGTCTTCGGCCAGATGGACGAGCCGCCCGGCACCCGGCTGCGGGTCGCACTCGCCGCGCTCACGATGGCTGAATACTTCCGCGACGAGCAGCAGCAGGACGTGTTGCTGTTCATCGACAACATCTTCCGGTTCACCCAAGCCGGCTCCGAGGTGTCCACTCTGCTCGGACGGATGCCCTCGGCGGTGGGCTACCAGCCGACGCTGGCCGACGAGATGGGCGTGCTGCAGGAGCGCATCACCTCGACCCGCGGGCACTCGATCACCTCGATGCAGGCGATCTACGTGCCGGCCGACGACATCACCGACCCGGCCCCGCACACGACCTTCGCCCACCTGGACGCCACCACGGTGCTGTCCCGGCCGATCTCCGAGCTCGGCATCTATCCCGCGGTCGACCCGCTCGACTCCACTTCGCGCATCCTGGACCCGCGCTACATCGCCGCGGACCACTACCGGGTCGCGGCCAGGGTCAAGGAGATCCTGCAGCGCTACAAGGACCTGCAGGACATCATCGCGATCCTCGGCATCGACGAGCTGTCCGAGGAGGACCGGGTGCTGGTCAATCGGGCCCGGCGCATCCAGCGGTTCCTGTCCCAGAACACCTTCGTGGCCAAGAATTTCACCGGCCTCGAGGGCTCCTTCGTTCCCCTGGACGAGACGATCGATGCGTTCAAGAAGCTCACCGAAGGGGAATACGACCACATCCCTGAGCAGGCGTTCTTCCTCTGCGGCGGCCTCGAGGACGTCGAGCGCAACGCCAAGGACCTGGAGAAGAGGGGCTGACCGGGCTCCTGTCCCGCGGTCTCCTGACCGCGCCACCCGCCCCGCCCCGAGCCTCAACCACCGAGGAGAGTTCCGTTGGCAGCCCCCCTGCACGTCGAGCTGGTCGCCGCCGACCGCATGGTCTGGTCCGGCGAGGCGATCATGGTCATCGCGCGGACCGTCGAGGGCGAGATCGGCGTGCTGTCGGGGCACGCCCCGGTGCTGGGCGTGCTCGTCAACGGCAGCCTGCAGATCCGCCAGGACGGCGGCGACACGGTCGTCGCGGCGGTGCACGGGGGCTTTCTGTCCGTCGCCGACAACCAGGTCGAGATCCTGGCCGAGCTGGCCGAGCTGGCCCAGGAGATCGACGTCGAGCGCGCCAGAACCTCGCTCGACGAGGCGAGAGCCGGGTTGTCCGACGGGGACCACGACGACGAGGACCGGGCGGCGGTCCAGCGGGCGGAGGCGCGCATCCGCGCGGCCAGCCTCGCGGGCTGAGGCCGGCTCGCACCGAAGCGCAGGGACATGAGCATCGTTCTTGCGCTAGACGGCGTGGTCGTGCTGGTCCTCGTGGTCCTGCTGGGCCTGCTCGTGCTCGCCCTTCGCCGGCGGTTCATCACCCGGGGAGGTGGCACCTTCGACTGCAGCCTGCGGTTGCGCAACGGCAACGGCGGCGGCAAGGGTTGGGTTCTCGGAGTCGGGCGCTACGCCGGGGACACCATCGAGTGGCACCGCGTGTTCAGCTATGCGACCCGGCCGCGCCGGGTCTATGCGCGCCGCGAGCTGCGGATCGTCGAGCGCCGCGAGCCCGAGGGCACCGAGGCCTTCGCCTTGCTCGCCGGGGCGGTGGTCGTGCGGTGCCGCCATGGCGAGGCCTTCGTCGACCTCGCCATGAGCGTCGATGCGTTGACCGGGTTCCGGTCCTGGCTCGAGTCGGCGCCGCCGGGCCGGTAGCCCGCACACTCGCGGGTCAGCGGTTGGCGGTCAGCGGTTGGCGGTCAGCGGTTGGCGCCGGGCACCCAGAGGACGTCGCCCTGCTCCCGGTTGACGAACCGAGCCAGCACGAACAGCAGGTCGGAGCACCGGTTGAGATATTTGGCGGTGATCGGGTTCATCGACTCCGGGTGCTCGGCGAGCGCCTGCCAGGTCGAGCGCTCCGCTCGCCGTACGACAGTGCGCGCGACGTGCAGCTGGGCCGCAGCGGCCATCCCGCCGGGCAGCACGAACGAGCGCAGGTCCGACAGCGGCTCGTTGAACCGGTCGATCTCGTTCTCCAGCGCCTCCACCTGGGTCTCGACCACGCGCAGCGGCGGGTATTTCGGATCCGGCTCGATCGGGGTGCACAGGTCGGCGCCGACGTCGAACAGGTCGTTCTGGACCCGGCGCAGGACCGCGGCCACATCGGCCTCGAGGTCCATCGCCTGCACCACGCCCACCGCGCAGTTGGCCTCGTCGCAGTCGGCATAGGCGACCAGCCGGGCGTCGCTCTTGCTGATCCGGCCGCGGCCGCCGAACCCGGTCGTGCCGTCGTCTCCGGTGCGGGTGTAGATGCGCGTCAGGTTGACCATGCGCCACAGCCTACGATGCCGCGGGTGGAGCGGTTTCGCGTCGTCGGCGGGGCCCGTCTCGAGGGCGCCGTGCGGGTCACCGGGGCGAAGAACAGCGTCCTCAAGCTGATGGCTGCGGCCCTGCTGGCTCCGGGCACCACGACCCTGACCGAGGTTCCCGACATCCTCGACACCCAGATCATGTCCGAGCTGCTGCGCCGGCTGGGCTGCCAGGTGGGCTACGACGTGGCGCGCGGCCGGCTGGACATCGACGTGCCCGAGCTGCCGGGCCACCAGGCCGACTACGACCTCGTGCGCCGGATGCGCGCCTCGATCTGCGTGCTCGGGCCGCTGGTGGCCCGCTGCGGCCAGGCCGACGTGGCCCTGCCGGGCGGCGACGCCATCGGCTCGCGCGGCCTGGACTTCCACGTCGCTGGCTTGGAGAAGCTCGGGGCAACCGTGGCCCACGAGCACGGCTTCATCCACGCCCGCGCGCCCCGCGGGCTGACCGGGTCGGTCATCTGGCTGGACTTCCCGAGCGTGGGCGCGACCGAGAACCTGCTGATGGCCGCGGTGCTGGCCACGGGGCACACCGTCATCGACAATGCGGCCCGCGAGCCGGAGATCATCGACCTGTGTCTCATGCTCAAGCAGATGGGCGCCCAGATCACCGGCGCCGGATCCTCGATGCTGGAGATCGAGGGCGTCGACGCGCTGCACCCGGTGCAGCACGTCGCCGTGCCTGACCGCGTCGTCGCGGGCACCTGGGCGATCGCCGCCGCCATGACCCGCGGCGACATCACCATCCGGCGGGCCCGCCCGCAGCACATCGAGATCGTGCTGGACAAGCTGGTGACGGCGGGGGCGACGGTCGACTGGTTCGAGGACGGCGGGGGGGTGGAGGGTGGAGAGGGCGGGTTTCGGGTGCGTATGGACGGCCGCCCTCGCGCCGTGGACGTCGTGACGTTGCCGTTCCCTGGTTTTCCGACCGACCTGCAGCCGATGGTGATGGCGCTCAACGCGGTGGCCGAGGGTTCGGCAATGGTCACCGAGAACGTGTTCGAGGGACGCTTCATGTTCGTCAACGAGCTGGTCCGGCTGGGCGCGGAGATCCGCACCGACGGTCATCACGCCGTCGTACGGGGGAAGGAGCGGCTCTCCGGTGCGCCGGTGCGTGCCACCGACATCCGGGCGGGAGCCGGCTTGGTGCTCGCGGGGCTGGTGGCCGAGGGTGTCACCACGGTCAGTGACGGCTACCACGTCGACCGCGGCTACCCCGGCTTCCTCGGCCAGCTGGTGTCGCTGGGGGCGCAGGTCACCCGTGAACCCGAGGACGAGGGCTTCGGGCCGTGACCAGGCGCCGGCGCCTCAGTCCGTGCGGGCGAGGATGCCGCGGGCCCGCTTCTCCGCCTCGGCGAACACCATCAATCGGGGCCCGTCGTCGGTGCTGACCAGGGTGGCGCGCACCCCGGCGTCCTCGAGCCGGCGCCGCAGCAGCTCACCCTCGACGAAGGACCCCGGGGAGGCGATCGCGACGAGCAGGCCGTACTCACTGCTGGAGCCCCGCCGGGGCAGCCGCTCCACCAGGGAGGACCCGTGCCCGCCATAGGCCCAGCGCAGCAGCAGCGCCAGGACGCCGACGACCGCGAAGGCCATCGCCGGGCCGACCATGAAGTTGTAGCTGCCGGCCGCCGCCAGAACGGGCATGCGCCCCTGTGTGGCGGTCCGGCGCGCCCGGGTCGCCTCGGGGCGCGTTCGGGCAGGCGTTAGGCTCACCGGCGACCCGGGCAACCCGGCGACAGACCGGGCCGCAGAGCACTCGCCAGCACCGACAGCAGAGGAGCGCGAACCATGCCGACCACTCCCGTCAGCCGGCTTGCGGTCGTCGGCGCCGGCCTGATGGGCTCGGGCATCGCGCAGGTCGCGGCCGTCGCCGGTCACGAGGTCGTCCTGCGCGACCTGACCGACGCTGCGCTGGAGCGTGGCATCGGCGGCGTCAGGACCTCGCTCGCGCGCATGGCAGCCAAGGGTCGGGTCAGCGCCGAGGAGGTCGAGGCCGCCCTGAGTCGGATCACGGCGACCACCGACCTGGACGCGGTCGGCGACGCCGACATCGTCATCGAGGCCGTCTTCGAGACCCTCGAGCTCAAGCAGGAGATCTTCCGGGACCTCGACCGCATCGCCCGACCCGGGGCGCTGCTGGGCACCAACACCTCGGCCATCCCGATCACCCAGATCGCGGCGGTCACGGCGCGGCCCGAGTCGGTCGTGGGCATGCACTTTTTCTCCCCCGTCCCGATGATGGCCCTGTGCGAGCTGGTGCGGGGCTACCAGACCAGCGACGACGCGCTGGCGGCGGCCCGGGCCTTCGCGGAGTCGGTCGGCAAGACCTGCGTGGTCGTCAACCGCGACGTGGCCGGGTTCGTCACGACCCGCCTGATCTGCGCCCTCGCGATGGAGGCCGTGCGCCTCGTCGAGACCGGGGTGGCCTCCGCCGAGGACATCGACACCGCCTGCCGGCTGGGCTTTGGCCACCCCATGGGCCCGCTGGCCACGAGCGACCTGACCGGGATCGACATCCTGCGCAATGCGGCACTCAACATCTATGCCGACACCCAGGACGAGAAGTTCTTCCCGCCCGAACTGCTCAGCCGGATGGTCACGGCCGGCGACCTCGGCCGCAAGAGCGGGAGGGGCTTCTACCCGTACGACGTGTAGCCGGGGCACACACCGCTACCAAGTCGAGACCCAAATATGTGGCCTGGACGCGCTCCCAGTGCGTACCCTCGGGGGCGAGACGGGGACGCTCAGTTACACAAGTCGGTGTCTCTCCAGCGTGTCAGCGCTGTTGCGGCAGGGTCCGGACGTACCGTCGCGGAAAGTTCTTCCGTCTGCGGTGCAACCACCGACGCCCCGCAGACGTCAACAGTCGGGGAGGTGGCCGGATGGTGGTCAGCGTCGCGCCGAGCGCGGGCGAGGTCGTGTTGTCGGGACGCCTCGACGTCCACACCGCCCCCGATGTCCGCGTCGCGTTGCACGCGGCCGTCGACGCGGGCTCCGGTGATCTGGTCATCTGCTTGGGTGCCGTCGACGTCGTCGACTCGACCGGGTTGGGCGTGCTCCTCGGCGCACACCGCCGGGCCGGCCGCTCCGGTCGCCGCGTGGTCCTGCGCGACGTCAACCCGCCCTTGCTCCGACTGCTGCGGGTGACCCGCCTGTACCGCATCCTCACCGTCGAGCCGGCGCCGGACATCCTGAATGCCTGACCGCCTGACCGGTCGGTCGCCGGTTACCCGCAGTAGACTGTCGCCGGTTACCCGCCAGTAGACTTCGGGCCTCAACCCGTGCAGCGAGAGGTCCCCGTGAGCGACCAGCAGCGCCCTCCTCGAGACCCGCCCTGGGTGATGCGCACCTACGCCGGTCACTCGTCGGCCGCGGAGTCCAATGCGCTGTTCCGGCGCAACCTGGCCAAGGGGCAGACCGGCCTGTCGGTCGCGTTCGACCTGCCCACCCAGACCGGTTACGACCCCGACGACGAGCTAGCCCGGGGTGAGGTGGGCAAGGTCGGGGTGCCGGTCAGCCACCTGGGTGACATGAGGGCGCTGTTCGCGGACATCCCGCTGGCCCGGACCAACACCTCGATGACCATCAACGCCACCGCGATGTGGCTGCTCGCGCTCTACGAGGTCGTGGCCGAGGAGCAGGCGGCCGGCGAGGCTGAGGCGGCGGCCGACGCCGAGGTCGTCGGTCGGCTGGCCGGCACGACCCAGAACGACATCATCAAGGAGTACCTATCCCGGGGGACCTACGCGTTTCCCCCCGCCGCGTCGCTGCGCCTGACGACCGACCTGATCGCCTACACCGTGGCGCGCATCCCCAAGTGGAACCCGATCAACATCTGCAGCTACCACCTGCAGGAGGCCGGCGCGATGCCGGTTCAGGAGGTCGCGTTTGCCCTGGCCACCGCGATCGCCGTGCTCGACGCCGTACGCGATTCGGGGCAGGTGGCGCCCGAGCGGTTCGGCGAGGTGGTCGCCCGCATGTCGTTCTTCGTCAACGCCGGGGTGCGGTTCGTCGAGGAACTGTGCAAGATGCGGGCGTTCGTGCGCTTGTGGGACGAGCTGACCGCCAAGCGCTACGGGGTCACCGACGAGAAGTCCCGCCGGTTCCGCTTCGGCGTGCAGGTCAACTCGCTGGGGCTCACCGAGGCCCAGCCGGAGAACAACGTCGCGCGGATCATGCTGGAGATGCTGGGTGTCACGCTGTCCAAGGGCGCCCGGGCCCGCGCAGTGCAGTTGCCCGCCTGGAACGAGGCGCTGGGGCTGCCGCGGCCCTGGGATCAGCAGTGGTCGCTGCGGATGCAGCAGGTGCTGGCGTTCGAGTCCGACCTGCTGGAGTACGACGACATCTTCGAGGGCTCGGTCGTCGTGGCGGCCACGGTCGATCAGTTGTGCGTCGACGCCCGCGCCGAGATGGCCCGCATCGAGGAGATTGGCGGCGCGGTCGCCGCGGTCGAGTCGGGCTATCTGAAGACAGCGCTGGTCGACTCCCACGGCCAGCGCCGGGGCCGGGTCGAGTCCGGCGCGGACGTCGTGGTCGGGGTCAACCGCTTCACCACCTCCGAGCCCAACCCGCTCACTGCCGACCTCGACGCGGCCATCCAGACCGTGGACCCGGCGGCGGAGCAGGCGGCCGTCGCGGCGCTGCGGGCCTGGCAGGCAGGTCGCGACGTTTATGCGGTCCGCACCACGCTGGAAAAGCTGCGGGCCGAGGCCGCGACCTCAACCAACCTGGTGCCCGCGACGCTGGAGTGTGCCCGGGCCGGGGTGACGACGGGGGAGTGGGCGGGTGTGCTGCGGGAGGTGTTCGGGGCCTACCGCGCGCCCACCGGCGTCGGCGGGGCGGCGGTGACGGTTGGTGTCGGAGCCGAGGGTGCCGCGCTGGCCGACGTACGCGCTGCCGTACGCCGAACCGGCGACGAGCTCGGCACCCGGCTGCGCTTCCTGGTGGGCAAGCCCGGCCTGGACGGTCATTCCAACGGCGCGGAACAGATCGCCGTACGCGCCCGCGATGTGGGCTTCGAGGTTGCCTACCAGGGCATCCGGCTCACTCCTGCTCAGCTCGTCGCCGCGGCCGTCGAGGAGGACGTGCACTGTGTCGGTCTGTCGATCCTGTCCGGGTCGCACCGTGAGCTGATCCCCGAGGTGCTGCGGCTGCTGCGCCAGGCGGGCGCGGGAGACGTTCCGGTCGTCGTCGGCGGCATCATCCCCGACGCCGACGCCCGCTGGCTCAAAGAGCAGGGGGTCGCGGAGGTGTTCACCCCCAAGGACTTCGGCATCACCGAGATCATGGCCCGCATCGTCGGCGTGATCCGCCGGGCCAATGACCTCCCGCCGTCCCAGGGGGCCGAGCAGCCGAGCTAGCCCAGAGCTAGGCCAAGACGTGCTCCTCCACCCCGGCGACGGGAGCCTCGTCGTCGGGGTGCGGGCCCGACGGTGTGCCGGACTCGGCTGGTGGCGGCTGCGGCAGGAACGAGAGCCAGCCGGGGAGCCACCATGTGCGTTCTCCCAGTAGGGACAGCGCGCAGGGGAGCAGGACCCCTCGGACGATGGTGGCGTCGAGCAGGATCGCGACCGCGAGCCCGACCCCGAGTTGTTTGAACGTGGTCATCGACAGCGTGCCGAAGATCGCGAAGACCCCGACCATGATGGCCGCGGCGCTGGTGACGACGCCGGCCGAGATCCGGATCCCGTGGGCGATGGCGTCCTGCGTGGACATGCCGCGGTCGTGCGCCTCCCGGATCCGGGACACGACAAACACGTGGTAGTCCATGGACAGTCCGAACAGGATGACGAAGGAGAATAGCGGAATCCACGACTCGATGGCTCCGACTCCTCGCGCGCCGACCAGGCTCGCCCCCCAGCCATGCTGGAAGACGGCGACCATGACCCCGAAGGCGGCGCTCATCGAAAGCACGTTGAGCAGCACGGAGACCGCAGCGATCGTGACCGATCGGAACACGACCAGCATGAGCAGGAAGGCCAGCACCAGGACGAACGCGATGACCGGCGCGATCGACCGCTGCAGCTGGGCGTTGAAGTCCTGGGAGAAGGCCAGGTTCCCGCCGACGTAGGCCTGCGTGTCGGTCAGTTGACCCAAGGTCGCGGGAACGACGTCCTGTCGCAACGTGGCCAGGGCCCGCCTGGACGTCGCGTCCGTGCCGTCCCCCGCCAACGGCACCGCGATCTGGATCACGTTCGACGCGCGGTGCGCGGTGACCTGGATCGGCTGGTGCACGAGTCGCGTGGCGAGGGCCCGGGACGTGAAGTCGGCCACGGCCGCGGTCACGGCACTGCTGCGGACGTCCGGTGCCTTGACCACGACGTTTGCCGGGCTTGGGCCGCCGGGAAAGGCGGCGGTGATCCGGTGGTAGGACGCCATGATGCTCGAGTTTCCGGGCAGCAGCTTGTCCAGGCTCAACTTCTCGGTGTGGATGCCGAGCATCGGCGTGGCGAGCAGCAGCAGGAAGGCGACGGACGCCGCGACGGCGACGCCGGGGCGGCGCAGCACCCGGTCGAGGATGGCGCCCCAGACCCGGCTGCCGTTCTGCGGTCGACGCATGCGGGCCAGGCCGGGGACCCTGCCGAAGTCCACATGGTCCCCCAGCAGCGAGAGCAGGGCCGGCAGCACGGTGACCGATCCGATCACGGCGACCAGAACCACGAGGATGGCCGCGACGGCGAACCCGTCGAACAGGAGCATCCCGGACAGGAACATGCCGGCCATAGCGACGATGACGCTGAACCCGGAGACCAGCACCGAGCGCCCTGATGTGGCTGCTGCGATGCGCAGCGACGTCTCCGGGTCGTTGCCGCGGGCGCGCTCTTCGCGTTCGCGACGCAGGTAGAACATGCAGTAGTCGACACCGACGGCCAGGCCGACGAGCAGCATCACTGAACTGGTCGAGGAGTCGAGGTGCAGGCGGTGGCTGACCAGGGCGAGCAGGCCGTTAGCGGCCAGGAACGACGTCAGGGCCAGGCCGACCGGCAGCACCGCGGCGAGGACCGCGCCGAACGCGACGAGCAGAATGCCCAGCGCGAGAGGGACGGCCGTCCACTCTGCGCGCTGGAAGTCCTTGCCAATCTTGTCGTTGAACCACTTGTTCGCAGTCCCGTCGCCGAACTCGTCGATCTGGACGTCCGGGTGGGCGTTGCGGGTCGCGTCGACGGCGTCGAGGATGGGCTGCACCCGGTCGGCCGCAGTGATGGGGTCGCCGGTCATCGTGAGCTGGACCAGCACCGAGCGCTTGTCGGCGGAAACCAGGCCGGCGGTGTACGGGTCGTGGATCTTGGTGACCCGTCCGGTGGCCTTGAGCTTGCCGATCATGTCGGCGACGGTGGCGCGCACGCCGGGGCTCGTGGCGACCTGCGAGTCGCTGGTGACCAGCACCATCTCCGCGGCCGCCACCTCGAGCCCGGCATGGTCCAGGATCCGCACGGCTCTCGCCGAATCGCCCATGGCGTACTCGTCCGCGGTCATCTGCTTTTGCCCGACAACGGTCCCGAGGGTCATCGCGACAGCGACGAAGACCACCCAACCGATGATCGCTACCGCTCGATGCCGAACGCTCCAACCACCGATGTCCGCTGCGATGTTTCGCCTGCCAGCCATACAACTCCCATCGGTGCCGAGCCAGGCGGCTCGCACCAATTTTTGCGGGCGACTCTCGGCCTGGGCAGGGGCGTTGGTCCCGGGGCATGTGGGTGCTGGATCACATCGCCCGAAACCGGAGAGCGGTCCGCGTCTGTGTTGTGCTGCAGACGGTTCACTCGGTGAGGCGCTGGACCGCTGCCACGACGTCGTCGGCGCAGCCCCAGGACAGCGTCACTCCCGAGCCACCGTGGCCATAGCAGTGCACGACCGCGCCTCCGTCGTGGCGTTCGGTCTCCAGGCGCACGCTCGGTCGGGCCGGCCTCAGCCCGACGCGATGGCCTGTCACGGTGGCCCCAGCAAGGGCCGGGACGAGCGTGGTGGCGCGGGCCAGGATCGCGGTGGCCGTTTGCGGGTCGGGGTGCGGGTCGAAGCTGTCCTCCTCGGCGGTGCCGCCGAGCACGATGTCGTTCTCGCGCGGCACGACGTAGGTCAGCACGGTGTCGTCGCTGTGTTCGATCCACCACTCGCGCAGCCCGATCTGATCGACGTACACGACTTGGCCCCGCACCGGCCGCAGGCTGGTGTCCTGGGTGAGGGCGCGGGCGGCGAGGCCGCTGCAGTTGACGACGACTCCGCGGTTGGGCAGCGAGGGGAGCCAGTGCCGGGTGACCGTGCCGCCGAGGGCCACGACCCGGTCGAGCAGCCAGCCCAGGTACGTCGAGGTGTCCGCGACCGGCACCTGCAGTCGCCAGCCGGCCGCGAATCCCTCCGGCAGTCGCTCGGCCGGCTCCACGGCGGGGACTGCGCCTCGCCACCACGGCTCGCCCGGCGCCCGGCGGCGGAGCAACTCGGTGCCCCACCGAACGCGGACGCCCGCCGAGGGGGCCTCGTGGGCCAGCCGGGCCAGTTCTGTGTAGGTCGCCGTCGACCAGCGGAGGACATTGTCGCGGGGCTCCGCGAGGTAGGGGTACCAGATCGCCGCCGCGACCGCCGAGGTTGTCTCGAGGGGCAGGTCCCGGGCGAGAACGTGCGCGTCGTGGCCGGCCTCGCGCAGCCGCACCGCGCAGGTCAGGCCCATCACTCCCGCGCCCACCACGGTCACCCGCACCGCGTCAGCATCTCGCATCCGTCAACCCCCGCGCAGTCAGAACAGTCGGGACGCGGAGTCGTCGAAACCCCGCAGGGCGTCGTAGTCCAGCGTCACGCATGAGATCCCGCGGTCCAGGGCCAGCACTCTGGCCTGCGGCTTGATCTCCTGGGCGGCAAAGATTCCCCGGACCGGCGCGAGGTGCGGGTCGCGGTTGAGCAGTTCGAGATATCGGGTGAGCTGCTCGACCCCGTCGATCTCGCCCCGGCGCTTGATCTCGACCGCGATCGTGGCGCCCCGGTCGTCGCGGCAGAGGATGTCGACCGGTCCGATGGCGGTGGGGAACTCGCGCCGTACCAGTCGCCAGCCGTCGCCGAGGGTCTCGATCCGCTCGGCCAGCAGCGCCTGCAGGTGCGCCTCTACGCCGTCCTTGACGAGGCCGGGATCGACCCCGAGCTCGTGGGAGGAGTCGTGCAGCATCTCCTCGACCGCGATGACCAACGCCTCGCCCGCCGTGTTGGTGACGGTCCAGACGTGGGCCTGGTCGCCGGTGCCTTCGCGCAGGAGGCATGGCGGGCTCATCCAGTTCAGCGGCTTGTAGGCACGGTCGTCGGCGTGCACCGAGACCGACCCGTCGGCCTTGACCAGGATCAGACGCGGCGCGCTCGGAAGGTGGGCGGTGAGCCGGCCGACGTAGTCGACGGTGCACCGCGCGATGACAAGCCGCACAGGCAGCAACGCTATCTCGGTCCACGCGGCGTCTCGGTCCACGCGGCGTCTCGGTCCACCCGGCGTCTCGGTCCACCCGGCGCCTCAGTCCACCCGACGCCTCAGTGCGCGGCGACCTGCGTACGAGCGACGCCTGTCAGACCGGCGCTCCACACCTGGAAGGATGGGGCCGTCCGGACGCGCGATGCGCCCGGACCGGCGACGGGGCCACCCGAGCCGGCCTGTGGCGCACGGCGGGCCGCAGCAACCGCACAGCGACGCGAGTGGAGCAGGCGATGGCACGGGAGTTCACGAAGGTCGGCGTCGTCGGTCTCGGCACCATGGGTGCCGGCATCGTCGAGGTCTTGGCTCGCGAAGGCGTTGCGGTGATCGGGGTCGAGCCGACCGAGGAGTTACTGCTGAACGGCCGTGGTCATCTGCACCACTCCACCGATCGTGCGGTCAAGCGGGGCAAGCTCACGGTTGAGGGGCAGGCCGAGCTGATGGGCCTGGTCACCTTCACGACCTCGCTGGAGGACCTGGCCGACGTCGACCTGGTCATCGAGGCGGTGCCCGAGCGGCTCGAGCTCAAGAAGGAGATCTTCGGGGCTCTGGACAAGATCTGCGGTCCCGCGACGATCCTCGCCACCAACACCTCGTCCCTGTCGGTCACCGAGATCGCGGTCTCGACCAGCCGCCCGTCGATGGTCCTCGGCATGCACTTCTTCAACCCGGCCCCGGTGCTCAAACTGATCGAGGTCGTGCGCACGGTCGTCACCGAGACCGAGGTCGTCGAGGCCATCGCCGGCCTGGCCCGCAGACTCGACAAGACGCCCGTCGTCATCGGCGACCAGGCCGGCTTTATCGCGAACGCCCTGCTGTTCGGCTACCTGAACCACGCGGTGTCGATGTTCGACTCGCGCTACGCCACCCGCGAGGACATCGACGCGGCCATGCGGCTGGGAACCCGCTACCCGATGGGTCCGTTGGCCCTGCTCGACCTCATCGGGCTGGACACGGCGTACGAGATCCTCGACACGATCTACCGCCAGTCCCGCGACCGCTTGCACGCGCCGGTCCCGCTGCTCAAGCAGATGGTCGTCGCGGGGTTGCTCGGCCGCAAGACGGGCCGTGGCTTCTACACCTACGAGTCGCCCGACTCCCCGGTCGTGGTCGACGACGGGCTCACTCCGCCGCCCGTAAACTTCGAGGCCGGCGGCCGGCCGGTGCAGTCGGTCGGCGTGGTGGGCTCGGGCACCATGGCGACCGGCATCATCGAGGTGTTCGCAAAGGCCGGCTTCGACGTCGTGTTTGTCACCCGGGGGCTCGAGCAGGTGGCCCGCGTGGAGGCCGCCCTGTCCCTCTCGCTGGACAAGGCCGTCCTGCGCGGCAAGCTCAGCGAGGCCGACCGAGCCGCGACGCTGGCCAGGATCCGCGGCAGCGCTGTGCTCGACGACCTCTCCACATGCGACCTCGTGGTCGAGGCTGTCGTCGAGGAACTCACCGTCAAGCGGGCCCTGTTCGCGACCTTCGACGACATCTGCAAGCCGGGCGCCGTGCTCGCGACGACGACGTCCTCCTTGCCGGTGATAGAACTCGCGGCGGTGACCAACCGCCCGCGCGACGTCGTGGGCCTGCACTTCTTCAACCCGGCAACCGTGATGGCCCTCGTCGAGATCGTGAGCACGGTCTCGACCGACGACGACGTGCTGGCGACGGCCCGGGCCGTGTGCGCCCGCCTCGGCAAGCATGCCGTGCGGTGCGGTGACCGGGCCGGGTTCATCGTCAACGCGTTGCTGTTCCCCTACCTCAACGACGCCGTCAAGATGCTTCAAGCTCACTACGCCAGCGTCGAGGACATCGACAGCGCGATGATGGTCGGCTGCGGCTACCCCCTGGGTCCGTTCGATCTGCTCGACGTGGTGGGCCTCGACGTCGCGCTCGCCATCGAGCGCACGCTCTACCTCGAGTTCCGCGAGCGCGGCTTCGCACCAGCGCCGCTGCTCGAGCAACTCGTCACCGCCGGCTACCTCGGCCGCAAGGCCGGTCGCGGCTTCCGCGATTACGCCGCGGGCTGACCGCCCGTGGGGCGGCACAACGGGCGCCGTCGCGACGGCCGCCGTCGCGACGCGCCGGCCGAGACCGGCGAGGGCGACGGCGACGCCAGGTTCGGGCGCAGCGGTGCTCGCCGCGAGTCGGGCTCCGACGGCGACTGGCTAGTGCGCACCGTTGCGGGCGCCAAAACCTACCGCTGCCCGGGCTGCAGCCAGCAGATCGGGCCGGGCAGCCCGCACGTGGTCGCCTGGCCGGACGTGGTCTCGGGCCTGGTCAGCCGGCGCCATTGGCACACCGCCTGCTGGCGGGAACGGGAGCAGCGACGGCCCCCGGTGGAGCGCGGGCGCGACGCCCCGAGACACTGAATGCCGAACCGCCGAACCGCCGAACCGCCGAACCGCCGAACCGCCGAACCGCCGAACGCCGACGAGGAGCCGATGACCGAGATCCGCGCCAGCACGGTGCTCCCGGCCCGACGTACGCCGATCGAGCTGCACACCGCCGACGGACTGACGCTGGTCGGGGAGCTGGCCGTCCCCGTGGACCGGCCACCGGTGGCCACCCTGGTCACGCTGCACCCGCTGCCCACCCACGGCGGCTTCATGGACAGCCACGTGTTCCGCAAGGCGGCGTTCCGCCTGCCGGCGCTGGCCGGGCTCGCCGTGCTGCGGTTCAACACCAGGGGTACGTCCTCGCCGGCCGGAACCAGCGGCGGCGCATTCGACCACGCCGTCGGGGAGGCCTACGACGTGGCCGCCGCGATCGAGTACGCCGAGTTCGCCACCGATCCGCCGCTGCCGCACAGATGGCTCGTCGGCTGGTCTTTCGGCACCGACCTGGCACTGATGCACGGCCTCGACCCGGCCGTCGAGGGCGCCATCCTGCTCTCGCCACCGCTGCGCTACAGCGCCACCACGGACCTCGATGCCTGGGCGGCCTCCGGCAAGCCGCTGGTCGTGCTGGTGCCCGAGCACGACGACTACCTGCAGCCGCCGGAGGCACGGGAGCGCTTCGCCCGGGTGCCGCAGGCGGAACTCATCGCAGTAGCGGACGCCAAGCACCTGTGGGTGGGGGAGCCATCGGTACGCCGCGTGCTCGACGAGATCGTCCGGCGCGTCGCCCCCGACTCCTACTCGCTCCCGACCAGCTGGGACGGTCCGTCCACCGTCGACACGGTGCACAAGCTCGCGTAGCGCGGCTCCCCGGCCCGCCGGGTTGTTCTCCGACTCAGTAGCCTGGCGGCATGAGCCCCGTCGTCGACCTGCACGTCCGGGAGTCTGGCTCCGCGACCGCCGCGACCGCCGCGACCGCCGCGACCGCCGCCGACCGCGCCCCTGATCCCGTCGTCCTGCTGCATGCCTTCCCGTTGTCCTCGGCGATGTGGCTTGAGCAACGCGAGAGTCTCGCCGACGTTGCCCGGGTGATCACCCCCGACCTGCGCGGTTTCGGTGGCTCGCCACTCGGCGGGGACGACCCCAACCTGGATGCGATGGCCGATGACGTGGCCGCCCTGCTCGACCGGCTGGGCCTGACCGAGGTGGTCCTCGGGGGCCTGTCGATGGGGGGCTACGTGGCGATGGCGTTCCTGCGCCGGCACCCGGGTCGGGTCCGGGCACTCGTGCTGGCCGACACGAAGGCCACCGCCGACGGCGAGCCGGCCCGGGCCAACCGAGAGGCGATCGCGGTGCGGCTGCTCACCGAGGACTCCTCGGCCGTGCTGGTCGAGAAGGTGTTGCCGACGCTGTGCGGGGCGACGACCAGGCGGGACCGTCCGACGGTTCTGGGCCGGGTCCGGGCCCTTGTCGACGCCGCCCCGCCGGCGGCCGCGGCCTGGGCGCAGCGCGCGATGGCGGCTCGCCCGGACTCCACCGACATGTTGCGCGCACTCGACGTACCCGCCCTGGTCGTCGTGGGCGAGGAGGACGAGCTCGCGCCGCCCGAGGAGGCGAGCGCGATGGTCGAGGCGCTGCCGCAGGGTCGCCTGGTCGTCGTGTCAGGCGCCGGGCACCTGAGCGCCGTCGAGCGTCCGGACGCCTTCGCCGCGGCGGTCCGGGAGTTCCTGAGCGGGCTGTCCTAGCGAGATCGCGCCGGCCCGATGGTGCTCAGACCCGGTCCATCCGCGGGATCGCCACCTGCCGGACGACGAGCAGCAGTGCCGCCGCCACCGGGATGGCGAGCAGCGCGCCGACCACGCCCAGCAGGGCTCCACCGAGCAGCACGGCCACCACGGTGAGCGGCGCCGGCACGTCGACGGCCTTGCGCATCACCCGCGGGTAGATCAGGTAGTTCTCCAGCTGCTGGTAGGCCAGGTAGAAGAGCAGGCAGGCGATGCCGATCGCCGGGGACTCCAAGAAGCCCAGCGCGGTCACGACGGCGGCACCGATCGTCGCGCCGACCAGCGGCACGAGGTCGAGCAGCCCGACGAACACGGCGAGCGCGAGCGCGAACGGCAACCCGAGGATCATGATGAAGATGTACGACGAGACGGCCGCGATGAAGGCCACCGTGAACGCGCCGCTGACGAAACCGCCGATGCGGACCAGGATCTCATCGGTCAGCAGGGTCACCCGCTCCCGCCGCGAGCTCGGCACCAGTCGGTAGGCCTGGCGCTTCATCGACGGCAGTGCCGCGAGGAAGTACAGCGTGAGGATCAGCACCGAGAACGCGCTGAAGACGGCGTTGAGCACGATCCGCCCGACCCCCAGGATGCCGCCGAAAAGCCGGGTCCCGAGGTCACCGCTGCTGACATAGGCCTGCGCCTTGCCGATGATGCCGTAGTCCTTGTCGATCTTGCGGATCGTGGCGCTGCCGCGCAGGTCATCGAGGTAGCCCGGAAGGTTATTGACGAACTCGTTGGTCTGGGAGACCACCGGGGGGACCACGGCGACGGCGAAGCCGGCGAAGGCGCCGATCACCACGAAAAACACGATCGCGATGGCGAGACCGCGCCGCATGCCCCTCCGGGTCATCGCCTCGACCAGGGGGTTCAGGCCCACCGCGAGGAACAAGGACACCACGATCAGGATGATGACCGACCGCGCCTGCGCGAACGCCTGGACCAGCGCGTAGGCGAGGAAGACGCCGAGCGCGCCCAGAAATCCGAGCATGAACGGCGAGTTGCGCTTGAGCGGCCGGCCCAGCCGGCCGAACTGATCCTGGTCGGGGGCTCGCTGGTGATCCTCGACGGCGCCCAGCTCGACCCGGGTCTCGTCCAACTCGACCCGGGTCTCGTCCAGCTCGACCCGCGTCTCGCCGAGCTCGACCTGAGTGTCGCCGAGCTCCACCTGAGTCTCGCCGAGCGCGGTGCGCGTCTGGTCGGACTCGCTGCGGGCCGCAATGGCGTCGGACGACGCTTGCTCCGCCAACTCTCTGGTCTGCTCGGCCCCGGTCTGCTCGGCCGCCGGCCGCCCGTCGCTCGCCAACGTCAGAATGCCGAGGTCAACGAGCGGTCCGCGACGGCGCCTTGTCCATGACGATCACCCTACGCTGCTCATCCGGAGCTCCCGCGGCCGAGGGCGGCACCGCTGCCGAGGCGGTTCCCCCTTCGGGATGGCTGCCGGCTTCGGGAGGGCTGCCCGCCGCCGGAGGGGTGCCCGCTGCGAGGGGGGCCGGGGCGGGACCCCCGCCCGCGTCGACGTTGGCGTTGGCGTTGGTGTCGGTGTTGGCGGACACCGTGGCTCCGGTCAGCGTGGCGAGCATCTGGCGTACGTTGGTGAGCTGGGAGTTGATGCTGTCCCGGCGTTGGGTCGCGGCGGCGAGTTCGCGCTCGGACTCCGAGCGGATGCGCTCGGCGGCGTTCTTCGCCTCGGCCACCAGGTCGTTGGCGCGCCGCTGGGCATCGTCCAGGGTGCGGGTCGTCTTGCGGTCCGCGTCGGCACGCAGCGCGTCCGACTCCAGCCGAAGTTGCTCCGCCCGTTGTTGGACCGCCGCCAGCTGGGCCTGCTGTCCGTCGATCTTCTGGGTGAAGTCGCGCTCGGACTGCTCTCGCCGGCGGGCCAGGGTCGACTCGAAGTCGGCCGCGGCTGCAGCGGCATGAGCCCGGTTGCGCTCGAAGAGGGCGTCGGCCTCCTCACGGCGCGCCTTGGTGTCGCGATCTGCCTCGTCCCTGGTCTGGTCGGCCTGCCGCCGCGCGTCCTCGGTCACTCGTGCCGCCTCGGCGTCGACCTCGCTGTGGCGCTCCTGCGCATAGCGGTCCGCGTCGGCGCGCACCATGCTGGCTGCCTGCTCGGCCAGGGACCGATGCCGCTCGGAGTCCTCGAGTGCGGTGGCGCGCAGCTCGGCGGACTCCTGCTCGGCCAGCGTGAGGATCTGCTCGACCCGGGCGCCCAGCCCGGCGTACGTCGTCGTGCTGGGCGCCGCGGTCTGCAGCTCCTCGGCCTGGCGGGTCAGCTCCTGAATGTCCTTCTCCAGCTCGACGGTGCGCCGGCGGGTCGACTCCAGCGCGTCGGTGAGCCC
>JBBRHF010000001.1:0-60419 GCA_038223055.1 Actinomycetes bacterium | reverse complement strand
CCCGCTGTCGCCCACCTGGGCGGCCGGCGGCGCCAGCGACCTGACCCGAGTGGTCGGGCGTTTGGTGCAGGTTGCGCTCGACGAGCGCGGTGCCGCCCGGGAGCGCAAGGACTACGCGGCGGCCGACCGGATCCGGGACCGGCTCGGCGGGGCCGGTGTGACCGTTGAGGACACTGCCTCCGGGCCACGGTGGGTGCTCGCGGCGGAGCAGCCCGCAACCGCCCAGCCCCCGACCGACCGGATACCGACCGACCGGATACCGACCGACGAGACACCAACGCAGGGGAGCGCCGACTGATGCCCGGCAACAGCGAACGACGGGGTGCCATGCGCAAACCCGGCTCGAAGAAGGGGGCGGTCGTCGGCACCGGTGGTCAGACGCGGCGCGGGCTGGTGGGCCGAGGGCCGACGCCCGCCGCGCAAGAGCGGACCAAGCATCCGGCCGCGCGCCGCGCGAAGGCCGGCGAGAAGCGTGCGGGGACGGCGGGGCGAGCGGGTACGTCGGGGCGAGCGGGCGCGGCCGGGCGGGGTGGCGCGACCGGGCGGGGTGGCGCGGCCGGGCGGGGTGGCGCGGCGCAGGGCCGGTCCGGCCCCTCGCGCCGCAACGCCCCCCCAGGCCGCGCCGGAGGGGTCGACGGGCCGGAGAACAACGCGGGCCGCAACCCCGTCGTCGAGGCGTTGCGGGCCAAGGTGCCGGCGACGGTGCTCTACCTCGCCGAGCGCATCGACACCGACGACCGGGTCCGGGAGGCGCTCAAGCTGGCGAGCAACCAGGGCGTCCCGCTGATGGAGGCGTCGCGCACCGAGCTCGACCGGCTGACCGGCGGGGCGGTCCACCAGGGCCTCGCGCTGCAGGTGCCCGCCTATACCTATGCCCATCCCGACGACCTGCTGGCCCGGGCGACCGACTCCGGTGAGCCGGTCCTGCTGGTGGCTCTGGACGGGGTCACCGACCCGCGCAACCTGGGCGCGGTCGTGCGCTCGGCCGCAGCCTTCGGCGCCCACGGCGTCGTCGTCCCGGCCCGCAGGGCTGCCGGCATGACGGCCTCGGCCTGGAAGACCTCCGCCGGCGCGGCAGCCCGGGTGCCGGTGGCCCGAGCCACCAACCTGACCCGCACCCTGCAGGCCTACCGGGACGCTGGAGCCTTCGTGGTGGGCCTGGACGCCGGCGGCACCGTCGACCTGGAGGCCGTCGAGCTGGTCACCGACCCCGTCGTGCTGGTCGTCGGGTCCGAGGGGCGCGGCCTGTCGAGGCTGGTGCGCGAGCATTGCGACGTCGTCGCGAGTATCCCCATCGGCGCGTCGACCGAGTCGCTCAACGCCGGGGTGGCCGCCGGCATAGCTCTCTACGAGGTCGCCCGCCGCCGCCGCGCTGCTCGATAAGCCGCAGCGATCCCTGGCCCAGTCAGTCAGTCAAGTCAGTCAGTCGTCGTCGTCAGTCGTCGTCGGCGTCGGCGGCGGCGGCGGCGAAGGGGTCGGACTCGACGGTGGGGGTCCCCAGCCGGGAACCCAGTACGGCGGCCTCGTCCGGCTTCAGACTGAGCACGTCATCGACGTAGGACCTGGCCGCCGGCATCAGCCCCACGTCCGCGCCGCCGCGCTCGGAGAGGAACCACCGGTGCTCCAGCACCTCGTGGAAGACTTCGGCCGGCTCGAGCTTGCCGCGCATCGCCTTGGGCACCGCGCGCACGACCGGTTCGAAAACCTCGCTGAGCCACGTGTGCGCGACGATCTCCTCCGGTTCGGCATCGAGGTCGAGCGCGACCCGGAACGAGTCCAGGTCGTTGAGCAGCCGGCGCGCCTGGTTCTCCTGTACGTCGAGGCCGGTCAGCCGCAGCAGCCGGCGGCTGTGGTGGCCGGCGTCGACGACCTTGGGCGTCACGACGACATGTGAGCCCGACTCGTCGGTGAACATCGACAGCTCGGCCACGTCGAAGCCGAGCTCGTTGAGATGGCGCACCCGGCGCTCGACCCGCCAGCGCTCGGCGGTGCCGATGGTGTCCGGCGCCTTGAGCGCCACCCACAGGTTCTCGTAGCGGTAGACGATCTCGTTGGCGGTCACCACCGGGTCGATCGACGCGTGCAGCAACCCGCCTGCCTCCAGATCGAGCAGCTCGCCGGCGATGTTGATCCGCGCCGTCTCAAGGTCCGCGAGGCGTTGCCCGTCGGACAGTTCCCCGTGCAGTTCGCCGGTCTCGGCGTCGACGAGATAGGCCGCGAACGCGCCGGCGTCGCGGCGGAACAGCGTGTTGGACAGCGAGACGTCGCCCCAGTAGAAGCCGGTGTTGTGCAGCCGCACGAGCAAGGCCGACAACGCGTCGAGCAGCCGGTTGGCGGTGTCGGTGCGCAGCGTCGAGGAGAACAACGCCCGGTAGGGCAACGAGAACTGCAGGTGCCGGGTGACCAGCGCCGGGTCGAGCTCGACCCCGCCGGGTGTTTTGCGTCCGGTGATGACGGCGACCGCCTCGACCGAGGGCATGTCTCGGCGCTCGAGCTGGCGCAGCAGGCCGTATTCATGGCGCGCCAGCCGCTCGCCGACCTCCTTGACGGCGAAGACCCGATCCTCGATGCGCACGAAGCGCACGATGTGCCGGGAGATGCCGCGGGGAAGGGCGACCAGCTGATCAGCCGGCCACCGTTCCAGCGGCACCTCCCAGGGCAACTCGAGCAGGCCGGGGTCACCCGGAGCGGCCAGGATCTGCAGGGCCATCGCGGCCGCGTTTCGGTGCCGGCTCCGTCAGTCCACCAGACGCAGGCCGGACTCCACCGAGAACAGGTGCAGGTGGCCCTGCGCGGGCGCGAAGTGCACCACGTCGCCCTTCATCGGCGGGCGGCGCCCGTCGACCCGGGCGATGATGTCGTGCTCGGTCCCGTTGATGGTGGCCGTCCCGTAGACGTAGGCGTCGGCCCCGAGCTCCTCGACCACGTTGACGACGGTGCTCAGGCCCGATCCGTCGGCGACCAGGTCCATGTCCTCAGGCCGGACGCCCACCGTGACCTGACGGCCCGCCTTGCCGGCCTCGTCGGCGGCCTCACGCGGCACCGGCACGTCGGCCGCGCCGAACTTGAGGCTGTTGCCCTCGACCGGCACCGCGAGCAGGTTCATCGCGGGGGAGCCGATGAAGCCGGCGACGAACACGTTGTCGGGGTGGTCATACATCCGCCGCGGGGTGTCCACCTGCTGCAGAATGCCGTCCTTGAGGACGGCGACCCTGTCCCCCATCGTCATGGCCTCGACCTGGTCGTGGGTGACGTAGACCGTCGTGACGCCGAGGCGCCGCTGCAGGGCGGCGATCTGGCCGCGGGTCTGCACCCGCAGCTTGGCGTCGAGGTTGGACAGCGGCTCGTCCATGAGGAACACCTGCGGGCTGCGCACGATCGCCCGGCCCATGGCCACGCGCTGGCGCTGGCCACCGGACAGGGCCTTCGGCTTGCGGTCGAGGTAGGCGTCCAGGTCCAGGATCTTGGCGGCCTCGACCACCCGCTCGCGGATCTTGGCCTTGTCTACGCCGGCGATCTTCAGGGCGAAGCCCATGTTGTCGGCGACCGTCATGTGCGGGTAGAGCGCGTAGTTCTGGAACACCATCGCGATGTCGCGGTCCTTGGGCGCGAGGTCGGTGACGTCGCGGTCACCGATGCGGATCGCGCCGCCGTTGACGTCCTCGAGGCCGGCCAGCATGCGCAGTGAGGTCGACTTGCCGCAGCCGGATGGGCCCACCAGGACCAGGAACTCCCCGTCGCCGATGTCGATGCTGAGCCGATCGACAGCCGGCTTGTCTGAACCGGGAAAGATGCGAGTCGCCTCGTCGAACTGAACGGTCGCCATGACCGCACTCCCTTCACCGGCAGGAACGTGCCGGACGATCCGAGTTAAGGGGCGCCTGTCCCGGACGGGTCCAGGCGGTTGGCGAGACCGACCATATACCGCCCAGGTGGACCGGCGTCCAGGCGACATCGGGCGGCGTCCGTCGTACGAGGGCCTGGGTACGACGTGGCACTTCGGGCCCATCAGCCGTCACCCAATTGTTACCGATGTCACGGCGCCGTAACGTTGCGACATCCGCGCGAAACCGTTATTACTTGCTCCAGAGAACCTCCGGACCCAGTGCGACGTGCGCGGGCCGGGGCATGACGGAGAGGCTTCACAGATGGCCCTACGCCCCACAAGACCGCTTCACACAGTGGCGCTGGCCGGCGCCCTCGGCCTCGGCCTCACCCTCGCGGCGTGCGGCGGTGGCAGTTCGAGCAGCGGCGCCAGCGGCGGCGCCAAGACCAAGGACTGCTCCGCCTACAAGGCATATGGAGACCTCAAGGGCAAGAAGGTCGACATCTACACCGGCATTGTGACGCCGGAGGACAAGCCCTACCAGGACTCCTACAAGCCGTTCGAGGACTGCACCGGCGCCAAGATCAACTATCAGGGCGACAAGGCGTTCGAGACCCAGGTGCTCGTCCGGGCCAAGGCCGGCAACCCGCCCGACATCGCGATCGTCCCGCAGCCGGGTCTGCTCCAGCAGCTGGTTGCGACGGGCCGGGCCAAGGAGGCCCCTCCCGCGGTGGCGGCCAACGTTGACAAGTTCTGGGGCAAGGACTGGAAGGGCTACGCCACGGTCAACGGGAAGTTCTACGGCGCCCCCTCGGGCGCGTCGGTGAAGTCGCTGGTGTGGTACTCCCCCAAGCAGTTCAAAGACAAGGGCTACACGGTCCCCACGACCCTCGACGAGCTCAAGGCCCTGTCCGACAAGATTGCGGCGGGCGGTCAGAAGCCGTGGTGCGCGGGCATCGGCAGCGGTGAGGCCACCGGATGGCCGGTCACCGACTGGATGGAAGACATGATGCTGCGCCTGTCGGGCCCGGAGGAGTACGACAAGTGGGTCAAGCACGAGATCCCGTTCAACTCCGCTGAGCCCACCGCAGCACTGGATCTGGCCGGGACCTACCTGAAGAACCCGAAGTACGTCAACGGCGGGCTCGGCGACGTCAAGAGCATCGCCACCACGACCTTCCAGGAGGGTGGCCTGCCCATCCTCGAGGGCACCTGCTCGCTGCACCGTCAGGCGAGTTTCTACGCCGCCAACTTCCCGAAGGGCACTAAGGTCGCCGAGGACGGCGACATCTTCGCCTTCTACCTGCCGGGCAAGGACACGACCGCCAAGCCGACCCTCGGCGGCGGCGAGTTCAACTTGGCGTTCAGCGACCGTCCCGAGGTCAAGGCGTTCCAGACATACCTGTCGACCGACCTGTGGGCCAACAACAAGGTGAGCGTCTCCCCGGCCGGTGGCTGGATCAGCGCCAACAAAGGCCTGGACGTCACCAAACTGACCAACCCGATCGACAAGCTGGCCGCGAGCATCCTGCAGGACCCCAAGGCCGTGTTCCGGTTCGACGGCTCAGACCAGATGCCCGGAGCCATCGGCTCCAACGCGTTCTGGAAGCAGTCGACCAGCTGGATCACCGGCCAGAGCACCAAGGCCACCGTGGACAAGATCGAAGCGGCGTGGCCGAAGTAGTCATCTGACGGCCCCTGCGTCCGGTCGGGCGCGTCGAGATCGCTCGGCGTGCCCGACCGGACCGGTCGCTCTAGTGGAGGTGGTTTTCCTTGTCCAACTCAGAGAAGTTCCTCACGATGCTCTCGGCCATCCTGCTGTTCGTCGCGGTCGTCGGCTTCATCCTGTTCCTCGCCACCCGGTTCAGCGGCCGGCGTGCCGACCGAGTCGTCGCCTGGCTGTTCCTCGCACCCACCGTGGTGCTGCTCGCGATCGGGTTGATCTACCCGGGGATCAAGACGATCTGGCAGTCGTTCTTCAACGCGTCAGGTGGCTCCTTCATCGGCGTCGACAACTACAAGACGATCTTCACCACGTCCGACCAGGTCACGGTGTTGCGCAACACCTTGCTGTGGGTGCTGTTCACGCCGTTCGTGGCCACCGCCGTCGGGTTGATCTACGCGATTCTCATCGACAAGGCCCGCGTCGAGGCTTTCGCCAAGGCGTTGATCTTCCTCCCGATGGCGATCTCCTTTGTCGGCGCCTCGATCATCTGGAAGTTCGTCTACGCGTTCCGCCCCGACCAGGGGGGGGTGAAGCAGATCGGGCTGGTCAACCAGGTCCTGGTGTGGCTGGGGGGCAGCCCGCAGCAGTGGCTGGTCAACTCGCCGTGGAACACGCTGTTCCTCATCGTGGTGATGATCTGGATCCAGGCCGGCTTCGCGATGACCGTGCTCTCCGCGGCCATCAAGGCGATCCCCGAAGACATCATCGAGGCAGCCCGCCTCGACGGGGTCAGCCCGCTGGGCATGTTCCGCTTCGTGACCGTGCCGAGCATCCGCCCGGCGCTCATCGTCGTCCTGACCACCATCGGCATCGGCACGCTGAAGGTCTTCGACGTGGTTCGCACCATGACGGGTGGCCAGTTCGACACCAGCGTCGTGGCCAACGAGTTCTACAGCCAGAGCTTCCGGGCGAACAACCAGGGGCTCGGAGCTGCGCTGGCCGTCCTGCTATTCGTGCTGGTCACCCCGATCGTCGCCTACAACGTCAAGCAACTGCGCGCCTCGGAGGCACGATGACCGCCACCAGCGTCCCTGTCGTCACCACACCGGCCGTCGGCAAGGTCGATACGGCGGCCGGCAGGGCCAAGAAGAAGCTGACCTCGCCGTGGGCATCCTTCGCGGCGGTGGTCCTCGCGGTGCTGTGGACGTTGCCCACGTTCGGCCTGCTGATTTCCTCCTTCCGCCCCGAGCTCAAGATCAAGACCACTGGGTGGTGGACGTTCTTCAGCGACCCCCAGTTCACCCTGGACAACTACCGCGCTGTCCTCCAGACGTCGGGGTCCGACGGTTTGGGCAGCTACTTCATCAACTCATTCATCATTGTGATCCCGGCGGTGATCATCCCGATCTGTCTCGCGTCGCTGGCGGCCTATGCCTTCGCCTGGATCGACTTCAAGGGCAAGAACTTTCTGTTCGTCCTGGTCTTCGCGCTGCAGATCGTGCCCATCCAGGTCACGTTGATCCCGCTGCTGTCGCTCTACGTGAAGGCTGGGCTCTCGAACACGTTCTGGACGCTGTGGCTCTCGCACTCGACCTTCGCCCTGCCGCTGGCGATCTTCCTGCTGCACAACTTCATGAAGGAGATCCCCCGCGAGCTGCTCGAAGCGGCTCGCGTCGACGGCGCAGGTCACGTTCAGATCTTCTTCAAGGTGCTGATGCCACTGCTGACGCCGGCCCTCGCCGCGTTCGGCATCTTCCAGTTCCTGTGGGTGTGGAACGACCTGCTGGTCGCCCTCACCTTCTCCGGGCCCGATCAGCAACCTATGACCGTCGGGCTGGCCAACCTCAGCGGCACCCGCGACACCGCATGGCACCTGCTTTCTGCGGGCGCCTTCGTGTCCATGATCGTGCCGGTGGCCGTTTTCCTCTCGCTGCAGCGCTACTTCGTCCGTGGCCTGCTTGCGGGCGGGCTCAAGGGCTGAGATGAGGCCGGGCTCTCACGGTGCCCCGACGCTGCTCGGGGCACCGTGAGCAGCATCCACGACGTCGCGAAAGCAGCCGGCGTCTCCACCGCGACGGTGTCGCGGGCACTGCGTGGTCTGGACCGGGTCAGCCCGCAGACCCGAGCCCGGGTCATCGTGGCCGCCGAGGAGTTGCGCTATGTCGCCTCACCCACGGCCACCAGCCTGGTGTCGGGCAAGACGCACGTGGTCGGTGTCGTCGTACCCTTCCTGACCCGGTGGTTCTTCGCGAACCTGATGGCCGGTGCCGAGCAACTGCTGCGCCAGCACGGCTACCACATCCTGCTGTTCAACGTCGGATCGCGGGGCTCCTCGCGCACCCTGATCCTCGACCAGCGGCTGCTGTGGAAGAGGTTGGATGCGGTGCTGGTGCTCAGTGCCGATCTCGAGGCCGGCGAGGTGGAGCTGCTCAATCGACTTGGCCTGCCGGTGGTCACCGTCGGAGTCGACCTGGCCGGTTGCGACCGGGTCGGCATCGACGACGTGGCCGCCGCACAGGTCGCGACCGAGCACCTCGTGGGCCTGGGTCACCGGCGCATCGCCTACGTGGGCGGTAACCCCTCCGAGGATGTCCATGTGGCCACTGCCGTGGACCGCGAAACCGGGGTGCGCCGCGCCTTCCGCGGTGGCCGCGTGCCGAAGGTCGCGGACTACCTCGTCTGTGGCGACTGGACGATCCGGGGGGGCGCGGCCGCGGCCAGCCGGCTGCTCGACCTGGACCTTCCCCCGACCGCAGTGGTGGCCGCGTCCGACGAGATGGCCATCGGCATCCTCTACGAGGCGCGCCGCCGTGGCTGCGTCGTCCCCGGCGAGCTGTCCGTCATCGGCATCGACGACCACGAGATGTCGTTCACCCACGACCTGACGACCGTGGCCCAGCCGGTGTGGGACCAGGGCCGGGCCGCGGGGGAACTGCTGGTTGAGGGGCTCTCCGGCGTCCCGGCACGACCCCGGCGTGTCGTGACCCTGCCGACCAGGCTTGTCGTGCGGGGGAGCACTGCAGCACCTCCTGCGCCTAGCCCGGCGCCTTCCCCCCCGTCGGCCCAGAGGCTAGTCGGACGCCGAGCACGGAGCTGACCCGACGGGCCTCCGACGAGCCTGCGGCGGCAGCGGCCATCGCCAGCCGCGCAGCGCTGAGTCGCCGGGTGAGGTCGGGGTGGCGGACCCAGAGCACGTCGACGTCTCGTGTGACCGACTCGAGGTAGCGGTATTGGGCGTCGAGGTAGGCCACGTAGGAGGCGCGGGCGGCTTGCTGCGCCCGGTGCCACGGCAGGACGCGGGTCGCGGCGGCCGTGTCGCGGTCGGCCCGGACCGCCGAGAGGCGGTCGGCGGCGGCGTCCTGCACGAGCCGCTCCAGCCCGGCCCGGGTCGCAGGGCGCGCCGACGCGGAGGTCAGCAGCGGCGAGGCGTAGTCGACGACGGCGGTGATGCGGCGCTCGGCGTAGGAGACCGTCGCCTGCCCGGCGCTGGCCCGGGCCAGCAGGGCGTCGAACTCGCGGTGCGCCTGCCATCGGTCTGCGCCGAGTAGGACGAGCGCCGTCACGGCCAGCAGGCCCAGCACGAGCCGGACGTTGTGGGCGGCGGGCCGCCGCCGGGCCGCGGGCCGCCGCCGGGCCGCGGGCTCGGCGCCGTTGCTGAGCACGTCGTCGGACATGGCCAGGTCGTGAATGTGCCGCTCCAGCAGTCGGGTGGGTTCGTGGAGGAGCCAGCGTCGCAGATCGCGGCGCACGTGGCCAGGTCGTCGAGCCGGCGGGCCACGTGGTGTGATCGCACCGACGCGCATGGGTCAGGACGCGGCGCGCAGGACGGTCACGGTCGCGTCCCCCCGGATGGAGGACAGGGTGCCAGTCGGCCCGAAGAGCAGCACCCGGTCGGCGAGCACCGGCAGGCTGTGGCAGACATCTATCGGTTCGTCGCCGACCTGGAAGCCGGTCTGCTGGAAGCGCGTTCCGTGCAGGATGCGCTGCGGGGGGAGATAGTCGCCCGGCGCGATGGCCAGGGCAGGCACGTGTGCCACCTCTCGGTGGGCGCCGACGGTCGGCTGCTCGGTGCCACTCTCGCTGGTCATCGTCTCTCCTGTGCGGCCGTGCGTGCACGGCTGTGTGGGGCGGATGTGTCAAGGCAGGGATCGGCACCTCGGGGTCTTGCCCTGAGGGCAGCTCGCGGTCAGGTTGCTCAGTCGTGCGAGCGGCGGCCGACCTGCTGCTCATCCTGCCCGAGGCGCATGTCCGGCAGGTTGCCGGCGGCTTTCCGCGCGGTGAGATGGGCCGGGCGAGCCGGAGGTCGGGTTCGAACCGACGACCTGCCGCTTACAAGGCGGCTGCGCTACCACTGCGCCACTCCGGCCAGAACGCCACCGGCTTCTCGCCGGCGGGCTTTCTCGCGAACCCGATCCTAGGGCCACAGGCCGAGGGCGACGGAGCACGGGCCACCTGCCACGGCCGCAGGCCTCGTGCCCCCGGCAACGGGCGGGGGCGGCATCGACCACACTGGCTGACGTGAGTCGAACGCCGAACGCGCCGACCCCGTGGGCGGGCGAGCCCGGGCGGCGGCGGAACCCGCCGCTGGATGCCCGGGAGGCGCGCGATGGTGCGGCGGAGGCCTTCTACCGGATGGATCGGACCCAGCAGGACACCAACCGCCAGGTCGACAGCTACACCAGGTTGTTCTCGGGGTCGGCGTCGGCCAGCCAGATCCGGGCCGAGTTCGAAGCAGTGAACGGGCACTGCGACGACGTGGCGCGGGCCTACATCGAGACCCTGGACCGCTACGACGTCGAGGCACACCAACCGAAGCGGGCACTGCAAGAGGCCGAAATGGCGCTGCGCCAGGTCGCGGGCACGCTGGACCAGGCCGAACGCCAGATCGAGGAGTTTCGCCAGCGTCACGACGGCGAGTTCGCCCGGGTCGGGCCGGCGCTGGCGCAGCTGAGCCCCCAGGTGGCTGCGGCCCGGTCGGCGCTGGACCGGGCCGAGTCGGCCGTCGCCGACCTCGATCACCAAGGGCTGCGGCCCGGCCTGGCCGGTGACGCCCTGGCCGGCGCGCAGGCCGGTGCGCAGATCCTCGTGGGGGGTGCTGAGGTGCTCGGAATCGCCGGCACGCTGCGCCAGGCCGAGCACGTGGCCTCGCTCGCCGAACGCGCCAGCGCACTCGCCCAGGACCTCCCGCGCAAGCGGGACGAGGTGGCCCGCCGCGTGTCGTCGCTGCGGACCCGCAATGAGGCGCTCGCGAACCGGATCCCGGCCGTCGAGGCGGGGCTGAGCCAGTTGCGGCGCGGCTACAGCGAGATCTGCTGGCAGGACGTCGCGACCGCCGCGGCCACGATGCGCCAGCGCGCGCAGGAGGCGACCCGGTTGCGCGAGCAGGCCGCGACGGCGGCCGCGGCAGGGGACTACGACACGGCGATGGAGGCCCTGCGCGAGGCGACCGCGGCGCTGGGCAACGCGGAGAGCCGCGGGCGGGCGGTGGCCGAGCGACTTACTGCGCTGTATGAGGCGGCGAACGACCCGTCGGCCCGTATCGCCAAGGTCCGTTTCGGTTTGCGCGACGCGCAGCGACTGGTGATGGCGGGCGCCGACGCTCCCGGGACGCGGGCCCGGTGGGCAGTTCGGTTGGACGCGCTGGTGGACCGGCTGGAGCGCGCAACGACGGCCGTCAGGGGACCGCACCCGGACTACTGGGCGTTCCTGACCGAGCTGAGCGCGATCGCCGACACGGTCGCTACGGTGGTCTCGGAGGTTCGCGCCGAGCGAGGGGGGAAGCGGTGACGCTGCAGGTCCAGCTGGTCGGGGCGACTACGAAGATGGCCGTGCTGACCCTGTCTCCCGGGCAGGTCGTCTACAGCGAGGCCGGCAAGTTCCTGTTCTGCTCGGGCGATGTCGTGATGGAGACCAAGCTGTCCCAGCCCGACTCGGCGGCCTCACCGGGGGGCTCGGGCGGCGGTGGCGGTGGGCTGCTCGGCGGTGGTGGCTCCGGCGGAGGTCTGGGCGGCATGCTGCGCGGGGCAGTCGACGCCGGGAAGCGGGTGCTCGCGGGAGAGTCGTTCGCGTTCACCCACTTCCACACCCGCGGGGGGGACGGGCTGCTGGGATTGGCCGGCGTCGTGCCGGGCGAGATGCGGGCGCTCGAACTCGACGGGCGCACCACCTGGTTCGCGGAGAAGGACGCATTCGTCGCCGCCGAGGCCGGGGTCCGCTTCGACGTGGCGTTCATGGGCGGGCGGGCCGGGTTCTCCGGGGGCGAGGGCTTCGTGCTGGAGAAGTTCACCGGAGTCGGGACGCTGCTGGTCGCCGGAGCGGGTGATTTCATCGACATCAACCCGGCCGACTACGGCGGGCGTCTCAAGGTCGACACGGGGTGTGTCGTGGCCTGGGACCAGAACATCCGCTACGGCGTCGAGCGGGTCGGCGGCTTCAATCGGGCGGGCGCGATGAACGCGATGTTCGGCGGCGAGGGCTTGTCGCTGGCGACGCTGGAGGGCGACGGGCAGGTCATCTTGCAGTCGGTCACCATCGAGGCGCTTGCCAAGGCCCTGGCGAAGAACGCCGGCGCGGGTGACAAAAAGACCGGGACGGGCCTGGGCGGCCTTTTCTCCGGGTCCGCGGACTGAGGCCCGCGCCCCGAGGACCGACCCGGTGAGCGCGGCCGCGAGCAGGCGGGCCGCGATCTCCTCGCCGGCGACTACACCGGCCGCTCCGGTGATGACCACGTGCGGCCTGGTCCAGCCGGTTTCGTGCAGCTCCCCGTGCGCCGGTCGAACGCCCTCGTCGGCAGCGTCCATCAACTCGCCGTCGAGCAGCGAGTCGCCACTCGCCACGACATGGGTCGTATCCTCGCGGCGGGCGATCTCCGCGATGGCCGCGGTCTTCGTGAGTGGCCGGGGGACGCAGTAGACCTTGCGCCCCTGCAGCGACACGGACCAGCCACGCGGCGCGCACCACGCGGCCAGCGTGGGCACCAGATCGAGCGGGAGCAGGTCGCGCCGGGTCAGGACGACGTAGGCGAACAGGTCCTCGGCGACCCTTCGGGTTCTGGTGAACTCGTCGAGGAACGTCTTCTCCAGGTGGGTGACCACCTCGGCCAGCGGGGCGCAGTGCGCCGCGACCAGCGCCGCGACGGTTGCGGACCACTCCGGGTCGGGCCGGCCGTCGACGAGCACGTGGGCGCCGTTGCCGGTGACCGCGTATCGGTGCGGCCGACCGGGAACCTTCACCCGGGCGTACTGTGCCCGGGTGCGCGTCGTGGTGGGCACCACCTGCGCGACCTCGCACAGGCCCGCGAGGATCGTCACCGCGGTGGCCGTTATGAACGACAGGGGCGCCCCCTGGTAGACCTCGGCGACGACCATCTCCGGCGCGTCGGCGTCCTCCCCCGGCAGGTCGAGCGCGGCGGCGGAATAGATGAGGGTGCGGTCCAGGTCGACCGCGGCGACCATGGTTGGCCCCGCGGGGCGCACGCGCGGCAGGCAGAGGCCGGGGACAGTCAACTCGGCCGCCTCGATGGCCAGGGCCAGGCGGCTGGTCACGTCGTCGCCGCGGCGCCGACGGCGATCCCGTCGGCGCCGGTGGCGCCGCGGGTGAAGTTCGGGTGGATCAGCCCGACACAGCTGTAGGGCAGGCCGGACACCGCCTCGACCGGGACGCCGCGCTGCGCCGCGAGCAGCCGGATGTGGCGCAGATCGCCGGCCGTGTCACTGACGAGGACCTTCCACGGGACCCGGCGCAGCAGCACCCGGGTGGTCTCGCCGACGCCGGGCTTGACCAGGTTGACATCGCCGATGCCGTAGTCGCGGCTGATCCGCTCCACCGCCCGCCAGCCGTCCCAGGTCGGGTCCTCCGGGACCTGGCCGGCGCGCCGGTCGATCTCCTTGCGCACGGCTTCGGCGACATCGGCGAACCGGGCGCTGACCGCGTCCAGAAACGCGTTGGACACATCCGCGGCCGCGAGGTCGGCATAGAACTTGGCGCCGTGAAACTGGCCGGGCGCAAGGTGGGTGTCGTTGAGCACCGTGCGGCTCACCAGCCCGGACACGGTGGAGTTCAGGCAGGCCGACGGGATGAGGTAGTCCTCGCGGGTGCCGAACAGTTCGACGCAGCGGCCCGGGTCGGCCAGCACCGCGAGCTGGGAGTTGAAGCGTTCGCCGGTGCGCTCGGCGTGGACCGCGAGGGCGGCGGCGAGCTCGCGGGTGATGGCGCCCTTGTCGGTCCACCCGTCGACGAACATGACCTCGCCCGGGTCGTGGTGGGTCGCAAGGTAGCGCAGGGCGACGGGGTCGATGCCCCGGCCGCGCACGATGCTCACGGCATAGTGCGCCAGGTCGACCCCGCGGGTGTGCTGGGCCCAGCGGCGCATCAGGACCCCGATCGGGGTCCCGGCCCGGGCCAGGCTGACCAGCACGGCGTGCTCACCGCGCGCGGCCAGCGCGGACTCCGTCAGCACCCCGACCGCGTGCGCCACCCTCTCGGCGGAGGCCTCCAGGGACTCGTGGAACAGCCGCTGGTAGTCCGGTGACGGCTGGTATTCCACCGGCAGGGACTCGGCGTAGTGCGCGCCGCCGGCCTGGATTGCCTCCTCGCGCTCCTCCGTCGGCGCCTCCAGCGCCGCGCCGGACAGGTCGGTGAGCAGCCACCCGACCTCGTCTCGGTCGTATGAGCCGAACGCTGGGCCTCGCAGCGGGCTGGGCAGGGCCACCCCGCCGGCGTACGTCGTCGCGGGGCGGTAGCTGGGGATCACCGCCAGGGCGACGTCGTCGGTGACGGTGGCCAGCCGGGCGAGCAGGCCGAGCGGGCTGTGCAACGCGTCGGTGTCGCCGACCTGGTCGACCACCACGATGACCGTGTCGAACCGGCCGTCGCCCGCGGCGGGCGCCACGTTGTAGGCGTAGCGCGGGCCGGGGCCGTCGGCCGGGTTGTCGTGCGCGCTGAACTCCAGGCGGGTGCGGATCGCGTAGGCGGGGTCGTCGACCGGGTGGACCGGGGACCGGGTCGTGGTGGAGTAGCGGACCCGCACGCCGGGCCCGACCTGCGCAGCGAGTGCCTCGGCCAGCCGCAGCGGGGCGTACATCAGCTCCTCGGTCCCCAGCACGAGCACGCTGGCGCCGGGTGGAAGGGCGAGCTGCCCGGCCAGCGCGGCGCCAAGCGCGGGCAAGGCACCCTCGAGCCGGGCGCGGTGCCCGGGGCTGAAACCGTGTCGCGCGCCGTCGGGCAGGTCGGTGGGCCAGTCGAGGCAGACCCGGCGCGCCAGCCCGCCCGCCGATGCCGGCTCGTCGTCGCGCCGGATGCGGACAGCGGCGGCCCCGACCGCGGCGGCGGCCTCGACCGCCGCGACCAGCTCGATCCCCCGCGCCGCTGCGTCGCAGGGCAGCCCGAGGTGTCCAGTGGCCAGCGCGACGACCTCGATGACCACCCCGAGCTCGGTCGCCAGGGAGGTCAGCCGGGCGCGGTCGGTCGGGTTGCGCAGGTCGACCAGAGCTGCGACGACGTAGTGGTCACGAGGAAAGGCTGCGTGCAGCGCGGTGATGGTGTTGCGCACCGTCGTACCGGTGGTCAGCTCGTCGTCGACGAGGACGAGCGCGCCGGGCCCGGCCAGCAGGCCCCGGTTCTCGGGCAGCAGCAGGTGGCTGGTGGCGTGCGAGTGTTCCTCCTCGAAGGCGCCGACGGGCGTGACGCCACGGACCGGCCGGCGGGTGGAGTGCAGGTAGGGCGCGCGGAGGGCGTCGGCGACGGCATGCCCGAGGCCGGTCGCGGTCTCGGCGTAGCCAAGGACGACGGGCGCCGGGCTGATGTTGGGCCGGGTGACGGCTCGGGTCAGGGCCAGCAAGCGGGTGGCGGCCTGGTCACCGTTGCCGTCGTCACCGTCGCTGTCCTGACCATCGCTGCCCGCGTCACGGCCGCCGGGCGGGCGCAACGCGGCGCGCAGCGCGGCACCGAGCGGGGCGATTGCAGCGGTGGGTTCGCCGCCGAGCGCGGTGGCGGTCATCGCGCCCAGCAGCAGCCCGGAGCCGTAGACCAGTGCGGGGCTGGCCGGCAGGTGCTTGCCGAGGACCCTCGAGACGAGCAGGTGGGCGCGCCGGGGGTTGCGACGGACGGCCAGACCCACCAGGTCCCGCACGGTCACCGGGCCCGGCCGGGCGGCGCCGGTCACGGTCAGGTCGAGCCGATCCGTGACCCACTGTCCGGACCAGACTTCCGGGCCGGACAGGTCGCTCACGCGGCTTCCTGCGCCAGGATCGACTCGACGCTGGTGGCGAGCAGATCGATGAAGGTGATCCCCTCCGCGGCGACCCCGAACACGTGGGCGCGGCGCACCGTGCGCTCGGCCCAGGCCCGGTGCGGCTTCGCCTCGTTCATCTTGTTCCGGTAGCCGGATCGCGCCACGCCCCCGCCGGCCAGGTCGGCCCCGAGGATGTCCAGCGCGTCGCTGTATTCCTCGTGGGACACGACGCTCATCGCGTGGACCGCGGCCACGTGGGTCGGATGGATGACCGTCTTTCCGGTCAGGCCGTTGGCCTTGTCCAGCAGGATCTCCCGGATGAGGCCGTCCAGGTCGGCCAGCAAAAGCTGCTGGCGCAGCGGGCGGACGGCGTTGTCGGTGAAGGGGCTCTCCCGCAGTTGCGGCTTGAAGATGCGGTCGTGGTTCGGGAAATATTCCCACACGGGTCCGGTGACGACGAACCCGTCGCGACGGGCTCGGCCGAACGTGTTCACGATGTCGGTGATCGCGTCGGCCACGACCCGCACGTCGTAGATGGTCAGGTCCCGGTCGCGCCGGATGCCGTAGGCCCCGCACAGGTCGGTCGCGCCGATGCGTACGGCGAGGACGTGTTCGCGGAACCGGGAGAGCAGGCGGTGTGCCCCGGCCAGCTGGGCTGCGCGGGTCTCGGCGTAAGCGATCTCGGGGGACTCCAGAACTGGCATGACGTAGAGGTGCCGGTCGTGTGCGGCGGAGGCCTCGACGACCGCGGTGAGGTAGCTCGCGCCGTTGACGTCGCTGAACTTGGGCACGACGAAGCCGCGGAGAACCGCAATGTTCTCGCCGAGACCGTTGGTGATCGCGGCCACCTGGTCGGGGTGACGCACCCGCACGAACACCAGCGGCAAGGCGACCGCGCTCCCGGCCTGACCGAGCAGCCGCAACTGGGCGATGACGTTGGCCTGCGCGGCAGGTACGTCGTCGTCCGCGATGGCGTCCTCGAGGCACGCGACGACGCTGACGACGCCCAGGCCCGCCTGCTTGGCGATGTCGGCCGCCAGCGCGGGCCGGGTCGCCGGCATGTAGAGGGTGGCTCCGAGCGCGACCGCGAGGGTCTCGCGATCGCTGTCGCAGGTGATCGGCTCGGGCGCGAGGTGGAACAACCGGGAGAGGTCGAACTCGGACAGGTGGGCGAAGTGACGCATGGCGATCCTTTCGCCGATCAGATTGTGCGGGTGCCGGTCAGCGGTTACTTGCGCCCCGGGCTCCAGTCCATGCCCCAGCCGTAGGCGGCGTCCAGCTTGTCCTGCCCGCCGTTGATGTAGCGGACCTCGCGGTTGAGCGACAACTCGCCGCCGGTGTTGACGAACTGCGCGATGGCGCACATCGGTGTGCCGTTCTGTGCCTCGTCGAGACGGACCTCGACCTGCGGGCCGTTCTGCGGGAACAGCGTGACGACACCGTCGGCCTGCGCCCAGTTGGCCACGCCCTCGTAGATGAACGCGAACACGATGATGCGCTTGATCATCGCCAGTTGGGACAGATCGATGATCAGGTTTTCTCCTGCGCTGTTCGTGCCGGACCGGTCGTCGCCGTCGAGCCGGATGACCGGGGTGCCGGCGTCACCACGCGCCTCGAACGCGTTGCCGAGCGCCTGCACGACGCCCTTCTTCCCGTTGGTGAACTCGTAGAGGCAACCGAGGTCCAGGTCGATCGAGCCGCCACCACGGACCCGCTTGAAGAAGCCCCCGCCGCCACTCTGGGCGGGGCGGGCGTTCCAGTTCAGGTTGACCCGAAGCAGACCGGTCGCGGAGCCGGACTTGGTGAGCGACACCGTGGGTGCGGACTTGGTCAGGACCACCTTGCTCAGGTTGACCCCGCCCGCGGGCGCAGCGTTGCTCGGCGTCGCGTCGCTGCTGGCGGCACGCTTGGTGTAGTCGATTCCCATGGAGATCTCCCAGTCCTGAGTTGCGGCTCACCAGGGCGATGAGCAGCCCGGCGACACGTTCTGACTAGCTGCGGGTGGTCTGGAGTTCCGTGCTGGCTTCGGCCGCCTCCTCCGTTGCCCGCCGCTTGTTCAGGCCGAGCGAGGACAGGAAGGCCGCCCCGATGAAGCCCACCCCGAGCAGGCCGGTGACCAGCTCGGGGACCTCGTGCCCGATGCTGACCAGCATGATCGCGGCCAGTGCTCCGATCGCCCAGTGCGCGCCGTGCTCCAGGAAGGCGTAGTCGTTCAACGTGCCCTGTCGCACGAGGTAGACCGTGAGGGACCGGATGTACATCGCGCCCACGCCGAGGCCCGCCGAGATGATCAAGATGTTGTTGCTGATGGCGAATGCGCCGATGACACCGTCGAAGCTGAAGGACGCGTCGAGCACCTCGAGGTAGAGGAACAGGAAGAAGGCCGCCTTGCCGGACGCCTTCACGAGTGAGTTGGGTCCGGTGTCGTGGCTGCCTTGGCTCTCGAACAGCTCACCGAGCCCGTTAACGGCGAGGTAAGTCACGGCGCCGAGGGCGCCGGCGACCATGACCGGGGCGGGCTTCTCGGCGAGGGTCTCGGCTGCGATCACGAGAGTCACCAGGGAGACAACGACGGAGAGCTGGTCCAGCTTGCCGACCCGGGCGAGAGGCTTCTCCAGCCAGGTGAGCCATTTGGTCTCGCGGTCCTCGAAGATGAAGTCCAGGAACAGCATCAGCAGGAATGTGCCGCCGAACGCCGCGATGGTGGGGTGCGCGGCGCGCAGCAGCTCGCCGTACTGCTTGCCGTCGTTGAGGGCCAGGTCGACCGCGGCGTAGGGGCTCAGCTTGGCGGTGATGCCCACGATGAGCAGCGGGAAGAGCAGCCGCATGCCGAACACCGCGATGACGATGCCTATGGTAAGGAAGATCTTCTGCCAGAACTCGTTCATCCGCTCGAGGATCGTGGCATTCACCACCGCGTTGTCGAACGACAGCGAGATCTCCAGGACCGCGAGGATTGCCACGATGGCGAAGGCCTGCGGCCCGCCAAGGATCAGGGCGCCGGCGAGGGTGGCGGCGGTGACGCCCCACGACCAGCCGAAGGTGCGAAGCAGCACAGTGTATTCCTTTCCATGTGTGCAGAAGACGAACGGTCACCGCCCCGACGTTCCCCAGGGGATAGACCGCGCCTGCGGACCGTCAGACGGAGACGCCGTAGTCCGCGGCGATGCCCCGCAGGCCGGAGGCGTAGCCCTGACCGATGGCGCGGAACTTCCACTCGCTGTTGTGCCGGTAGAGCTCACCGAAGACCATGGCCGTCTCGGTGGAGGCGTCCTCGGTGAGGTCGTAGCGGGCAAGTTCGGTGCCGTTGGATGAGTCGACGACGCGGATGAACGCGTTTGTCACCTGCCCGAAGTTCTGCGAGCGTGCCTCGGCTTCGTAGATGGAGACGGGGAACACGATCTTGACGACGTTGGCCGGCACCGTGGTCAGCGCCACCTTGATGGCCTCGTCGTCGCCCTCGCCCTCACCGGTGAGGTTGTCCCCGGTGTGCTCGACCGAGCCGTCGGGGCTCTTGAGGTTGTTGAAGAAGACGAAGTGCTGGTCCGAGAGCACCTTGCCGCCTTCGGCGCACATCATCGCGCTGGCGTCGAGGTCGAAGTCCACTCCGGTCGTGGTGCGGACGTCCCAGCCCAGACCGACGAGCACCGAGACGAGGTTGGGCGCAGCCTTGGTCAGGCTGACGTTTCCGCCCTTTTGCAACGAGACGCTCACGTAGACCAATCCTCCAGTTATTGCCACGTCCAGGGATCTCCTGCGTGGTGTTGTTCACCCAATGTTGTGATGTTGGGCCGGTGAAGTTTCCTGGGGGCCGGTGCGGTCGGCCGGGCGATCGCCTAGACGACGACGCCGAAGTCCTGGGCGATGCCCCGCAGACCGGAGGCGTAACCCTGACCGACGGCCCGGAACTTCCACTCCGCGCCGTTTCGGTAGACCTCGCCGAAGACCATCGCGGTCTCGGTCGAGGCGTCCTCGGACAGGTCGTAGCGGCCCAGTTCGGCGCTGTCGGCCTGGTTCACGACGCGGATGAAGGCGTTGCGGACCTGACCGAAACTCTGCGAGCGAGCCTCGGCTTCGTAGATCGAGCAGATGAAAACGATCTTGTCGACCTCGGCCGGGATGGCAGCGAAGGTGATCTTGATCTGCTCGTCGTCGCCCTCGCCCTCGCCGGTGAGGTTGTCCCCGGTGTGCTCGACGGCGCCTTCGGGGCTCTTGAGGTTGTTGAAGAAGATGAAATGCTTGTCACTGAGCACCTTGCCGTCGGCCTTGGCGACGATGGCGCTGGCGTCGAGGTCGAAGTCGGTGCCAGTGGTCGTGCGAACATCCCAGCCCAGACCGACGGTCACCGCGGCCAGGCCAGCGGAACCGGCCTGCTTGGTGAGGCTGACGTTCCCGCCCTTGGTCAGCGAAACACCCATGTAGTCCTCCAGAGTCACGCTCGGGAGCCGTGCTGCCCCGCGAGCAAAGTCATGTCACCCGTGCGGCAACCTGGCACAGTCTACCGTCGCCGAGGCGGACTGGCCGGTCGTGGAGGGTGAGCCGCTGGCCGGCTAGCCGGCCAGGACGGCACGGGAGCCGGGGTCAGTCATCGCCTTCACGGTCCTGCCCTTGTGGAACTCGCCGAGCGCTCTCATCGTCCACGTGCCGTCCGGCGTCCGGCTCAGGCGGGCCATCAAGACGCCGGTCTGCGCCTCGCCGGCCGACAGGTCGTAGCGGACCAGTTCGGTGTTCGTGGGGTCGAGAAGGCGGCAGTAGGCGTTGCGCACCTCGGTGAAGTTCTGTCCGGTGAAGCTGTTGATGGTGAACACAAGGTGGGTCACGGCGGCGGGCAGCGCGCCCAGGTCGACCTGGATCTGCTCGTCGTCGCCGCCGCCCTGACCGGTCAGGTTGTCGCCGCTGTGCTGGATCGCGCCGCTGTAGTCCGACTTGTGCATGAACCAGACGAGGCCCATCTTGCCTCCGGACGCGTCGTAGGAGATGACGGAGGCGTCCAGGTCGATGTCGCGACCGTGCTTGGCGGGATCCCAGCCCAGCCCCATCACCACCTTGGACAGCGGGGGAGCGCCGGTCTTGACCAGGCTGACCGTCTGGTTCTTGCGCAGCGACACCCGGCCCTTGTCGAGGTTCACCACGCCGGCGGCAGGGGCCGAGGGGGTTGGGGGGGCGGAAGGGGCTGGTAGGGCGGCGGCGGGCGGCGCGGCAGCGGGCGGCACGGCTACGGCCGGCGCGTCGTCGACGCTGATGCCGAAGTCTCGGGCGAGCCCGGCCAGGCCAGAGGCGTAGCCCTGCCCGACCGCGCGGAACTTCCAGGCGCCATTGCGCAGGTAAAGCTCGCCGAACACGAATGCCGTCTCGCTCGTGGCGTCCAGGATGTCGAACCGGGCCAGCTCGGCACCGCTGCCGGCGTCCTCGAGCCGCAGGTGCAGCCCAGGAACCTGGCCGAACGTCCCCCCGTCCGCGGACGCGGCGAAGATCACCCGCTCGATGTCCCGGTCGAGCCGCCTGGTGTCCACGCTCACCGTGTCGGTCAAGTTGGTCCCAGCGGTCTGCTTTCCGACGTGGGTGATGGCGCCGGTCACATCGCTGGGCTGGTTGTAGAACACGAAGTCGGCGTCGGATCGGACCTTGCCCGAGCTCGTGAGCAGCAGCGCCGAGGCGTCGACGTCGACAGCCGCGCCGGCGGACCAGCCCAGCACGGCACGCAGCGCGGGAGCGGTCAGGGGGATGTTGGAGCCCTTGCTCAGCGAGGTCATGGTCACATCTTGCCCGTCCGGCATGTCGGGCGCTGGGGTGCGACGATGCTGGTGCGGTCGCGACGATGCGGCCCGCAACCTGAAGGGGACAGCAGATGGCTCTGTGGGACCAGCTCAAGGCGCGCTCCGTCGACATGAACGCGCAGTTGAAGACCAAGACGTCGCAGTTCAAGAACAAGGACTTCTCGCAGGCGACGATGGCGATGTGCGCGTTGATCGCCGCGGCCGACGGCAAGGTCGACGCCGAGGAGCGACGGAAGGTCGCGGCTCTCATCACGAACAACGACGTCCTGTCGATCTTTCCGGCGGCCGACCTGCTGCAGCAGTTCACCTTCTACTGCGACAAGCTCTCCTCGGACTACGACTTCGGCAAGGTCGAGGCGATCCAGCGGATCAGCAAGCTCAAGGCCAAGCCGGACCAGGGGCGCGCGGTGATCCAGATCGGCATCATCATCGGCGGCGCGGACGGCGACTTCGACGAGGACGAGAAGAAGGCCGTACGCGAGGGGTGCCACGCGGTGGGCATCGCGCCGTCGGAGTTCGACCTGTAACGGGCGGGAGGTCCGTGCGCGGCGCTGACCGGTGCGGCCTCGACGTACGTCGGGACCTTTGGCCCTAGCCGCGCGGGGGCGCGCGGTGTTTGATCGACTCAGGGTGGGAGGAGCCCAGCCAGCGGCAAGGAGATACGGAAGTTCTCGCGGACCTCCGCACACCATGCGCCTCGAAACGCTGCATAAGCGGCGTAGCGGCTCTTTCCCACCCTATTTCCTGAATGTCTCGGTCGGGGCGCTGACCCAGTGCTCTCGCGGCTCGCCGTGGCATGCATTTCGGCGGCAATGCAGTTAATATGCAGGCATGCCCGTCGCGATCACCATCAGGAACGTGCCCGATGACGTCCGAGACGAGCTAGCCGCCCGCGCTTCCCGGTCCGGCCGCTCCCTGCAGGAGTACCTCGTGGCCCAGCTTGCCGAGCTGGCCGAGCGGCCCGACGTCGCTGCGGCGCTCCAGGGCGCCAGGACTCGGGCGCGCGCGTCTGGGCGGGTGCTCCCAGCGGCGGACATCGTGGCCGACCGCGACGCTGAGCGCCGGTGACGAGTTCTTACGTCCTGGACTCCTCGGCCATCGTGGCGCTGCTCGTCGATGGCGGGGCGACCGGCGACTGGGTGGCGGCCACCGCCGAGCACGGCTTCCTCGCCACGCCGACGCTGGCGATGTTCGAGACCGCAAACGTCCTGCGGCGCCACCAGCTTGCCGGCCGCTTGGAACGGGTCGAAGCGACCCTCGCCCATCGCGACCTGCTCTCGCTGCCGCTCCAGCTCTGGCCCTACCATCCGTTTGCCGACCGTGCTTGGGAGCTCCGCGAGACACTGAGCGCCTACGACGCGTCCTACGTCGCGCTGGCTGAGCTGCTCGGGGCCCCCCTGGTGACCCTCGATCGTCGGCTTTCGCGAGCGAGTGGCCCGACCTGCACGATCCTGACGCCCCCTCGGGAGGAGTGACTGCGGGTCCCCGGTGCTCGGCCACTTCCCCGCCCGGTTTGCTAGGACAGCGCGAGCGGAGATAGCCGCCTGCATGGCCGCGCCAAAAATTGTGGTCTCGCCGGCGGCATAGGGTCACGGTGGAGAGGCGCATCGGCGGTTGCCGTGGCGGGTGGGTTCCAGGCCGAGGCACGAAGGAGGTAGAGCGTGCTCGTCCGGCTGTTGCGGATCTACCTCATTCCCTATCGAGGCTTCCTGGGCCTGGTCGTCGTGCTGAATCTGCTCGCCACGCTGGCGGCGCTCTACCTGCCCAGCCTGAACGCGGACATCATCGACAACGGCGTGGCGAAGGCGGACACGGGCTACATCGTGCGGGTCGGCGCGGTCATGCTCGCCGTGACCCTCGTGCAGGTGATCTGCTCGGTCACAGCGGTCTACTTCGGGGCGCGGACGGCGATGGGCTTCGGCCGAGACGCCCGTGCCGCGGTCTTCGGCCGGGTCGGCACCTTCTCCTCGCGCGAGGTCACGCACTTCGGTGCGCCGTCGCTGATCACCCGCACGACCAACGACGTGCAGCAGGTGCAGATGCTGGTGCTGCTCACCTGCACGTTGATGGTCTCCGCGCCGATCATGTGCGTCGGGGGCATCATCATGGCGCTGCGCGAGGACCCCGGTCTGTCGTGGTTGATCGTGGTCAGCGTCACGGCGCTGGTTGCGGCCATCGCGCTGATCGTGTCGCGGATGATCCCGCAGTTCCGCCTGATGCAGACCAGGATCGACACCGTCAACCGGGTCCTGCGCGAGCAGATCACCGGCATCCGGGTGGTACGGGCGTTCGTGCGCGAACCTGTCGAACGAGCCCGGTTCGGGGTCGCCAACGCCGATCTGACCGACACCGGGCTGCGGGTCGGCCGCCTGATGGCGTTCATGTTCCCGATCGTGATGCTCGTTCTCAATGTGTCCAGCGTCGCGGTCCTGTGGTTCGGCGCCCACCGCATCGCGGCCGGCCAGATGCAGATCGGCTCGCTGACGGCGTTCCTCAGCTACCTCCTGCAGATCCTGATGTCGATCATGATGGCGACCTTCATGCTCGTTCTCGTCCCGCGCGCCGCGGTGTGCGCCGAGCGACTGACCGAGGTCCTCGACACCGAGTCGTCGGTGATCCCCCCTGTTGACCCGGTGGCCGAGGTGGGGCCGCGAGCGACGTTGGAGCTACGCGGCGTGTCGTTCCGCTATCCCGGTGCTGAGCATTCCGTGCTGACCGACGTCGCGTTCCGGACCGGACCCGGCCAGACCACGGCCATCATCGGCAGCACCGGTTCGGGCAAGTCCACGCTCGTGTCACTCGTCCCGCGCCTGGTCGACGCGACCGCAGGAGCAGTCCTCGTCGACGGGGTCGACGTGCGCCGGCTCGACCCGGCGCTGCTGCACCGGCTGATCGGGCTGGTCCCGCAGAGCGCCTACTTGTTCACCGGCACGGTGGCGAGCAACCTGCGCTACGGCAGGGCAAGCGCGAGCGAGGAGGACCTGTGGCGGGCTCTGCGCACGGCGCAGGCCGAGGACTTCGTCGCCGAGCTCGCCGAGGGGCTGGACGCGCCGGTGGCCCAGGGCGGCACCAACTTCTCCGGCGGTCAGCGCCAACGCCTGGCGATCGCGCGGGCCATCGTGCACCGTCCGGAAATCTACCTGTTCGACGACTCGTTCTCGGCGCTGGACCTGGCCACGGACGCGCGGCTGCGCACCGCGCTGCGCGCCGAGATGCGCGACTCGGCGGTGGTCATCGTCGCCCAGCGTGTCTCGACGATCATCGACGCCGACCAGATCGTGGTGCTCGACGACGGCGCCGTGATCGGCCTCGGCACGCACGCGGACCTGCTGGCCCGCTGCCCGACGTACGCCGAGATCGTCGCGTCCCAGCTGCCCGCCAAGGCGGTGGCATGACCCACCCCGCATCGGCCCAGCCCGCATCGGCCCAGCCCGCATCGGCCAGGCCACCCCCGGGCTCAATCCCCACGCGAGGCCCGGGCGCCATGATGAGCGCGGGCATGCCGGCCGAGAAGTCGATGGACTTCTGGCCCTCGGCTCGGCGGCTGCTGCGCCGCCTCGGTCCGGAGAAGGTCCCCGCGTGCTCGGTCCTCGCGCTGACGTTGGCGGGAGTCGCCGCCTCGGTCGTCGGCCCCAAGATCCTGGGCGGGGCCACCAACCTCATCTTCGCCGGCGTCGTCGGGCGCGAGCTGCCCGCAGGCACCACCAAGGCGCAGGCGATCGAGGCGGCACGGGCGCGTGGTCAGGACGGCTTCGCCGACCTGCTCTCGGGCATGACGGTCGTCCCTGGCCAGAGCATCGACTTTTCCGCGCTGTCACGGGTGCTCCTGCTGGTGCTGGGCCTCTACGTCGTTGCGTCGATCCTGATGTGGCTGCAGGGATATATCCTGAACGGGGTCGTGGCCCGCACAGTGACGCGGCTGCGCTCGGACGTGGAGGACAAGCTGCACCGGTTGCCCCTGGACTACTTCGACCGCACGCCGCGCGGTGAGCTGCTCAGCCGCGTCACCAACGACATCGACAACGTGCAGCAGACGATGTCTCAGACGATGAGCCAGTTGCTCAACTCGTTGCTGACCCTGGTTGGCGTGCTCTCGATGATGCTGTGGATCTCGCCGCTGCTGGCCCTGGTGGCGCTGGTGTCGGTGCCGCTGTCGATCCTCGTGACACGGCTGATCGCCAAGCGATCCCAGCCGCTGTTCGTGGCCCAGTGGGGGCAGACCGGCCGGCTGAACGCGCACATCGAGGAGACCTACACCGGGCATGCGCTGGTGCGGGTCTTCGGGCACCAGCAGGAGGCGGAGGAGGTGTTCCGCCAGCGCAACGACGCGCTCTACGACGCGAGCTACGGCGCCCAGTTCCTGTCCGGGATCATCATGCCGGCGATCATGTTCATCGGAAATCTCAACTACGTGTTCATCGCTGTCCTCGGCGGCCTGCGGGTGGCCTCCGGGAGCATGACGCTGGGCGACGTCCAGGCGTTCATCCAGTACTCCCGCCAGTTCGGTCAGCCACTGACCCAGGTGGCCTCGATGTCCAACCTGCTGCAGTCCGGTGTTGCGTCGGCTGAGCGCGTTTTCGCCTTGCTGGACGCCGACGAGCAGGTCCCTGACCCGGTCCGGCCGGCGACGCTGCCCAGCCCGCGCGGGCTGGTGGCCTTCGAGCACGTGTCCTTCCGCTACCAGCCCGAGGTCCCGCTGATCGAGGACCTGAGCCTGCTCGCCGCCCCGGGCCAGTCGGTGGCGATTGTCGGGCCGACCGGTGCCGGCAAGACGACTTTGGTCAACCTGATCATGCGGTTCTACGAGCTCGACGCCGGGCGCATCACCATCGACGGCATCGACATCGCGGGCCGGCGGCGCGACGAGCTGCGCGCTCAGATCGGCATGGTCCTGCAGGACGCCTGGCTGTTCGGCGGCACCATCCATGACAACATCGCCTACGGCCGCCCGGACGCCACCGAGGACGAGATCATGGCGGCGGCGCGGGCGAGTTTCGTCGACCGCTTCGTGCACTCGCTGCCCGAGGGCTACGACACGGTCATCGACGAGGAAGCCAGCAACCTCAGCGCCGGCGAGCGGCAGCTGATCACGATCGCGCGGGCGTTCCTCGCGGCACCCTCGTTGCTCATCCTGGACGAGGCCACCAGCTCGGTCGACACCCGCACCGAGCTGCTGGTGCAGAAGGCGATGGCGGCGTTGCGCTCCGAGCGCACCGGCTTCATCATCGCGCACCGGCTCTCGACCATCCGCGATGCTGACCTGATCCTGGTGATGGAGGAGGGTCGCATCGTCGAGCAGGGAACGCATGCGTTCCTGCTGGCCCGTGGCGGCGCCTATGCCGCGCTCTACAACGCCCAGTTCGCCGGGTCGGTCGAGCCGGCCGTCTAGGCCTGTTATCCGCGGCCCCGTTTTCCGCGCCGCGGGGTTAGGCCACCGGCACCGGCAGTTGCACCGGCGCCACCAGGAGCGCCTCGATGGCGCTGGCCGAGACGGGCCGAGACATCAGGAAGCCCTGGCCGATGCGGCAACCCATAGCCCGCAGCCGGGACAGCTGTTCGGGCTCCTCGATGCCTTCCGGGATGACGTCCAGACCGAGTCGCGCGCCCATGGCCACGATCGCCTCCAGAAGCGCGCCGGCGCGGCCTCCCGGGGTGGTGCCTGACAGGAAAGACCGGTCGATCTTCAGGACGTCGATGGGGAACTGGCGCAGGTAGCCGATCGAGGAGAAGCCACTGCCGAAGTCGTCCAGGGCGATCCGTACGCCGGCGCGGCGCAGAGCCGCCAGGGCGCCCGCCACCCCGCCGGTGGGGTCGGCGAGCACGGTTTCGGTGACCTCGAGCACGAGGGTGGTCGGGTCGAGGCCGGTGTCGCGCAGAACGTCGGTGACGCCCTCGGTGAAGTTCGCCCGCTCCAGCTCGCTCACCGACACGTTGACCGAGACCCACAGGCTGGGCAGCCGGAACCGCCGCTGCCAGTCGTGCAGATGGTGGGTGGCCGTCGCCAGGACGAAGGCGCCGATGCCGACGATGGCGCCGGATTCCTCGGCCAGCTCGATGAACTCCGAGGGGGGCAGCAGGCCCCGGGTGGGGTGCGCCCAGCGGACCAACGCCTCCATGCCGACGAGTTCTCCGGTCCCGAGGTCGACCATCGGCTGGTAGTCGACGACGAGCTCGCCGCGAGCGACTGCCACGTCCAGATCGCTCTTGAGCGCGCGGTGCTGGATCGCGAGGTGGTCCAGGCTGGGGTCGTAGAGCTCGACGCGGTTCTTGCCCTTGGTCTTCGCGGCGTACATGGCCACATCGGCCTCGCGCATCAGCTCGCCGACGGTGGAGTCTTCACGCCGCATGGCCAACCCCACGCTGGCGCCCACGCGCGCCTGGCACGATCCGGTCTGCACGGGGTCGGCGAGGGCCGTCACCACCCGCTGCGCCACCGCCAGGGCCACGGCCGGCTCGGGCAGGCCGTCCAGCAGCACGGCGAACTCGTCCCCGCCCAGGCGGGCCACCAGATCGCCGGGCCGCACGGCGTCGAGAAGGCGGCCGGCTGCGACCTGCAACAGCTCGTCACCGGCGGCGTGCCCCAGCGTGTCGTTGACGTCCTTGAAGTCGTCGAGGTCCACGAACAGCACCGCCTGATCGCCGCTGCGCCGGTTCGGTCGCTCCAGGGTGGCTGCGAGCCGGACGCCGAATGCGGTCCGGTTGGCCAGCCCGCTGAGCGCGTCGGTGTTGGCCTCATGGGTCAGGGTCCGTTGGCTGTCGGAGATGGCGTCGGCCATGGCGTTGAAGCTGACCGCCAGGTCGCCCAGCTCGTCGGCCCGGTCGACGACGGCGCGGTGATCGAGCTCGCCCGCGGTCAGGTGCAGCGCCGAGTCCTGCAAGCTGGCCACGGGACGCAGCACCTGGGTCGACAGCCGTCGAGCCAGGCTCACGGCCATCGCGATGGTGAGCAACCCGAGCAAAGCCAGGAGAAAAATCACCCGGTGCTCGATGCGGCTGGCTCGGGCCAGGTCGTCGCGCACCGCGGAGCGGCTGGTCGCACCCGCCCGGCCAAGCAGGGCCAGCACCTTGGGGGCGTGGGTCGCCGTTGCCGTGCCGCGGGTGAGTGGGTCGGTGGGACTGGTCGTTGACCCGCCGGCGTCCAGCTGCGACTGCCACTGCACGCGGGCGGCTTCGAGCAGCCTCCTGGCGCCTGGAGTCTGTTCGTTGGTGATCGCCTGGGCGAACTCGGTCTGGATCTTGGCCGCGCCGGCGTCAATCCGGGCCGCCCAGGTGGCGTCCGTCGGCCCGGCGAACACCACGGACAGAGCGGTGACATCGCCGCGAAGCTGGGTGTCGCTGGTGATCTCGCGCTCGACCCGATTGGCCGAGTCCCGGAAGGCGCCGACCAGCAGTCGGGTGCTCAGAACGCTGGCCGTTCCGCTCAACACGACGAGCACGGCGAGCAGGGCAAAGGCGCGGTTCCACCGGGTTCGCAGGCTGGTGACGCGCGCGGCCCCGCTCGGTGACGTCGGTACGCTCATGTAGCGGTGCATCGGCAGGCGGCACGCCCTCCTGTAGCTGGGTGGCATAGCGTCCGAGGGTGGTCGTCCTTGCCGCCATCGGAGCAGCCGGTGCCGCCCTGTGCTATGGCGCGGCCTCGGTCTGCCAGGCCGTCGCGGTGCGACGCGAGTCGGTGCGTGGTGGGCTCGACCTGGGGCTGGTGTGGCGGCTGACCCGCCAGACGCCGTACGTCGTGGGTCTGGCCTTGGACGGGATCGGGTTCCTCGCCTCGCTGGTCGCCTTGCGCTCGCTGCCTCTGTTTCTCGTGCAGGCCGCGATTGCGTCCAGCGTCGGGATCACGGCCATCCTTGCCTGGCGGCTGCTCGGCGCGCGGCTGGTCCCGGCGGACTGGGTCGCGCTGACCGGGCTCGGGATCGGTCTGGTGCTGCTGGCGGCCAGCGCCCAGCCCGACGCCGCGCAGCGGCTCTCTGCGCGTGGTGGGTGGCTGGTTCTGGCGGGAGTCGCGGTGGTGCTGGTGGCCGGCGCATTGGCCATCCGCACGCCGCCCCGGGCCGCTGTTCCGGCGCTCGCCGTGGCCGCCGGCGCCGCGTTCGGCGGGGTGGGCATCGCCGCCAGGTCCCTCGTGGTCCCCCACCCGGTGTGGCACCTCGCCGGCGACCCGCTGGCCTACGCCGTGGCGGGCTATGGGCTGCTCGGGATGATGTTGTTCGCCGCCGCCCTGCAGCGCGGGTCGGTGACGGTCGCGGTCGCAATCAACTTCGCGGTGGAGACGGTGCTCCCGGCGGCGGTGGGCCTGCTGTTGCTGGGGGATTCGGCCCGCCCCGGTTACGCCCCCGAGGCCGCGGCCGGTTTCGTGCTGACCGTCGGCGCGGCCATCGCCATGGCCCGGCAGGCGCAACCCGAGGCAAGCGTCAGCGGGTCTGGGTGATCCCCGCCAGGCCAGACGCCCGCTGGAGACCGTCTGGACTGGCCCGGCGCTCAAGGCTGGGCATGGTCGGGCCGAAGCACCGTCTGTGAGCACTCGCCGAGGTGGAGATCGCGCGATCTGGGCCGTCTTCGGTGCCGGTGAGCTCGCCTGCCTGGCCTACCCGTTCCTCGTCAGCCACCACGTCCTGGGCTCCTTGTGGTACCTCGGGGTGTCAGCGATCGGGGTCGCCATGACGATGGCGGCCGTTCGGCGCCACGGTGGCCCCGGCCGTCGGGTGTGGGTCGCGCTGAGCCTCGGCGTGGCCCTGTTCTTGGTCGGCGACGCGATCTGGACCCTGGAAGACCTGGTCTGGCACATCGACCCGTTTCCCTCGGTTGCCGACGTGCTCTACGTGTCGGGCTACCCGGCGCTGTCGCTGGGGTTGGCGTGGCTCGTCCGTGGCCGCCGCCCGGGCGGCGATCGAGCGGCCCTGCTGGATGCCGGCATCGTCACCACCGGGCTGGGGGTCCTCGTCGGGGTCGTGTTCGTGCTCCCGGCGTTGACCGACTCGACCTCCTCCCTGTGGAGCCGGGCCGTGTCCTTCGCCTACCCGGTCGGTGACCTGCTGCTCGTGTCGATGGTCGCGCGGCTGGCCTTCACTCCTGGCCGGCGCCTGCTCGCGTTCTGGGCTCTGAGCGTCAGCGTGGCGGCGGTCCTGGTCAGCGATGCGACGTTCAACTTCCTGGTCATCAACGGCACCGAGACCGATCATCAGCCCTGGCTCGACGTCGGCTGGATGCAGCTCTACCTGCTCCTCGGCCTCGCCGCGCTGCACCGGTCCGCGCCGCGCTTGCTCGATGCGGCCCCACGCCAGGACGATCAGCTCGGCTGGGGGCGGCTGGTCCTGCTCAGCGCCGCCGCCGTCCTCGCCCCCGGCACCCTGGTGCTCCAGGTGTGGCTCGGGAACCCGTTGCACCCGGTGTTCGTCGCCTGCGGGTCGATCGCGCTGTTCATGCTCGTGCTGCTGCGCGTGGCGGGGCTGCTGCGCCAGGTTCAGGCGCAGTCGGCGCTGCTGGAGGCGATGGCGCGCAGCGACGCTCTCACCGGCATGCCCAACCGCGGCACCTGGGACCATGAGCTGGTCCGGGTGACCGACGACGCCCGCGAGCGGGGGCGGCTGGTGATCGTCGCGCTGTTCGACCTCGACCACTTCAAGCGCTACAACGACACCCGCGGCCACCTCGCCGGTGACCGGCTGCTGATGGAGCTGTCCTCGGTGTGGCGCTCACAGGTGGCCGGGCGCGGCGTGCTGGCCCGTTACGGCGGCGAGGAGTTTGCTCTCGCGGTGTCGGGCCTGACCCTGGCCGAGGTGGAGCAGATCGTCGACTCGCTGTGCTCGCTGGTGCCCGACGGGCAGAGTGCTTCGGCAGGGATCGCCGTCTGGACTCCACGCGAGGCGATCGGGGACCTCATGCTGCGGGCCGACGCCGCTCTGTACGCCGCCAAGCGCTCCGGCCGTGACGCCGTCAGGGTCGCCACGGCTGCGAGCGGCCCCGCCGACCGGGACGGCGATCTCGCGTCGCTGCTCACCCCGCGGATGGTCTTCCAGCCCGTCGTCGACCTCGCAACCGGCGCCATGGTGGCCGTTGAGGCGCTGTCGCGGTTCGACGAATCGGCACTGCCGCCGGACGAGGTCTTCGCTCGCGCCTGGCTTCGCGGGCACGGTCCCGAGCTCGAGGCGAGCGCTATCCGCGCGGCGCTCGCCGAACGTCATCGGTTCGGGGACCTTCCGATCCACGTCAACATCAGCGCGCGGGGCTTGGTGACCCCCCAGATTCTCGCCGCCCTCCCGGTGGACCTTCGTGCCGTCGTCGTGGAGATCACCGAGCAGGACATCTCCTCGGACTCGACCGACGTCGACATCCTCCGCGACCTGCGCCGCCGGGGAGCGACGCTGGCCATCGATGACTTCGGGGTCGGGTTCTCCAACCTGCGCCGGATGATCGGCCTACGCCCCGAGATCGTCAAGATCGACCGGAGCTTGATCACCGGCATCGAGGACGACGGCGGAAGCCGTTCCGTGGTGGAATCCGTGGCGTGTCACGCCGTGCTTGCGGGTAACCTTGTCTGCGCCGAGGGCATCGAGACCGTGGCCGAGCTGCGCACGGTGGTGGCGCTGGGAGTGCCCCACGGCCAGGGCTACCTGTTCAGCCGTCCGGTCCCGGCCGCCGAGATCGTGCGCTTGCTCGAGCGTCCGGGCGGTCTGCTTCCGCTCGCCGTGGGAGGCTGAGGGCCCGGTCCACGGGCCCGGTCCACGGGCCCGGTCCACGGGCCCGGTCACGGGCCCGGTCCACGGGCCCGGTCCACGATCCCGGTCCACGGGCCCGGTCAGCGCGACATCGGCAGCGAGAGGCCGTAGTGGCGGATCTTGCGATAGATGGTAGCTCGGGACATGCCCAGCATCCTGGCCGCCGTGGTGGGGCTCTCACCCTTTTCGCTCAGGGCGGTGACGATCGCGTCGCGCTCCATCGCCTCGATCGGGGAGAGGACTCGCCGGCTGGTGGAACGGCACTCGGGCGGCAGGTCGACCGGTTCGATGACTCCGGCCCGACGATGCTTGACGACGTAGTTGAGGACCCCTCGCAGCTGGGCGACGTTGCCGGGCCAATTGAGCCGGCTGAGCTGGGCCAACGCCTTGGCCGAGAACGTCAGCCGGTCACCGTCGGGCAGCTGGGACAGCAAATGGCGGATGAGATCGGGCAGATCGTCGATGTGATGCCGCATCGGCGGGACGTCGACGGTGCGGGGGAAGGTCGAGCACAGCGGGGTCGAGGTGCCCGACGCGAGCGTGAGGGCGACCCGGGCGTGGTGGTCGGCGTTGACCGTCGCCTCGGCCAGCAGGTCGCTCACCGATGCGACCTGATCCTCGTCGAGCTGATCGGCCCCCGTGAGGACGATGAGGGCATCCGGGTCGGTGATCTCGTCGGCGAGATCGGCAAGCCAGTCGTCGAAACCGCCGGGCGCCGGCGACTCCATGACCCGGAACCGGCCGGCCGGGTTGTGCAGGCGATGCGCGGCGCGCAGGATCGCGCGCCGCCCGGACCCCGGCTCGCCCTCGAGCGCGACCCAGTCGCCGGCCTGGTAGCAGGAATCCACCTGCGCGATGCAAGCCCGCCACACCGCGCCTGCGCCCACGAGGCCGGGCATCGTCGGGGGGGTCTGGCTGCGGCCGCTGCGCCGGCCTTCGGCTGCCAGCGTGCTGACGGGCTGGCCCAGCCGGACCCGAAAGACGCCGCCCGCGGGTCCGGAGTCGCAGCGCGCGGGTGTGTAGCGCAGATGGGCCGACCGGCCCGACGGCAGCTCCACGGTCCGTATCGCCTCGCGGTCGTCGGCCCGCATCGTGTCCACGGCGTAGCCGATCAGTGCCTCCAGCTCGGGCCCGTCGAGCATCTGGCGCAGATGGTCGTTGCTCATCACGACGTCGTTGTTGAGCGCGAGCACCGGGCCGTTGGACTGCTGACACGTCCGTAGGTATTCCGCGAACAGGGCAAACTCGCGCAGGCCGGTCTGCGCGAGCAACTCGTGCTCTATCTGCCTGGCGGTCGCTGAGGCCAGCGCGGTGAGCATCGCCCCGGGAGTGTGACTCCAGGCGGTCAGGTCCAGCAGGCCGACGACCTTGCCCCGGGTCGGGTGCCGGATCGGCGCACCGGCACACGCGAACTGCCCGAGTTCGTGGGCGTAGTGCTCCCGCCCGTCGACCAGCGTCGCCCGTCCGCTGCTGAGGGAGGTGCCGATGCCGTTGGTCCCGGCGAACTCCTCGGCGTAGCTGAACCCCGGCGCCAGGCGGACCTCGTCCAGCCGGCGGGTGATGTCACTGCCCGAACAGCGCCGGTCCAGCACCAGACCGGTGCTGTCGGTCAAAATGATGCTCACCGATTCACTGTGCAGCTGCTGGCCGAGGGTGTCCAGGATGGGCGCGGCGCTGCGACACAGCGGCGCCTCGAGGTCAGGATCCCGGACATAAGGGATCGTGATCCGGTCGATGCCGACGTCGTTCTCCCGCGAGCGCTTCCACGAGGCGAGAATCATCCGCCGGACCTGGGCTGCCGGTTCCGCGTCCTGGGTCAGGAACTGTTCTCTCGCACTGGCCACGCTGCGGTCATCGATCTGCGGTATTTGGCCTGACTTCTGCACGTATGGAACTCCGTTCTACGTCCGTTCTACGTCCGTTCTCACGTCCGTCCACCCAGCCCTCGTGTTAAGAGTATGCAACGGCAATGTGACGGAGATCTCAGAATGAGACGGCCAAAGGTCACGTCAGGGGTTGTGATGACTTTTGCACGGCGACGGCAGTTCCGCTTAGCCCGGCACCGGGGACGGGCTGCCGGATCGCCAACGCCCGGGCGCACAGGCCCGCCTCACGGAACCCAGCCCGAGGAAGGAAAAAGAACGGTGAGCAGACAGAGTCTCAGCAAGGCCCACGCCAAGATCACCGAATTGTCATGGGAGCCGACCTTCGCCACTCCGGCGACCCGGTTCGGCACCGACTACTCGTTCGACAAGTCACCCAAGAAGGACCCGCTCAAGCAGATCCTGCGCTCCTACTTCCCGATGGAGGAGGAAAAGGACAACCGCGTCTTCGGCGCCATGGACGGCGCAATTCGCGGCAACATGTTCCGGCAGGTCCAGGAACGCTGGATGGAGTGGCAGAAGCTGTTCCTGTCCATCATCCCGTTCCCGGAGATCTCCGCCGCCCGCGCGATGCCGCTGGCGATCGACGCCGTGCCCAACCCGCAGATCCACAACGGCCTTGCGGTCCAGATGATCGACGAGGTGCGCCACTCGACGATCCAGATGAACCTCAAGCGCCTCTACATGAACCACTACATCGACCCGGCCGGCTTCGACATCACCGAGAAGGCGTTCGCCAACAGTTACTGCGGCACCATCGGCCGTCAGTTCGGCGAGGGCTTCATCACCGGTGACGCGATCACCGCCGCCAACGTCTACCTGACGCTCGTGGCAGAGACCGCATTCACGAACACGCTGTTCGTCGCCATGCCCTCGGAGGCTGCGGCCAACGGGGACTACCTGCTCCCGACCGTGTTCCACTCGGTGCAGTCCGACGAGTCGCGCCACATCTCCAACGGCTACTCCATCCTGCTGATGGCCTTGGCCGACGAGGACAACCGCCAGCTGCTCGAGCGCGACCTGCGCTACGCGTGGTGGAACAACCACTGCGTCGTCGACGCCGCCATCGGCACCTTCATCGAATACGGCACGAAGGACCGGCGCAAGGACCGGGACTCCTACGCCGAGATGTGGCGCCGCTGGATCTACGACGACTACTACCGCAGCTACCTCATCCCGCTGGAGAAGTACGGCCTGGTCATCCCGCACGACCTGGTCGAGCTGGCCTGGGACCGGATCTACAACAAGCACTATGTGCACCGCGTGGCCCAGTTCTTCGCCACCGGGTGGCCGGTCAACTACTGGCGCATCGACGCCATGACCGACACCGATTTCGAGTGGTTCGAGCACAAATATCCTGGCTGGTACGACCAGTTCGGTCGCTGGTGGGAGGCCTACAACCGGCTTGCCTACCCCGGCAAGAACAAGCCGATCGCATTCGAGGACGTCGGCTACGAGTACCCCCACCGGTGTTGGAGTTGCATGGTGCCGGCCCTCATCCGCGAGGACCTGGTGGTCGAGAAGGTCGACGGGCAGTGGCGCACCTACTGTTCGGAAACCTGCCACTGGACCGATGCGGTGGCGTTCCGCCCGCAGTACGAAGGTCGGGACACCCCGAACATGGGTCGGCTCACCGGCAAGCGCGAGTGGGAGACCCTCTACCACGGACAGGACTTGGCCGACATCATCTCCGATCTCGGCTACGTGCGCGATGACGGCAAGACGCTCATCCCGCAGCCGCACCTCGACCTCAGCGACCCGAAGAAGCTGTGGACCTTGGACGACGTGCGCGGCATCCAGTTCGGCAGCCCGAACATCACCCTGAACGAGATGTCGGACTCCGAGCGTGAGTCGTGGGCCGCTTCCTACCGAGCCAACAAGAACGTCACACCGGCCTCGGTCTAGTCCAACAGCGGAAGGGCTGGGGTGGGATGGCGGATCTCCGCCATCCCACCCTGCCTGACCGGGCGACACGATCCCGCGCCCGTCCAGCCCCAGCCCCGGCCAGCCCCCCGGCCAGCCCCGACCAGCAAGGACCCCAAGCATGAGCAAGACGCACAACGTGCGCTTCGAACCGGTCGGGATCGACATCGACGTGACCGAGGACGAGACCGTGCTCGATGCGGCGTTCCGCCAGGGCGTGATGCTGATGCACGGATGCAAAGAGGGCCAGTGCTCGGCGTGCAAGTCATTTCTGCTCGACGGCGACGTACAGATGGATCGCTACTCGACGTTCGCGTTGGCCGACTACGAGAGCGACGAGGGCTTCGTGCTGCTGTGCCGCTCGCACGCCTACTCCGACCTCGAGATCGAGCTGATCAACTACGACGAGGAAATGATTCACTCGGGGCTGCCGGTAGTGACCGTCAGCGCCGAGATCACCTCGATGACCGCGCTCACCCACGACATCACCGAGATGGTGCTGACCCTGGTCGAGGCCGGCTCGCTGCGCTACTACCCCGGCCAGTACGTCGACATCCAGATCCCCGGCCAGTCCGAACACCGGTCCTTCTCGATGGCGACCCCGCCCGCACCAGACGGCCGGCTGGAGTTCATCATCAAGCGCTACCCGGGAGGTCACTTCTCCGGGCTGTTGGAGGGCGGCCTGGCGGTCGGCGACAAGCTGGACGTCACCGGTCCCTACGGCACGTTCACGCTCAAGGCCAGCTCCGAGCGCCGGCTGGTCTTCGCCGCCGGAGGCGCCGGGATGGCACCGATCCTGGCGCTGCTTCGCCAACTGGCCGAGAGTGGCAGCGAGCGCGCCGCCACCTTCTACTACGGCGCGCGCACCGAGCCGGACCTCATCTCGAGCCGGGAGATCGCCGCGCTGCAGGAGCGGCTGCCTCAGTTCGCATTCGTGCCGTGCCTGTCGGAGTCGTGGCCCGATGACTGGGACAGCGACACGACCGGGTTCGTGCACGACGTGCTGGGCCGCCGCGAGGACGCCTTGGCCGCCTGCGACATCTACCTGTGTGGACCTCCTCCGATGATCGACGCCGCCCTGGACCTGTTGGGTTCCCGAGCCGTTCCTGCGGAGCAGATCCACTACGACAAGTTCACGATCACCGCCGCGACTGAGAACGACTAGCCCCCACCCGTCCCGCCGTTCCCACCCGTCCCGCCGTTCCCCCGAGGAAGAAGGCAGCAGTCCATGAGCACACCCGTCTCGGAGCACAAGCAGCAGCCCCCGACGAGCTTTCCCAAGCCGGAGTTCACCGGAGCGGAAGCGGGCATGCAGGAGTTCCCGAGCTCGACCAGCAGGTCCTACAACTACTTCATCCCGCAGAAGCGCCGCGCCACGGTCTATGAGGACGTGACGATGGACGTGCAGCCGGACCCCGATCGTCACCTCACCCAGGGGTGGCTCTACGGATTCGCCGACAGCCCCGGCGGCTATCCGCAGGAGTGGACGGAGGTCAAGAGCAGCGACTGGCACGAGTTCCTGGATCCCAACGAGGAGTGGGAACAGACCATCTACCGCAACAACTCCAACGTGGTGCGCCAGATCGAGCTCAACCTGGCCAATGCCAAGGAGGCCGGTGCCTACGCTCACTGGTCCCCGACCTGGACCAAGTTCGTCGCGGAGAACGTCGGCGCCTGGATGCACGCCGAGCACGGCCTCGGGATGCATGTGTTCGTCGCCGCGCAGCGGTGCGCGCCCACCAACATGATCAACAACGCGGTGTGCGTCAACAGTGCGCACAAGCTGCGGTTCGCCCAGGACCTGGCGCTGTTCAACCTCGACCTGAGCGAGTCGTTGGAGGCCTTCGACGGGCAGGTGCACAAGGACACCTGGCAGAACAACCCGTCCTGGCAGGGCGTGCGGGAGAACGTGGAGCTGCTGACCGCGGTCGGTGACTGGGCCGAGGCCGTCTTCGCCGCGAACGTGGTCTTCGAGTCACTGGTGGGCGTGCTGTTCCGCAGTGACCTGCTGATGCAGATCGCGGCCCGCAACGGCGACTACATCACCCCGAGCCTGATCGGTGCCGGCGAGCACGACTACAACCGCGACCTTCGCTACAGCCGGGCGTTGTTCACGATGCTGGCCCACGACCCCAAGCACGCTGCCGACAACAAGGTGACTATGCAGTCCTGGGTCGACAAGTGGGTGCCCGTCAGCTCCCGCGCCGCCCACGAGCTCCAGCCGATTTGGTCCCAGCCGGCCGAGCGCGCCGTGACCTTCGCCGACTCGTTCGGTGCCGCGACGACCGACTTCATCACTCTCATCACCGAGCTCGGCCTCACTACCCCGAAGGAGCTCACGAAGTGACAAGCTCAGGCGTCAGTTTCGATGTCAACCGGACCTCGTCGAACATGTGCGGCGTCACGCTCATGAACAACCAGAACGGCTACGTCGTGGCCGAGGTCATGGGGGCCAAGGAGGGCATCACGATCACCGAGTTCCCGTCCATGATCCGGGTCGACGGGTCCCACAAGATCATCTTCGATTACCAGGAGATCTCGGACGCCTTGGGCGCCGACTTCGACGGGTCGGCGTTCGAAGAGATCATGTCGACCCACTACGGGCGGATGGTCCACCTCGACGACCAGACGATCATGTTCGCCAACCCCGAGGACGCGGCGGAGTACATCGACTTCGACCTCACCCCGGTCTAGTCCGGGTCCAGCCGGGTCTCGTCCACGTCCCTTTGGGGTCCCGTCCCGGGCTTCCTGGCACGTCACTGGTTGACCGGCTGCCGTCCCCCCTGTGGGGGACGGCAGCCGTGTCAACCGGTTCACCGTCGGTCCCCGCGAACGAACCCCGCGAGCCCGGCGATCACGGTAGCGTCCGGCGTTCGCCCTCCTGCACTCTCCAGAAGAAGGACTCCATGGCCAAAGATCTACGGTTCAACGTCGAAGCACGCCAACTTCTCGAAGCAGGCGTCAACGCCCTGGCCGACGCGGTGAAGGTCACGCTGGGTCCTAAGGGCCGCAACGCGGTGATCGAGAAGCTGGTCGGCGCGCCGACCATCACCAACGACGGCGTCACGATTGCCCGCGAGATCCAGCTGCGCAACCCGTTCGCGAACATGGGTGCCCAGCTGGTCAAGGAGGTCGCGACCAAGACCAATGGCGTCGCCGGCGACGGCACCACGACCGCGACCGTGCTCGCCCAGGCGATGGTCCGCGAGGGTTTGCAGGCGGTCACCGCCGGCGCCAACCCGATGCTGCTCAAGAGCGGCATCGAGGCTGCCGTCGCCGCTGTGCTGGTGCGGCTGGAGAGCGGCGCCAGCGAGATCACCGGCCAGGACGAGCTGGCCAGCGTGGCCACCTTGTCGGCCAACAACGACAGCGAGATCGGCGCGGTGATCGCGTCGGCGATCAGCCGGGTCGGCCGCGGCGGGGTCGTGACGGTCGAGGAGTCACCCACCTTCGGTCTGGACGTCACCTACGTCGACGGCGTCGAGATCGACAATGGCTACATCTCGCCATACATGGTCACCGACCGGGAGCGGATGGAAGCGGTCTTCGACAACCCCTACGTGCTGCTGACCTCAGAGAAGATCAGCAAGGTCCAGGAACTCATGCCGGTCCTCGAGCAGGTGACCAAGTCCGGTCGCCAGCTGGTGATCTTCGCGCAGAACGTGGACGGCCCGGCGCTGGGCATGCTGGTTGCCAACAACGTGCACGACACGTTCCGTTCCGTCGTCGTACGCGCTCCGGGTTTCGGTCACCGGCGAGTCGCCGAGCTCAGCGACCTGGCGATCTGGATGGGCGGGCAGGTCATCACGGCCGAGGCCGGCCTGAGCCTGGACACGGTGCGACTGGCCCAGCTCGGGCAGGTACGACGGGTCACCGTCACCGACAGCACGACCACCCTGGTCGGCGGCACCGGCCCGGAGAACGAGGTGCTCGCGCGGATCGAGCAACTCAAGCACGAGCTGGACCGCGCCGAGAACGACCATGACAGGGACGCCTTGCAGGCGCGGATCGCGCGCCTGTCCGGCAGCGTCGCCGTGATTCACGTGGGTGCCGCCACCGGTGTCGAGCTGACCGAGAAGCAGCACCGGGTCGAGGACTCACTGTCCGCGACGCGGGCAGCGCTCGAGGAGGGTATCGTGGCCGGCGGCGGCACCGCCCTCGTCCAGGCCAGCAGCGCCATCGATGATCTCGAGCTCAAGGACGAGAAGAGTCTCGGAGCAAAGATCGTCCAGGACGCGCTGGTCGAGCCCCTGCGCTGGATCGCCATCAATGCCGGCTATTCCGGCGAGGAGGTCGTCGAAGCCGTGAAGACGCTGCCGACCGGGCACGGCTTCAACGCGATGACCGGCGATTTCGGCGACATGTTCGAGATGGGTATCATCGACCCATTGAAGGTGACCCGCTCCGCGCTGCAGAGTGCAGCGTCGATTGCCGCCCTGCTGCTCACGACCGAGACGCTCATCGTCGAAGAGGTCATCGGCAACCCCGGGGCGATCTACGCCCCCGGCTTTGGGGACCTGGCCGAGGGTCTGGTCCGACCGTCGAACATCGCTTAGTCCGGCCCTGCATGCAGACCCCGACCCGCGGGAAGCCGGGGCTGACATGAATCTGCCGCTCGCGCGGCCGGCGGCTCACCCTGCGCCGGCCGCCGAGCCGCTCGGGTTCGACCCGAGCACCGGACGCGGGTTCGTGGGCCGCGGCCGGATCGTCGGCCTGATCGGCCCCGCGTTCGTGGCCGCCGTGGCGTTCGTTGATCCCGGAAACATCGCGACCAACGTCACGGCCGGAGCCGACTACCGCTACCTGCTGCTGTGGACAGTCATCAGCGCGAGCCTGATGGCGATGATGGTGCAGTACCTCTCGGCAAAGCTGGGCCTGGCCACCGGGTCCAGCCTCGCGGAAGTCTGCCGTGACCACACGGCGACCCCGGTTCGGATCGGGCTCTGGCTGATCGCCGAACTTGTGGTCATCATGACCGATCTTGCCGAGTTCGTCGGCGGGGCGATCGCGCTCAACCTGCTCTTCGGCATGTCGCTATTCGCCGGCGGCCTGGTGGTCGCGACCCTGACGATGATCATCCTGCGGTTGCGCCTGCAAGGTCGCGACGGCTTTCCCGTCGTCGTGGTGGCGCTGCTGTTCGTGCTGGCGCTCGCCTTCGCCTATCTGGTCCTGCGCTCGCCCCTGGACGCGGTGGGAGCGGCGGCCGGTCTGGTGCCGCGGCTCGGGGACTCCAACAGCGTCCTGCTCGCCTGCGGCATCGTCGGGGCGACCGTGATGCCGCACGCGGTGTTCCTGCACTCGTCGCTGCTGGGGGGGCTCGACACCGGCGTCCGAACCATCCGGACGCCGGTCATGCTGCGATTTGTCCGGCGCGACGTCGTCATCGCGATGGGGTTCGCCGGGCTCGTCAACGTGTGCATGCTGCTCGTCGCGACCTCCCTGCCGCACGGGGTGGGTGACTCACTCGCCGGTGTGCACTCGGCCTTCGCGGCGCGCGAGGGTGCGGTCTTCGCGGCGGTGTTTGCGATCGCCCTGCTGGCTTCCGGTCTCGCGTCGGCGTGTGCGGGGGTCTACAGCGGCCAGGCGATCATGGCGGGTTTCCTGCGCCGCAACAGCAACATCTGGCTGCGTCGGGCGGTCTCGGCGGTCCCGGCGCTGGTCATCCTGGCCATGGTGAGCGATCCGACCAGGGCGCTGGTCCTGAGTCAGGTGGCCCTGTCGTTCGGGCTGCCGTTCGCGCTCGGCCCGTTGATGATCTTCACTGCCCGCCGGGACATCATGGGGCAGTTCGTCAACCGGGCGGTGACCACTGCCGCTGGCGCCCTGATCACCCTGATCGTCCTTGCGCTTAACGGGTTCTTGCTCACCCGGCTGTTCCTCACCGGCTAGCAACCATCTTTTGCCTGCTGGCATCCGTGTGCCCCAGAGAGAAAAGAGAGATCATGACGGCCACCACGAGCACGGAGTCGCTGGCGCGGGACCTGGCCGAGGCCTTCGACGGTTTCGACGCCCGGATGCAGAAGCTCACCGCAAACCTCGACCCGGACAACGTCCGCACGGCAGGGGCGATGACCCTCGAGATCGGGATGTATGCCAACAGCCTGGCGATGATCCTCAACGGACTCATCGGTGTCGTGGCGCGACTCTCCGACGGCGAGACCGAGGCCGGGGCAGAGGCGGCGTCCGGGTCCGAGTCCCGGCCGGAACGGGGCTAGCGAGATGGCCGCGGCGGACGACGATGAGCCGATCAGCACGATGAGGTCGAAGGCGCGCGCCGGCCCGTGGTGAGCACCGACGATGCGCCGGTGACGGTGCGTCTGCTACGGGCGCCGGTCGCGTTGTGGGCCGAGTCGGAGATCTACTACAGCGACATGATGCGCGAGTTCGAAATCGTCCTGATCGCTTCCCGGGAACCCGGCGGGATCCGGCTGCCACCTGCCCTGGTGGAGGTGATGGAGCAGCTAACCGGGCGGTTCGCGTCGGCGCGGGCCACGCCTCGGCCCGAGCGCGATGCCGCCGAAGCCGCGGGCGCCGAATTCGTGGATGTGGTCTACCAGGTCCCACGCTCGGCCGGGGCCGACGTTGGCGAGCTGGGGCGGCTGCTGATCGAGGCCGATGAAATGGCCCGGTCCTCCCGGCTGCTCACGCTCACCGCCTCCCCGCAGACGTGGGCGTTCAACCGGTGGTACGTCGAGGAGTTCGTCCGACAGGCGGCCGGGGGCCAGCCCAGGCCGTGGCCGGAGGCGGCGGGGGAGGCGATCGACCCGTCCTGACGGGACTTTCGGACCTAGCGCGACGCATACTCGACCCGTTGGCTGGTGGGCGACAGGTGGAGGTCTGTGATGGTCGACGTCGTGCGGGGCAGTGCGCTGCCCGCCGCGGGGACACAGGAGCGGGTGTTGCTGGAGGCGGCGGTGGCCGCGCCGTCGGTGCACAACTCCCAGCCCTGGTTGTTCCGGCTGCACCCGGACCGGGTCGAGCTGTACGCCGACCCGAGCCGGCAGCTCCGCCGCGCCGACCGCAGCGGCCGGGAGTTGCTGATTAGCTGCGGCGCGGCGCTGTTCAACTTTCGGGTGGCCGCGGAGCATCTGGGTCTGCGCCCCCAGGTGCGGCTCCTGCCCGATCGCTCCGAGCCCACGCTGGTCGCCCAGGTGTCCCTCGTGCGCAGGTCCGAGGGTGCCGGTCCGCTGGGGTCTCTCTTCGGTGCGATCTCCGTGCGGCGCACCAACCGGTCACCGTTCCGGGACCGGCCTGTGCCCGACGTCGCGGTGACCCGGATGGTCGAGGCGGCCCGCTTGGAGAACGCCGCCCTGCGGCTCTACGCCGACCGCGACGAGGTGGCCCGCCTGGTGAGCCTGATGCACGACGCGGACTTCGAGGAGCGGCTGGATCCTGCCATCGGGTCCGAGCGCGCCGCCTGGGTGAGCGGTGACCGCGCGGGAGACGGCGTTCCCGACGCGGCGCTCGGCCCGCGGCCGGCTGACTTCGGCTCGCCGTTCCGAGACCTCGGTCCGGTGCGGGACCCAGGTCGGGACTCGGTGCGATTCGAGGCGACGCCGACGGTCGCCATCCTCTCGACCGCGCACGACCAGCCCGCGGACTGGGTGCGGGCCGGCCAGGCGCTTGAGCGGGTGCTGCTGGTCGCCACTGTTGACGGTCTGGCCGCCTCGTTCATGAACCAGCCCCTCGGCAACCCGGACCTCCGCTGGCTGGTGCGGTCCCCGATGACCGGCACCGGGCACCCGCAGATGCTCATGCGGATCGGCTTCGGCGGCGACGTAGCGGGAACCCCCCGGCGGCCACTCAAGGACGTGCTGGTCTCCCGAGCGTGATCGGGCCTACGAGGGTACGGCCGAGCGATCTCCCTGGGAAACGAGGATCGGGTCCGCCTGCGCTGCGGGGACTGAGGCCGGTGCAGGGGGCCCTTCGGCGGGGACCGCAACGACCGGGCAGCTCGCGTGGGACACGCAGTAGTGGCTCACCGAGCCGGCGACGAACCGCCGGACGCCGACGTGCTCGCGGGTGCCGACGACCAACAGCTCCGCCTCCCGCGACCGGGCGACCAGCGCCGGTCCCGGCGGGCCCTCGATGATGTCGAGAGTCCAGGTGGGCCGCGGACTCTCGCCGAGCGCGTCGGCGACCCAGCTCGTGGCCCGGGCTCGCGCGTCGACCGCGGACACCTCGCGCAGCTGGACACCGGCCGTGTACTCCTCGGCACAGGTCAGCTCCCAGGTGTAGACCACACGCAGCGACGCGTGGCGAAGGCGGGCCTCCTCGGCCGCCCAGCGCAGGGCGGCCGCCGACGGCACGGAGTTGTCGACCCCCACCACGATCCCGCTGGTGTTCATGACGTTCCCCTCATCGGTGTGCTGGGCCGGGATTCAGCGGTGCGGGCGGACGACGGCAACGGGGCAGGTCGCGTGGTGCAGGACACCGTGGCTGACCGAGCCGAGCAGCAGGCTGCGCAGCTCGCCCCTCCCGCGGCACCCGACGACGAGCAGCCGCGCGCCGCGGGACTGCTCGATCAGGGCATGCGCCGGATGGTCCTGCACGACTCTGGGCCGTACGTCGACGTTCGGGTACTTGGGCGACCATCTGGCCAACGCCTCGGTGAGCACGTGGTGCTCTTCCACGTCGATGACCTCGGGGTCATAGACCAGCGGCAGCATCACCGACGGGCCGACGGCGGCCGGATCGTGCCAGGCGCGCACGGCGATGAGGGGTTCGCCCGCGTCGCTGGCGGCCCGGAAGGCGTAGTCCATCGCCGCCTCCGACACGGGGGAGCCGTCCACGCCCAGGACGATGCCCGTCCCCGGCGGGCCGGTCAGGTCGCGGATCGGCACGGCCACAACGGTGCAGTGCGCGTGGCTGGCCACCTGCAGGGTGGTCGAGCCCACGACCAGGCTGACGAAGCCGCCGCTGCCGCGGTTGCCCAGAACGACCGTGTCGGCGTCCTGCGACTCCTCGATCAGCGTCACCACCGACGGGCCGGCCTCGATGCGGGTCGTGACGTCCAGGTGTGGGTAGAGGGCGCGGGCACGATCCGCCGCGTCATCGACGATCCGCTGTGCTGACCCGCGCAGGCCGCCGCCGGCGGGATGGGCGTTCTCGGCCAACTGGACGTCGTAGATGGACACCTCGAAGGCGTGGACGAGGCGGACCGGCGCGTTTTGGCGAGCCGCGAGGTCCAGGCCCCATCCCAACGCGACCGCACCCCCTGGTGAGCCGTCGACCCCAATCACGATGGCGCTGTTGCGCTCGTGCATGACCCCTCCTCTGCCGTTGGCGGACCGGTCCCGCCCCTCGACAGGTCCAGCACACCGCGTGCGGGCTGGTCCCCGACAGGGGCGCACGACATCGGGCCGCGGGACCTTCGTCCCATTTCCGGCCCCGGTTGATCGGCAGGCTAATCTCCGGCGGGTTCTCCCGGAACATTTCCGGCGCGCCGGTTGACCGGCCAGTCACTCTCCGGCGGTCCTTTCCCGGGACGTCGTCGTGCTGGCGAGGCTGAGCGAGCCCCAGCCCAGGTCGGGAAAGCCGGCGGCGTCGGCCACCCGGGCCGACGCGGCGTTGCCCGGTGCATGCTGGTATGTCGGCACGGCCCCCTCGTCGAGGATGCGACGCGCGGCCTGGGCGACCAGTCGGCGGGCCAGACCCTTGCCGCGGGCGGCCTCCTCGGTGACCACCGCGATCTCGTGCCCCGCGTCGTCATGGCGTTTGATCCCCACCCCCGCGAGGTAGCGCCCCTCATGGTCGATCGCCATCAGCACCTCGCCGCCGAACGGAAGCAGCCACGCGGGCACCCTGTCGTCGGCGGCGTCGAACCAGGCGCCGACGTCCGGTGACGCCGTCGGAGCGGCCGACCACCGGTAGGTCGCACGGTAGACTGCCTGCTCCGGCGTTCCCAGCAGTGTCGGGATCGCGTCGCGCACGGCGTCCAGGCCGGCTCGGCCGGCGGCCAGCTCATCCACCGCCGCCGCGAGGGTCGGCGCCACCCCGATCACGGCACGTCCGCCCGGGTCCACCACCCCCGTGACCAGCCGTGCGGAACCGTCCCACCCGGGTTCGGCGTTGCGCGGGTTGACGACGAGGGCAGGCGGGTCGCGCGGCGGCCAGTCCCCGACCCAGGTCAGCAAGTGCTCGACCAGGCGAGCCGGTAGCCCGGGGTAGAAGTCCTCCGTCACGGCGGGCCGTCGCCGGGCGCCACGGCGTACGTGGTGGGCATGTCAGCTCAGCGCCCGGTCCGCGGGCACCTGCCCGAGCCGGCCGGCCTGGAAGTCCTCGAACGCCTGGATGACCTCGGCCCGGGTGTTCATGACGAACGGTCCACACCAGGCGAGGGGCTCGCGGATCGGTCGCCCGCCCAGGACGAGCACGTCCAGCGCGGTCGCGCTGCCCGGCTGTACGGCGGCGGCGCGCACGGTCACGGTGTCGCCGGCACCGAAGACGGCCAACTGGCCCGCACGCAGCGGCGCCGCCGCCGGGCCGACCGTGCCGGCTCCCGAGATGGCGTAGGCCAGCGCGTTGAAGTCGGGGCGCCAGGGCAGGGTCACCTCGGCGCCGGGGGCGAGGGTGATGTGGGTCAGCGTGATCGGCGTGTAGGTCGAGCCCGGCCCGGCCGACCCGGTGAGGTCGCCGACCTCGCCGGCGATGACGCGGATCAGGGCGCCCCCGTCGGGGGAGGTCAGCAGGCCGACCCGCTCGGCGCGGATGTCCTGGTAGCGGGGCGCCGCGAACTTGTTGTCGCGGGGGAGGTTGACCCACAGCTGGAAGCCGTGGAACAGGCCCCCGCTGGTGACCAGGCGCTCGGGCGGGGCCTCGATGTGCAGGATGCCCGATCCGGCCGTCATCCACTGGGTGTCGCCGTTGCTGATCAGCCCGCCGCCGCCCAGGGAGTCCCGGTGCGCCATCTCGCCGTCGATCATGTAGGTGACCGTCTCGAAGCCCCGGTGCGGATGCCAGGCCGTGCCCTTGGGCTCTCCCGGCGCGTAGGCCACCTCGCCCATCTGGTCCAGGTGCACGAACGGGTCGAGCCGGGCCAGGTCGACGCCGGCGAACGCGCGGCGGACGGGGAACCCCTCGCCCTCCAGGCCGCTGGGGGCCGTGGTGAGCGAGGCCACCGGGCGCGGGCGGTGTCCCACGGCGTTCGGGCGCGCGATGACGGGAAGGGCACGGTGGTCGTCCACGGTGATGGCTGGCATGTGGCCTAGAACGACGCGTCGGCGCGCCGCCATTCCTTCTGGCACCCTGTCGGCATGGACCACTGCGGCCGGCGCGGCGTGCCGGCGGGTGTGGTCCTGGCGGCGGGTGGGGGCACCCGACTGCGACCGCTGACCGATCTGCGGCCCAAGGCGTTGTGCCCCGTGGACAACCGACCCCTGGTGGACTGGGCGCTGGAACGGCTGCGGTCCTCCGGTGTGCGCGACATCGCGGTCAATGTGCACCACCACCAGGACCAGATGGTGGACCATCTGCGCGGTCGCGGGGTCCACCTGTCCATCGAGGGCGAAGCGCTGGGCACCGCTGGGGCGCTCGGGCGTCTTCGGGACTGGCTCGGCGGGCGGGCCGTTCTGCTCACCAACGCCGACGCCTGGTCGCCGTCGGTCAGGGCACCCGGTCGACCCGGCGGCGGCAGGACCGGCCTGCTGGACATCCTTCTCGACGGCTGGGACGGGCACCGGCCACGGCTGCTCTGCGGACCCGAGCCGTCCCCCCGCGACTTCGGAGCCGTGAGCTACGTCGGGTCGGCGCTGCTGCCATGGTCGACCGTGCGGGATCTGGTGCCGGAGCCGTCCGGGCTCTATGAGACCTCCTGGCGGGCGCTGCACGAGCGGGGTGCTCTGGACCTGGTCGTCGCGCGCGACGACGTACCGATGGACTGCGGCACGCCGGGCACCTACCTCGCCGCCAACCTGAGGGCGTCGGGTGGGCGGTCGGTCGTCGGCGCCGGCGCAGTCGTCGAGGGCGAGTTGGTCCGGTCGGTCGTCTGGCCCGGTGCGAGGGTAGGTCGGCACGAGCGGCTGGTGGACAGCATCCGGGCCGGGGGCCTGACGCTAGGCCCGTTGCGACTGATCCAGACGACTGCGAATGACACAGATGTGATTCCCCTCTAGCATGGCCAGGGAACACGGTCCCCACGCGAGGAGCACGATGGACGCCGCTAGCGCCTTCCGGCCCACATCTGCCGACGCCGACGCCGACTTGTCGGCGCGGGACCGGGAGATTCTCGCATTCGAGCGCCAGTGGTGGAAGTACGCAGGAGCCAAGGAACAGGCGATCCGCGAGCTCTTCGAGATGTCGGCGACGCGCTACTACCAGGTGCTCAACGGCCTCATCGACCGGCCCGAGGCGCTCGCGGTCGATCCGATGCTGGTCAAGCGGCTGCGCCGGTTGCGGTCATCCCGCCAGCGCGCCCGCTCGGCCCGCCGGCTCGGCATCGATGTCTAGGCCACGGGTCTAGGCCACGGGTCCAGGCCGCGTCGAGCCCACGACGTGGCCCGACAACCCTCCCGATGAGCCCGCCCGATCCGATCAGCCCGCCCGATCGCTCGGGGCTGCGGGCGCTGGCGACCGCCATGCTGCCGTCCCTGCTGGCCGTGGTCGCAGTGACCGCGCTGGTGACCGGCCTGTTCGTGTGGCGCGGCCAGGACGTGACCCCGCGACACGCCGGGTCGGCGGCACCCAGGGCCGTCCCCACGCTGACACCTCCCGCGAGCGCCCCGCCCCCGTCGCGCAGCGTCCCGGTTCCGGCACGGCGCACCCCGGCTCCATCCCACACCGGTCGGTCGTTCCCGCCACCACCGCCGCGTCGTCGGGCGACGGTGCGCCGGCCAGACGTCGTCGTGCTCAACGCCACCCGGCGCACCGGGCTGGCAGCCCGCGTTGCTCGACGGCTGAGGGCGCGGGGCTGGAACGTCGTGGTCACGGCCAACTTCCGCGGCGCGGTGCCCGCGACGACGGTCTACTACCCGGCCGGCGGAGCAGCTTCGGCCCGGGTTGTCTCGGGCGTTCTGCCCGCGTCGGCGCGCGTCCGTCCCCGGTTCGGCAACCTGTCCACCGCGCGCCTCACGGTGGTTCTCGGCAACGACTACCCGACCTGACGGGTCGTTCCGGGCACTACGCTTCCGAGCCATGCCACCACCTCCGCTGCCCGAGCCGAGCACCGATCAGGGCAGGGCGGGCCTCGACGCCCTGCTCGTCGCCCCGGAGCGCGCGGTCATGGGTCTGGATTTCGACGGCACGCTCGCCCCGATCGTGCCCGATCCCGACGACGCCCGGGCGCACCCCGCCGCGGCCGGAGCGTTGGCGGCCCTGGCCGGGCGACTGGGACGGCTGGCGATCATCACCGGCCGGCCGGCCCAACTCGCGGTCGACTACGGCGGTCTGGGCGACGTACGCGCCCTGGTCGTCCTCGGCCACTACGGGCTCGAGCGCTGGGCCGAGGGAGTCATCGAGGCTCCCGAGCCGGACCCCGCGGTCGAGGACGTACGACGACGGCTGCCCCCGCTGCTCGAGCGGCTGGGCGCCCCCGAGGGCACCTACGTCGAGGACAAGGGCCGGGCACTCGCGGTGCACCTGCGCCGGACGGCGGACCCGGAGGCAGCCCAGGCGCTCGTCGCGGGCCCGCTCGCCGCTCTCGCGCGCGAGGCCGGCCTGGTGGTCGAGCCGGGGCGCATGGTGATCGAGCTGCGGCCGGCGGGCGCCGACAAGGGGGGCGCCCTGCGCGCCCTGACCGAGGAGGGGACGCAGGCTGGGCCGGCGTCGGTCGTGGTCTTCGTCGGGGACGATCTCGGCGACCTCGCGGCCTTCGATGAGGTCGATCGCCAGCGCGCCAGCGGAATTCCCGGGTTGCTCGTGTGCAGCGGGTCGACCGAGGTCACGGTTCTGGCCAAGCGCGCCGACCTCGTGGTCGACGGTCCCGACGGTGTGGTCGGGCTGCTCCACGCGCTGGTCCAGGCCATGGCGCCGACGGGGCCGCCTGTCTAGGCCACGGGGCCGTCTAGGTCACCGGGCCGCCGAGGCGCTCACACGGCGGGAGAGTCCTCGGCGCGACCGCTCTTGCGTGATCGCGGCGGGGAGCCGGTCCGAGGCGACGGGACGCGTGGCCTTACGACTGCTGCACCTGAGGTCAGGCCGGTCAGTCGGGCCATCAGCAACGCGACCGCGACCCCCGCTAGCACGTCGAACAGGTAGTGGTTGGCGGTGATCATCACCACGACGGCAGTGACGAGAGGGTAGGCCACGCACAGCACCCGAGCCAGCAGCTGGCGGGTCAGCAGCAGTCCCACGACCGCGACCCAGGCGGCCCAGGCCAGATGCAGCGAGGGCATCGCGGCATACGGGTTCATCGACGCCGACGGGTCGGTGGGGGCTGACACGCCGGCGGCCAGGGCGGTGTCCACGAAGCCGGCGCCGGCCAGCCGGGGCGGCGCCACCGGGAACACCCAGAACACCATGAAGCCGACGACGTTGATCGCGACCAGGGCGTTGCGCGCCGACCGGTAGGCGTCGGGGCGGCGCCAGTAGCACAACGCGAGCACCAGCAGGGTCACCGTGAGGTGGGCGGTCTGGTAGTACCACGAGGACAGCTCGCTGAGCATGCGGTGGCTGGTGAGCCACAGGTTGGCAGTCAACTCGATGTCGACGTGCAGGAACCGTTCGGCGTCGATCACGAGCTGCCCGTTGGCCAGGGCTGCGGCGGGCCGCAGTTCGGCCAGCGCACGAACCCGGTCGTAGGCGAACACCAGCAGCGCGACGACGGCAATCTCGCCGATCAGCAGCGGCCGGGTCCGTCGGGCCCGGCGTGCGCAGGCGACGACACGCTCCAGGGCCAGGGAGGTCACGTCGGGCTACTCGCGGGCAGGGTGGCGAACAGGTCGGGTCGCAGGGGTCCTCCTGCGCTGCAGTCACGCTCGGTGAACCACTCGTGGCCGAACACGATGCGGAACACCGGCAGCGGGAGCCGCAGGAAAAGACTCAGAGTGCGCGTCCCGGCCCCGCCGGTGGCCTGGCTGGCGTGCGCGGCCATCGCCGCGCGTTTCTGCGACGCCTGGGCGCGTACGTCGATGCGGTGCGTCAGTCCGGCCCGCGGCGTGTAGGCGGAACCGAGCCGGTCGAGCCCGTCCAGAGCGAGGAACGGCAGGACCCGGGCCAATGGCCGGAGCACCCGGAGCACCCGGAGCAGCAGGTCGCGATCGACGGTGGCCTCGAGCACCACGGGGGTGCCGGCCAGCTCGGCGGCGCGCCGCCCCACGTGGTGCACCTGGACGTGGTCGGGGTGTCCATAGCCGCCGCGCTCGTCGTAGATGGTGAGGACCTGCGCCCGCTCCTCGCGCAGCAGTGCCGCCAAGCGGGTCGCCGCCTCCTCGACGTCGGCATCCGCGAACCGGGTCCGGGTCCTGGTGAGGGAGCCGGTGCTGGAGCCGGTGCCGGTGCCGGAGCCGGTGCTGGAGTCGGAGCCGGTGCTGGAGTCGGAGCCGAGCTCGGGGGGGAGCGCCGCTGTCCCGTCCATCCCGGAGTCGGCGTAGCCCAGCAGCTCGACCCGAGCGCAACCCAGCGCCGCGGCCGCCCGGTGCAGCTCGGCGATCCGGTGCTGGCCCAACCTGCCGAGCTGGCCCGATCCGCCGAGCTGGCCCGACCCGAAGAGCTGGCCCGACCCGCCGGTTCCCTCGTGGAAAGGCGAAGCCGCCAGCCCGGACTCGCCGGCCGTCGCCACGACGAGCACGACGCGGTGGCCGTCGGCTGCGGCCTTGGCCAGCGATCCGGCCGTCAGCAGCGCCTCGTCGTCGGGATGGGCGTGGAAGGACACGAGCGTGCAGGTCGCAGCCGGGGGGTGGCTCACGCGGCCACCCGCCGACGAGCACCGGCGCGCCTCTCCGCGAGGCCGGCCGCAGCCGCATAGGCCTCGTCGGTGCGGGCCAGGGCCGCCGCCCAACCCAGCGGCGGGGGGACGCGACGGTTGTGGGCGCTCATCGAGGAACGCAGCAGCGGGGACCGCACGAGTTGCTCGAGCGAGTCGACGAGTCCGTCGTCGCTTCGGGCCAGGAAACCGTCCAGCCCGTCGGTGATGAACTCCCCGACGCCGCCGCGTGCCTTGGCGACGACGGGAAGGCCCGCACAGCGCGCCTCGAGGGCGGCGATGCCGAACGATTCGAGATCGGCGGGTGCGACGTAGACGTCAGCCGCGTGCAGCACGTCGCGGATCTCGGGCCGGGTCAGCCAGCCCGGAAGGTCGACCCAGGACGACATGGCGTGCCGGGAGATGTAGCTCTCGAGCGTGGCACGTTCGGGACCCTCGCCGACGATGACCAGCCGAAGGCTGGCGCCGGGGACACGTGCCTTGAGCTGGCGGGCCATCCGCAGCAGCCGCATCGGGCGCTTGCGGGGGGCCAGGCGCATCACGCTCGCGAGGACGACCTCCGAGCCGATTCTTGGGCCCGCCTCGGATGCCGGCTTCCATTCGCCCAGGTCGATGCCGTTGGGCAGGACGATTGTGGGTCGCGAGATGCGCAACATCCGGTCAATCGGCTCGGCGGCGACGTGGCTGACGGCCGACCAGAGCACCGGTAGGCCGCTCCAGCCCAGAGCGAGGTTGGACACGCGTGGGAGCGGCTCGATGCGCCACCACAGCGAGTGGATCGTGATAACCGTCGGGATCCCGGCCGCGGCCGCAGAGCGGACCGCGATCTGCCCGAGCGGGGAGTAGATCGACCAATGCACGTGCACCGCGTCGTAGTCGCCGGCGGCGAACAGTGGGGCCGCCGCGCGAATGCAGGCGATCATGTGGGCACCGGGACGCCGGGCGCGGACCACCCGGTGCACCCACGCCGGGTCCGGCTCCGGCGCCGCGTCGCCGGTGGCGTCGGACCGGGTGGCAGTGAAGATGTCGACGTCGTGCCCGGCGGCTCGCTGGTGGGCCGCCAGGTCGTGCACCTGCATCTCGATGCCGCCGCGCTGGGGCAAGTAGCAGTCGGTGACGTGCGCGATCCGCATCAGGCGGCCCCGCCGGCCAGTGCTGGGGTCTGCTCGGTCCGGTTGTTCCGGCGCCGTCGCCAGAGCCAACCCAGCAGCACCGCACCCCCGACGGGGATCTCGATCAGGAAGGTGAAGCCGCGGTAGACCAGCACTCCCGCCGCCGTGACGGCCGGCGCGCCGCCGAACGCGATCAGCAGCGCAGTGGTGCCCACCTCGGCGAACCCGGCGCCACCCGGCGTGAGGACGACCAGGGTCAGCAACCGCTCGAGCGCGTAACCCGCGAACACCACCGACGGCGGCAGGTGACTGCCCAGCATGTGCAGCGTCGCCCACAGCAACAGCGACTGAAGCGCCGCGTAGACCAGCATCCCGAGCGACATCTGGGCCCACGCCGTCCGGAGGAGGTCGACGGTTCGTAACCGCAGCCCGACCGCCCGACGTTCCCAGCGCACCCGACGGTCCGAACGCACCATCCGCAGAGCTCCGTTGGCCGTGCGTTCCGCCCAACGGCCGAGCAGTCGGGCCGCCGCCACGCTGGTCAGCGCCGCCGCCATGGCACCCGTCACCATGACGAGGACCGTGGCCGCAACCACGGCCGGCACGACCAGGCGGCGATCCGTGACCTGCCCGCCGATGACGATCACGCCGAGCGCGATGATCGGGAGGCTCAGCTTGGTCAGAATGTTCCAGATGTTGGTCACGAGGGCGGACAGCGTGAAGGCGGTCTTGCCCATGCCCCACGAGCGCACCATCGCGTAGTTGACCCCGATGCCCAGCGCACCGCCGAAGGGCACGAGGTTGGCCACGGCGCTCCCGCTGAGGTTCATGGTCAGCGCCTGGCGCTTGGACAGCCGAGGCAGGGACGCCGTCTGCACGAACGAGTAGGCGTAGAGGCCGACGAACCACAGGGCCGTGAGCAGCAGGATCTGACCCACTGTGAGTGCTCGCAGCATCGGTCCGATCTGCGCCCAGGAGGCTCCGGCGACCTTGGGAAGCACGGTCACGATGATCGACACGGCGGCGACCATGGACAGCACAGTGCGAGCCTGCGCCCTCCAGGCACGCGGAGACCTATCGTGGATAGCCAGCATGATCTCACCGAGCATGACAGATGACGGCTCGCGGGTCAGCCACATCCGAGCCTCAGTCGAGCGCGTCCACCTGTTGGGCTAGCCATTGCTCGGGCGGCAACCGGGCCGAGATCTCGGCCAGCCGGCGGGTTCGGGCCAGGCGTTCGTCCGGGGCCATGCCGAGCGCCGCGTGCAGCGCCTCCGCCGTCCCGGAGACGTCGAAGGGGTTGACCAGCAACGCGTCGGACCTGAACTCGTCAGCCACACCGGCCTCCGTCGAGAGCACCACCGTGGCGCCCTTCTCGGACAACAGCGGCACCTCTTTGGCCACCAGGTTCATGCCGTCGCGGATGGGGTTGACCAGCAGCACGTCGCCGATCCGGTAGAGCGCCAACGACCGGGCGTAGTCGTCGGTGACGTGCAGCATGATCGGGCGCCACTCCGGCGTACCGAACTCGTCCTCGATCTCGCCGGCGAGGCGCTGCACGCTCGCGGTGTATTCGCGGTACTCGGGCAGGTCGTGCCGGCTCGGGTAGGCCGACGCGATGTGCACGACCCGGTTGTGCCACTCCGGGAACCGCCGCAGCAGCTCGCGGTAGGCCAGCAGGCCGCGGCCGATGTTCTTCGACAACTCGGTGCGATCGACCCGGACGATCGCTTGCCGGTCGCCGAGCTGTTCGAGCAGCGTGGCGCGCCGTGCCTCGACGTCCGCCTCCACGGCTCGCTCGCGCAGGCTGTCCGCATCGACCCCGAGCGCATGGACCCCGACGACGGTGGTGCGCCCCTCGTGGGTGACCGAGATCTCACCCCGATCGGAGGTCTGCACCGTCGCGCCGAGCATCTCCGCGCAGCAGCGGCCGAAGGCGCGGGCCCACCGCCGGGAGTGGAAGCCGACGTGGTCGGCGCCCAGCATGCCGAGCAGGGTCTCGCGCGCGACGTCGGTCGGCAGGATGCGGAAGTAGTCCGGCGGTGCCCAGGGGGTGTGCGAGAAGTGGGCGATGCGTACGTCGGGGCGCAGCTCCCGCAGCAACTGCGGTGCGAGCGTGAGGTGGTAGTCCTGGATCAGCACTTTCGCTCCGGGCGCCGCGTCTTGCGCTAGAGCCTCCGCGAACGCGCGGTTGTAGGCGACGTAGGACGCCCACTCGCGCCGGAACCCCATCCCGAAGGCCGGAGCCGTCGGCGTGGCGTAGAGCATGTGATGGACGAACCACAGCGTGGAGTTGGCGATCGCGTTGTAGGCGCGCTTGAACGTCGCGGCGTCGATGTCGAGCATCCGGACGGCTGCGCCGCCCGTGTCGTGCCCGTCGAGGTCGAGCCGGCCGCCCGCCGCTCGCCGGGTTGCGCTGCGGTCGGCGTCGGACAGCGCCGAGCAGACCCAGACGGCGCTGTCGCCACTGCCGACGGTCATCAGGCCCGACACGAGCCCGCCTCCGCCGCGGCTGGAGGACAGCCGCCCGCCGTCGGCTTCGGTGAAGGACAGCGGGCCCCGGTTGGACGCGACGAGCAGCGTGGCCTTCGCTGCGGTGGCCGTGGCTGCGGTGTCCGTGGCTGCGGTGTCGGTGGATGCGGTGTCGGTGGCTGCGGTGTCCGTGGCTGCGGTGGCCGTGGGTGCGGTGTCGGTGGATCCATCGGCGTCGGGCATGCCGTCGACTTTAGGGCCGGTCCGCCGGAGCCCGGTAGCCGCCGTCCTCCAGACCCGCCAGCCGCTCGAACACGTTGCGCGCGGCGACGTCGCGGGTGCGCCACCACGACCAGGCGCCGGCCAGCAGGTAGAGCGGCAGCAGTAGCGGCCCGAAGCACACGGCGTACTGCGTGGCGTGGCGGCCCTCGTGAGCCATCAGCCGCGGCCGGGCGGCGAGTGTTTCCTCGTCCAAGCGCACCAGGATGACGTTGCCGACCGTGAACGCCGGTGCCTTGGGCACCGGCCAGCGGTAGCCCCAGGCCACGAGGAGGCCGTCAGCGGCGCGCTCGAGGCGGGTTCGAGCGGCCGCGGCGAGGAGGAGGCCGAGCGGCGTGGACAGGTTGACCACGTTGGTCACCTGGCGCAGTCGCAGTGCTGGTCGCACGTCCTGCCCTCTCGGTCGGCCCACGACGTAGCCGCCCAACGTCCGGCCACTCAGGTCCATCCCTCGTGGCCACAAGTGTGCCTGATCGAGGACGGGGATCCCCATGGGCCGCACAACGGGCACAGCGCCTCAAATCGGCCACCATCGAGGTGGTGCGTCGGCAGCGAAGGCTCGGGGAGCGTCACCGACCGAGGCCAAACGCACCCGACATAGGTGTGGACACCTCGCGAGGCGCACTTTGACGTTGATAGGTGGGCGAATCTCATCTGTCGGACGCAGCGTCGCTCACCATGTAGGCGGCATCGGGTCGGCAGCAAGACCCTGTAGTCGGAATGGGGGATCGTGGCCGATGTCGAGGTCTTGACCGCTCGGGTGGTTGCCAGTCGGGGATGTCGGTGGCGGGGCTACCGGGAACGTCCCTCGGGCAGCGCCGCGCCCGTGCGGTGTGGCGTCTCAGGTCCCGGACGCGGTTCGAGAAGCGCTCGGCTCCGGCCGTACTCTGAGCAAACAACTGAACACCGCTCATCCAGAGGGGCAGAGGGAACGGCCCGACGAAGCCCCGGCAACCGCACTCGAGCAGCCGCGTCCATCCGACGCAGGGTGCCCGGTCACGGTGCCAACTCCGACCCGCGGCGAGGTCCGCCCGGGACAGATGAGGAGAGGACTCCGCTCGACATGCCTGCACTCTCAACACCCGCGACTTCCGCACCCGCGACTTCCGCACCCGCAACTTCAGCACCCGCAACTTCAGCACCCGCAGCACCCGCGTCGGCTCCACCCGCGTCGGCCCCATCCACCGGCTCGGCATCCGCGCCGGCTCGGCCGGGTTCTTCGCCCGCCCTCGGCCCGGCGATCGGCCTGGCGTGTCGCGAGTGTGGCGCCGTTGCGCCGCTGGGGCCCTCCTACGCCTGCGCCGAGTGCTTCGGTCCGCTCGAGGTGTCCTACGAGTTCGGGACGGTGACCCGCGCCTCGATCGAGGCAGGTCCGCAGAACATCTGGCGTTACCGGGCGCTGCTGCCCGTGCCGTCCTGCGTGATCGAGACCCCGAACCTCGAACCGGGCTGTACGCCGCTGGTTCGCGCCCACAACCTGGGTCGAGAGCTGGGGATGAGGGCGCTGTGGGTCAAGGACGACAGTGCCAACCCGACCCACTCGTTCAAGGACCGCGTCGTCGCCGTGGCGCTGGCGGCCGCACGCGAGTTCGGATTCACCACCCTGGCCTGCCCGTCGACCGGCAACCTCGCCAACGCCGTGGCCGCGGCCGCCGCCCGGGCCGGCATCCGCTCGGTGGTCCTCGTCCCCGCCGACCTCGAGCAGCAGAAGATCGTGACGACCGCCGTCTACGGCGGCACCCTCGTCGCGGTCGAGGGAACCTACGACGACGTCAACCGGGTCGCCTGCGAGCTGGCCGAGGAACACGAGGACTGGGCCTTCGTCAACGTCAACGTGCGCCCCTACTACGCCGAGGGCTCCAAGACGCTGGGCTACGAGGTGGCCGAACAGCTGGGCTGGCGGCTGCCTCAACAGGTCGTCGTACCCGTCGCCTCGGGTTCGCAGTTGACCAAGGTGGACAAGGGGTTTCGCGAGTTGGGTGAGCTCGGGTTGGTTGAGCCCACCGCGTACCGGCTGTTCGGGGCGCAGGCGACCGGATGTTCGCCGGTCGCCGCCGCGTTCAAGGCCGGCCATGACGTCGTGGCCCCGGTGCGGCCCCGCACGATCGCCAAGTCGCTCGCGATTGGCAACCCGGCCGACGGACCCTACGTGCTGGATACCTGCCGGCGTACGGGCGGTGCGGTCGAGGATGTCACCGACGACGAGATCATTGAGAGCATCCGCCTGCTGGCGCGCACCGAGGGGATCTTCGGTGAGACGGCCGGCGGGGTCACCGTCGCCGTGCTGCGCAAGCTGCTCGCGTCGGGGCAGCTGGACCCGGACGCGGACACGGTGATCTTCAATACCGGTGACGGGCTCAAGACGCTCGGCGCGGTCGCCCCCGTCGTGGGACCTGCCGCGACGATCGAGGCGTCCGCGGCGGCGTTCTCGGCGGCCGGGCTGGCCTGACGGCCGGGGGAGCGCGTCATGGGTGCGGCGCCGTAGGGCGGTCTGGTGGCGTGAGGTCGCTCGGCGGACCGGGAGTGCGCCGCCCGCCGGCGTCGTACGAAGTCTGGCTAGGTCGTCCTGGCCCTCCGCTTGCACTCAGGGGGGTCGAGTGCTAATCATGGGGTTAGCACTCTCCCTGTGAGAGTGACAGATCTTTGTGGGGCCACACGGCTTCGCGGAGGTCGGTCAGACCCAGCACGTTGGATCGGGTCGGCGAGACCGGTGTGCACGGCGGGAGGCCCGCCGTGGGCAACCGGTCGTCCGTCGCGGGCGCCGCCCCCATCCGTCATCCACCCCGATCGGGAGGACCGGAACCGCATGGCAAAGATTATTGCGTTCGACGAGGAAGCACGGCGCGGGCTCGAGCGCGGAATGAACCAGCTCGCCGACGCCGTCAAAGTGACGCTCGGCCCGTGGGGTCGCAACGTCGTCCTCGAGAAGAAGTGGGGTGCCCCCACGATCACCAACGACGGTGTGTCCATCGCCAAGGAGATCGAGCTCGAGGACCCGTACGAGAAGATCGGCGCGGAGCTCGTCAAGGAGGTCGCGAAGAAGACCGACGACGTCGCCGGTGACGGCACCACCACCGCCACGGTTCTCGCTCAGGCCCTGGTGAAGGAAGGCCTGCGTAACGTGGCCGCCGGCGCCAACCCGATGGCGCTCAAGCGCGGCATCGAGGCGGCTGTCGAGGCCGTCAGCGAAGAGCTGTCCAAGATGGCCAAGGACGTCGAGACCAAGGAGCAGATCGCTTCGACCGCCTCGATCTCGGCCGCCGACCCGCTGATCGGCGAGATGATCGCCGAGGCCATGGACAAGGTCGGCAAGGAAGGTGTCATTACCGTCGAGGAGAGCAACACCTTCGGCCTCGAGCTCGAGCTCACCGAGGGCATGCGCTTCGACAAGGGTTACATCTCGCCCTACTTCGTGACCGACCCGGAGCGGATGGAGACCGTCCTGGACGATCCCTACGTCCTAGTGCTCAACTCGAAGATCTCGGCCGTCAAGGACCTCCTGCCATTGCTGGAGAAGGTCATGCAGGGCGGCAAGCCGCTAGCGATCATCGCCGAGGACGTCGAGGGTGAGGCCCTCGCGACCCTGGTGGTCAACAAGATTCGCGGCACCTTCAAGTCGGTTGCCGTCAAGGCTCCCGGTTTCGGGGACCGCCGCAAGGCCATGCTGCAGGACATCGCCATCCTCACCGGCGCCCAGGTCATCAGCGAGGAGGTCGGACTCAAGCTGGAGAACGCGGGCGTCGACCTGCTCGGCCGGGCCCGCAAGGTGGTCGTGACCAAGGACGAGACGACCATCGTCGAGGGTGCGGGGGACGCCGACCAGATCGCCGGCCGGGTCAACCAGATCCGCGCCGAGATCGAGAAGTCGGACTCCGACTACGACCGCGAGAAGCTCCAGGAGCGGCTCGCCAAGCTGGCCGGCGGCGTGGCCGTCATCAAGGCCGGTGCGGCGACCGAGGTCGAGCTCAAGGAGCGCAAGCACCGCATCGAGGACGCGGTGCGCAACGCCAAGGCTGCCGTCGAAGAGGGCATCGTCGCCGGCGGCGGCGTGGCCCTGCTGCAGGCAGCGGTCACCGCGTTCGCGAAGCTGGACCTGGTCGGCGACGAGGCGACCGGGGCCAACATCGTGAAGATCGCGCTGGAGGCTCCGCTCAAGCAGATCGCCGTCAACGCCGGTCTCGAGGGTGGCGTCGTGGTGGAGAAGGTGCGCAACCTGGAGACGGGTTGGGGCCTGGACGCCGCGACGGGTGAGTACAAGGACATGATCAAGGCTGGCATCATCGACCCGGCCAAGGTCACTCGCTCGGCACTGCAGAACGCGGCGTCGATTGCGGCCCTGTTCTTGACCACCGAGGCAGTCATCGCCGACAAGCCCGAGAAGGCCGCACCGGCCATGCCTCGGTGCGGTAGCAGGACGAGAAGCCGGCGTAGAAGCGCGGCAGCGCCTTCTCGTCGAGGATCTCCTCGAAGTGCAGGCCGGCGAGCGGAATCTCGGACGTCCCAACGAGGTAGCTGTCCTCGCCCTCGATCTTGTAGATCTGGTCGCGCAGGAACGGGAAGTGGCGAGTCGCCAGGAGCGTCTTCTCCTTGACGATGACCGGCGGAACGATCGGCGAGAAACCGTGCGCCATCAGGACGTCGAGCGAGTAGCGGACGAGCGCGAACTCGAGGAGCAC